>NHEP01000005.1 GCA_002171515.1 bacterium TMED88 | reverse complement strand
TTCGCCCGCCATCATGACGCTCCGTTTCTGACCCCAAGCCGGTTCCACTGAGTTCCAATGGCACCGCGCGGCGCGCAGAGGGATAGCGCGAAGCGTGGTCGGACTCCAAATATTGATCGGGACCCCTGCCGAGCTCGCCGGACCTTAGTTCGAGGCCAATGCCTGCTGAATGGCCGCAGTCAGGTCCTCTGAGCCTGGCTCAACCGAGGGATCAAACCGCCCCAGCAGCTCTCCATCCTTACCGACCAAAAACTTGCCGAAGTTCCACTTCACGTCGCCGGATTCTTCAGGCCCCACCGTGGAAGCCGTGAGCCATTGATAAAGCGGCTCGCGCCCGGCCCCGTTGACCTCCACCTTCCCAAACATTGGAAATTCCACGCCAAACTGAACCGAGCAGAAGTCCTTGATCTCCTCCTCAGTTCCCGGTTCCTGACCCGCAAACTGATTACACGGAAAGCCAAGGATTTCTAGGCCCTGATCCCGATACTCGGCGTACAAACGCTGCAATCCGTCGTATTGAGGCGTCAAGCCGCATTTCGAAGCCACGTTGACGATCAAGACGACTTTTCCATCAAAGTCGGACAACGATCTGGTCTGGCCATCAATATCCATCAAGCTGAACTCGTGCAGTGTCCCCATGGCATTTTCCTTTCGACCTGTTGGATTACGACTCCGCGAGCGCGCGGTTCACAATCTCAAAAACATCTTTCGAAAGTCCGGGCGCATCCCGGACCCCTTCCAGCTCTTTTCGCATCAACGATTGACGCTCTTCATCATACCGGCGCCAGGGGTTAAAGATTGACACCATCCGAGCCGCCACCTGAGGGTTCAGCGGGTCAAGCTGCCGAACCATGTCGCCTAGGAGCCTGTAGCCTCTCCCGGACGCTTGATGAAAATAAACCTGATTCCCCGCGCAAAAAGTGCCCAGCAGAGCCCTCACCCGATTCGGATTACGAAGGCTCCAATCCTCGTGCCTGCAGAGTGATTCGACTCGATCCGGTGTGTCCGGACGTCGAGAGGCCGCTTGAAGGGCAAACCATTTGTCGAGAACCAAGGGGTCCTCGCGCCAGCGAACATAAAACTGAGCCAGCGCTTCCTCCGTTTCCGGCGTGTCCACGTCACAAAGAATCATCAACGCCGCTTGCGCATCGGTCATATTGTCTGCCGAAGAAAACTGTTGCGATGCCCAGTGAATCGCGCCGGGCACTTCCCCGGCCACCAAATACGCCAGCGTTGTATTCTTGAGTCGTCGCTGATCAATCGAGGCTTTATCGTTCGAATACGCGTGCGCTCCCGACGCTTGTTGATAGACCCTTTGGAGCACCTCGGCGTGCACAGCCCCCAAATGCCGCCGAAGGAACTCGCGCGCAACAAACAACGCTTCCGGATCAATCGTCTCCATTTCCTGCCCCACGACTTTTTCCGCTGGAAGCATCAGGGCCAAAGCACGCAGAGAGCCATCCAGTTCCTCATTTCCGAGTACGCGGCCCCAGGCTTCTGAAAAATTTCCATCCACTTCAAGCGAATCCCCTGCCCTAGACCGCTCCGCCAACTCAAGCAGAACACGCTGCGCTAGCTCTTGGCCTGCGTCCCAACGGTTGAAGGCATCCCCGTCATGGGACATCAAAAAAGCGAGGTCGGATCTTGAGCGCTCCATCCGCAGCCGAACCGGTGCCGAAAACTCGCGTAAGACCGAAGGCACAGGTCGCGACTCACAGTCCAAAAAATGAAAACTTTGCTCAAGTTCCGTCAATTCGACGATCGAACTTGGCCCCGAGAAGGGCGCAGTCTCCTGTTCGAGCCGGGCGAGGGAGCCTTCGCCGTTTTGGCCCAAAAGCCCCAAGCCAATCGGAATATGGAGGGGCAAAAATTCGGCGCCGTCCACGACGTCGTAGCCCGTCTTCGGCATGCTCTGCCGCAAATGCAGCGTATAGCGACCCGACTCCGCATCGAATTCGTCCCAACCCTCGACCAAAGGCGTCCCCGGCTGCCCGTACCAACGAGCAAATTGATCGAAGTCTCGGTCGTTGGCATCGGCCATCGCGGACCGAAAATCGTCACAGGTCACGGCCTGGCCATCATGGCGCTCAAAATACAGATCCATACCGCGTCGAAAACCGCCCGCGCCCAAGAGGGTCTGGTACATCCGAACGACCTCGGCTCCCTTGTTGTAAACCGTAGCCGTATAGAAGTTATCCATCGAAATATAGGAATCGGGTCGAATCGGGTGCGCCATGGGACCTGCATCTTCGGTCATTTGCGCCGCGCGCAATAGCTTCACCTCATCGATCCGTACCACAGGAGCCGAAGTCATATCGGCGCCGAACTGCTGGTCTCGGAAGACGGTCAGGCCTTCCTTCAGGGTCAACTGAAACCAATCACGACAGGTCACACGGTTGCCTGTCCAATTATGGAAGTACTCGTGTCCAATCACCCTCTCGATGGCTTCATAATCGTCATCGGTGGCAGTCTCTGGAAGAGCCAAAACGTACTTCGAGTTGAAGACGTTCAGACCTTTATTTTCCATTGCCCCCATATTGAAATCATTCACTGCGACAATCATGTAGATATCGAGGTCGTACTCAAGGCCGAACCGTTGCTCATCCCATGCCATCGAGCGCTTCAAGGACTGAAGAGCATGGTCACAGCGGTCGCCGTTCTGAGGCTCCACCCAAATTTCGAGCTGAACGCTTCGGCCACTCATCGTGACGTACTCGCCCCGATGGCAGACCAGATCGCCAGCCACCAAGGCAAAGAGATAGCTGGGCTTCGGGAATGGGTCCTCCCACCGAACCCGGTGTCGCCCATCCCCAAGATCTTCTTCGGAGACTCGATTCCCATTGGAAAGCATCACGGGACATCGCTCACGGTCTCCCGTGATCGTCGTGGTGTACCGGGCCATGACATCAGGCCGATCAAGAAACCACGTAATCCTCCGAAAACCCATTGCTTCGCATTGGGTGCAAAAGTTTCCACTGGTGCAGTACAGACCAGAGAGCGCAGTATTCTGCTCGGGTCGAATCCGCACTCGGGTCTCCAGAACGAATCGCTCAGGGGGATTCTGAATCGTCAACTCGGATTCACTGATCTGGCACTGAGGAGCCGAGAGCGTCAACCCGTCCATCCGGACCTCGAGTGTTTCCAAATCCTCGCCGTCGAGCACCAGCGGAGCCCGACCGCTCTTCGATGACGGCTCGCGCCGAACCTCCATCCGGGCCGAAACCAGGGTCTCGCTGTCGCCGAGCACAAAATCGAGATCCACCCTATCGATGGCAAAGCCTGAGACGCGATAATCGGTTCGAGAAACAACTTCCGGCTGATCACTGCTCACATCGATACTCCCTCGGGCCCCGGGGCCGGCGGCCAAAAATAAGAAGACCGGACTGGCTCTGCAAGCGGAGCCGACCTCGAAGGCGAAAAAATGAGGCCTCCTGCCCACCGGCCCTCGCAAAAGGCAGCGCCGTCGGCCTAC
Source organism: bacterium TMED88 (assembly GCA_002171515.1). GTDB lineage: Bacteria > Myxococcota_A > UBA9160 > UBA9160 > UBA4427 > TMED88. Next base: position 20,681 of record NHEP01000005.1, on the reverse strand, counting down.
ATTTGACACCCTGACGTCTTATCCGACAGAAGGAGCGTCGACACGTGCCCTCTCGCTCATCCTTGCTCCATCTCGCCCGGACAATCACCGCGTTCACTCTCTTGATCGCTTTGGCCGGGGGCTGCCTCCACTCATCACCTCGAAAAACCCTCCGCATCGGACTCAGCCCCGACGCGCCCCCAATGGTCTTCCTCCAAAACGGCGAACTGGCGGGTATCGAGATCACCCTGGGGCAGATGCTCTCAAAAAGCCTGAAGCGGGAACCTCAATGGGTCCAACTGAAATGGCCAGACCTCATCCCAGCCCTCGAGGCCAATCAGATTGACATCATTATGTCTGGCATGTCGATCACGGAAGAGCGCGCGGAGAGCATCTTATTCACATCGCCCTACATGGACGTCGGGCAACTGGTCGCGATCCGGTGGTCCGACCTCCAGCAGCGATCTGACCCGCGATCGATGAAGGCCCCGGGCACACGCATCGGCGTCGGAAAAGGCACCACGGGAGAAACCCTCGTCGCCGATCGATTTCCGGCAGCGCAGATCGTATCCTTTGACCACACCGCAGGGCTGGTCGATGGATTGCGTCTGGGCGAGGTCGACTTCATCGTTCACGATGCGCCGACCATCTGGCACATCACCGCAGAACCGGGCGGTGGCGATTTGATCGGACTCTTTCGACCCCTCAACCAAGAGTTCTTAGCTTGGGCCGTTGCTCCGCAGCAACTTGAACTCAAGAAAAAAATCGACACGTTGATCAGCGAGTGGAAGCAAGAGGGGCAACTCGACGCAGCCTTCAACCAGTGGATTCCAATTCGGGTAAATGTCGGCCACTGAGATCACACTCATGTCGTTCCATTCGATCTACACTCTGAAAGGCAGATTGCATTAGCCGAATCATCCGTGAATCAACCAGAGAACCCGTGACACCCGTATTGATCACGAAAGCGAGCGACAGTCGTCGCCGAGGGTCCGCGAGAGCACCCGAGCCGCCCAGTCCGAAATGGCCAAAGGCCGCCTCGCCGTCACCACGCGCAGAGGGAATCCCGTGATATCCCAGCCTCCAATCCATCGGCTGCGGTAAAACACGACCGGGTCCTTGGTTCTGAATTTCAGTGGCCCTTCCAATGGCGGAAGGGGAAAGAAGGCGAACACCGTCCAACGCTCCGCCCTCGGCGAGAGCCGAATAAAGCCGCGCGAGGCCCCGGGCGGTAAACATGCCATTAAAGGAGGGCATCACGGCCCGACGCAACGCCGGAGCATTGAGATCAAAATTCTCCATTCCCTGTGGCCACAAGGCCGCCCGAAGATCGTCCTTTGACTGGGAAGCGTGCACCGCTGAAGAGCCTGAGAGTCCCAGTCGCATGGCCAATCGGGACGTCTCGACCGAGTTTGGGTCGACTCTCCCCGAGACAAGGTCGGCCCGACGGGCATCCTCTGACGGAGGCAAGCCAAAAAAGAAGTCATTAAGACCCAGGGGGTCGGAGATGTAACGACAAACCAATCGATCGAGGGGCCAACCTGTCGCGCGCTGCAACAATTCCCCGATCAGCCATCCATAGCTCAAACCATGATAGCCATGATCAGCTCCGGGCGGATGAACCGGTTCGCTTCGAGCGAGCAGACTGACCATTCGGTCCCAATCCAGCATATCGCCAGCACTCTCGACAAGGTCTCCGATTCGGTAGAGGCCGGCTTCGTGACAAAGCAAATGTCGAACCGTAATCGACTCTTTGCCATTCTGAGCGAAGTCCGGCCAGTGATCGGATACACGGTCCTCGTAATCGAGGACCCCTTGGTCGACGAGAATATGCAGAAGACTGGCCAGGACACCTTTACCCGTTGAATAGGAAAGAACGAGGGTTTCCGGGGCCCAAGGCTCGAAAGCAGCATTCCGGACACCGCCCTGCAAATCCACAACACATCGCCCATGGTGATAGATACACAGGGCCCCTCCGCCCCTGGGCTCGCGTTTCAAGATCTTTAAGAACTGCCGCTTCACGCCTTTAAAGCCGGGCTCGACAACCCCTTGAACCCCAGCGGGCGCCTCCAGCCCAGAACGCTTCCCAGGCTCACTCGCCAAACGGTCGCTTCGCGATCTCGAAATCAAAACATCCCTCCAGCACCGTGTCGAAGCAGGCCCGCATGGCCCCCTTGAGGAATCGGCCCGGTGAGATCAGGACTTGAGGGGGTCTCCGGAGAGAAGGGACACAAAGAAGCGAGCCATCGCTTCCACCTGGTCGATTTCAACATACTCGGAATTCGTATGGGCCTGCTCGATTGAGCCGGGCCCCATCACGACCCCGGGCCACCCCGCATCCACCTCGAATACGCCGGCATCCGTTCCGAACGCCACAGTGCCCACCGCATCGCAGACCGAGGCACTCTTAAGGGCCTGTCGACACGTCTGGACGCAGGGATGATCCGCGGGGGTGCCCAATGCAGGCTTCTCCCGCTGGCAGGACACAATCCGAACCTCCTCCTCGACTCCGGCCCTCCTGAGGGCCGCCTGTATTTGATGGGCCACATCCTCCACCGTCTCTCCCGGCAGGATTCGACGGTCGGCGATCAGTTCCGCATGGTCGGGAACGACATTGGGAGCGGCTCCGCCCTCGAACTGGCCCACCGAAAGCGTGGCAGACCCGAGAAGCGGGTGGACCTGCTCAGCCAACGAATGGGCGAGGCCCTCAAGAGCCAGCGTCGCTCTCGCTAAATCCACGACTGCGTTTCGCCCGGCAGAGGGGTCGGACGCGTGGCAGGCCCTTCCCGCGGCCTCTAAGCGAACATGAACAACCCCCTTGTGGGCATGGACCACCTCGAGCCCAGTCGGCTCGGTGGCGAGGACCCAGTCAGGCCGGCGAGTTTCCAACTGAGCCAAAACATCCCGAACACCGAGGCTACCGAGCTCTTCGTCGGCTTCGCCGACTAAGATCAGATTTCGACGCAGACAACCCCGTTCGAGTACCTGCTCGCAAGCAGCCATCAACGACGCCATCCCGGCCTTCGTGTCACAGCTCCCTCTTCCGTACAAACGATCTTGATCGATTTTGGGATCGAAGGGATCAATCTTCATCCCATCTACGGGCACGGTATCGATATGCGAAGCCACCAAGACCGTCTCCGCAGAGGGATCGCTCGAACGAAGTTCTGCGATCACGCTTTGGCGCTGCCCCTGCCCCACTAACTCAGCATCCACGCCGAGTTGACGAATTTGCGCATAGAGAAATTCGGCGAGACGGGTTTCCCCGATCCAATCCGAGGGAATGTCTACGCGACCCATCGGGTTAACCGACGGAATCGCTACATAGTCGCGCAGATGGCGTATGGCAGAGGCGTGATCAGTCATCGTTTAGCCGTCGTCGAGTGTACCGAGCAAGCAAAACGGCGCACCTCTTGCTGTGTATCCTGAAGTGCGACGTTTTGGCTATCGTCCGGATACGGGCTTTGGCGCCTAGAACGGGTCTCAACCGGCCGCTCAAATAAAGTCGCTTCGGGGGCGACCCAATCATCCGAAGAAACGGACTGCTTCAAGGGGAGTAAAGTATGCGCTTGCGGGTCGCCGTCTTGGGGGCAGGTTCCTGGGGAACCACCGTCGCTTCTCTCGCAAGCCACAATACGACCACTCGACTGTGGGCCAGAAATCCCGACTTGGCCCGCGAAATCACCGAGGCGCACACCAACCGACGCTACCTGACCGACATCCGACTCCCGGAAGATCTGAAAGCCACCCACGACATGGGTGAGGCTGTGGGCGAAGCCGATGTCGTTGTCATGGGCATTCCTTCCCACGGCTTTCGCTCCGTCTTGGCGGAAGCGAGCCGATCAATCCGGCCGTGGGTTCCCGTGATTAGCCTTGCGAAAGGGTTGGAAGAGAATTCACAGCTCCGAATGACTGAAATCATTCAAGAGATTCTCCCCGGTCATCCAGCGGGTGTCCTTACGGGGCCCAATCTCGCTGGAGAAATCATGGGCGGACAGGCGGCTGCCAGCGTCATCGCCATGGAAGACGAGAAGATCGCGAGCCAGATACAAGACGTCTTTCGCTCGGGACTATTTCGAGTCTACACAAACGATGATGTCACCGGGTGCGAGATCGCTGGGGCTCTCAAAAATGTAATTGCCATCGCGGCCGGCATGGGGGCAGGCGTCGGTGTTGGTGACAACACCCAGGCTGCCGTCATCACCCGAGGCCTCGCGGAGCTCACCCGCCTTGGGGTTGCCATGGGCGGCCATCCAAGAACTTTTTCTGGCCTCGCGGGAATGGGAGATCTCCTTGCGACTTGCATGAGCGCACGCAGCCGGAATCGTCACGTAGGTGTCCAACTGGGACAGGGCCGCAAAATTTCCGAAATTATTGACGAGATGCATATGGTCGCCGAGGGCGTCAAGACCTGCCGCGTTGTGATGCAATTAGCCGATCAGTATGACCTTGAGATGCCCATTGCACGGGAGGTGTTCGGCGCCGTTCACGGCGGACGCACCGCACTCCAGGCCTATCGAGGATTGGTCCGGCATCGACCCGGTTCAGAAAACGAGCCTGGCTAGCTCTTCATGAACCGGGTGATTCACGTTCGAGTCGGCCTCATTGCGGCAACCTGCCTTGGCACGGCGCTGCTCGCAGGGTGCGTATCCCATCCGCCTGAAGACCTGAGCCGCTGCGTCCCAGACTTTGCCGACAAAGAAGGCTGGCAAGGAGGCGATGCAGCCTATTCGATCTCCCTGCCCGGCGGAACCGCCCCTGAACGGAGAACCCTCTGGCTCTTTGGTGACAGTTTCATCCAAACCTCAAACGCTGGAGCGAACTCGGATCGACGCAACAGCGCTCTCGTCCACAACTCAATCGCCATTTCAAGATGCGTCGATGGAACTTTTACCATCGACTACGCTTGGAACGATTCCAACGACGGCACGCCTCAGGCTTTCTTCCGACCCTCCGCCGAAAACGAGTTTTGGTGGCCACTCGACGGCTTCCTCCATCACGGCAAGCTTTTCATCGCCATGCTTCGCGTCACGGCTGCTCCGCCTGACGGCCCCTTGCGCCTCCCCTTTCGACTTCTCGGCACATCATTGATCGAGGTCGACAACCCCACCCATTCTCCCGCTCAATGGCATTGGAAAGCACAGCCTCTCTCCAGCGGGTCCAAGGCGATCCCCGGTGCGGCCACACACTTGGCCGGGAACAACGTCCTGCTCTTCAGCTATCGCAATGACCCGTCGGGCGGTCGAAGTCGCTTCCTCAGCCGACTTCCGCTTTCCGCCTTGAGGACCTTCACCCAAGAATTGGAACCCGCGATTCAAACGCTGAATCAACAGGGGCATTGGGAAAACGGATTCAATCCTGATCGCGCGCGCGTCCTGATGCCTGATCGGTCGACAGAGATGAGCGTGAGTTTCCATCCCGAGTTCGACCCAGCCCATCAATGGATCGCGGTCTACGGAGCGCCCATCCAGGTCAACAATGACGGGGGTGGGCCGGCTCGACCCTCCGGCCAAATCTATCTCCGCTCCGCGCCCGGCCCTGAGGGCCCCTGGTCGCCCCGGTTCCCCCTCGCTCGGATCCCCGAACGGACGCGCCCAACGGATCCAGACTTGGCGTGCTACGCCGCGAAGGAGCATCCTGGTTTTGAAGCCGACCATCGCCTTATCATCAGCTACGTCTGCAACCTCTTTGCCGTGGTCGAAAAAGATCCACTCGCCACCCTCAAGAAGCTTCAACGCGAGATGAGCATTTATAGGCCTCGAGTGCTCGAGGTCCCGGTGCCCGAGCACCTGCTGACCTCAAAAGAGCCACCCCCCCGCTGACCTGAGCCCGAAACTACTGGGCAGCCGCTGCGGCTCTCGCCTTTTGCATCGCCTTCATCATTTGCTGACGCTGCGCTTGCAAAATTGCGGCGTATTTCACTTTCTGCTCTTCGTCCAGATGGGTCTCGACCTGCTTCGCCGCCTTCCGGGCAGCCATTTGAACCTGCATCCCGACGCCCATCGGGCTCAGAGTGCCCGCTTCAAAGCGCTCCTTAGATGCTTGCATCGTCGCGACCATCTTTTCAAAGATGGGACGAATTTCTTTTTGCTGTTGCTCACTCAGAGCCACCTCTTTCGTGAGTTCGGAAAGAAGCCGGTTCACGCCCTCTTCTCCGGAGGGAATCTCAGACATTCTCTCCTCAAGCATCGCCCTCATGGGATCCGCTGACGAAGCCTTCGCCTCGGACTTGGCATCTCCGGCGGAATCCGCGTTGGAATCGGCGTAAACCTCGGCCATACCCATCAAAAATAGAGCGACACCGACAGAGACCATCGCCAAAACACTGCGCCCCAGACCGAAGCGGACCGTGGAAAGGATCGTTTTACCTCTGCGATTCATCGGAAGGGCTCCTCATTGTCTGAAAGAATAATCATGCGCCGGACAATCTGTTAATTGATCCAGCCAGCGCCAGAGCTTAGACGTCGGGGGAGTGACTCGCCAAAAGACCCTATTCCCCCAAAGTTTCGGAACGCTAGAGGCGAGCCGACCTCAGATCGGTCTCTAGGATGGCCACACAGCCAATGGACTCCAACGCATCGACAACACCGTGGACAGTCTCTTTCTCAACCATGACTTTCACCGAGAGCCACCCCGTGTCCCCCAGAGGTTGAACCGTCGGAGATGAAAAGCCGGGCGTAACCCGACTCGCTTCCTCGATTGAATCGCGCGGACAGTTGTACTCCAACAACGAATAACGCCGAGCAGCCAACACACCGTCAATTCTGCGAAGGAGACGCTCGCAAAGCCTTGAATTTCGGGCGGGGTCATGACCAATCAAAATCGCCTCGGCGTCTAAAACCCTGTCCAATTCGACGAGGTCATTCTCGACCAGACTGCTGCCGGTCTCGACAATTTCCACAATGGCATCCACAAGGCCAAGTAGAACCATCACCTCGACTGCCCCCTGCAACTCAATCACCTGCGCGTCTTCAACGCCCTGATCTTTGAGCCAATCCTCGGCCAGGCGGACAAACTTGGCTCCGATCACCTTCCCCCGAAGATCACGAACATGCGAATACGAAGCGTCCTTGTGAACGGCGACTGCTAAATGACAGCGACCAAACCCCAGGCTTCGATGCCGCTCAACGCGGACCCGCTTCTCTTGGACCTGATCACTCCCGGTGATTCCAAGGTCGACGACACCCCGCTCGACAAGGACCGGAATGTCCGCGGTGTTACAGAAAATAATTCGAGTTCCGCTTTCGCTGCAATCAGCAAACAATCGGCGACCCGAGACGCGAAAACGCAGCCCGGCCGCTCGCAAGAGCTCGATGGCACCTTCCTGCAAACGACCTTTGGAGGGGATGGCGATTTGCAATCGGTCTCCGACGTTTGTTTCACTACTCATTCTCGGGCCCTCTCGAAGCTTTCTCCACCAACCCGCCGATACCGAAACGGCCTTCCAATACCTCATACACCGCGGACGGATTGACGCCGCGCTCCGCGAGAAGGACCCAGAGGTGGAAGACAAGATCGGCGACTTCCCGGGCCAGCTCCTCTGGATCATTCAGACCGGCCGCCTCGATGACTTCATGTGACTCTTCGATGACCTTGGCGGCAACCGCTTCGACACCGCCGTCAAGCAACTGCACCACGTAGCTTCCCGCAGGCCGCTCGGCCTTCCGGGCCTCGATGACGCCAAAGAGCCGCTCGAGAACATCAGATCGACTCATGATTTCCTTCCCGACTTCTGGATTCCGGCCCAAAACACCCAGAGAGAAGGGATCTCAACGCTTCACCCCTCCGTCCGAAGTCTTCAAATTCTCCACACAGGGGACGTCGATTTCCGACAGGCCTCCGATGGGCCCGGATTGAAGCAGTTTATCGAAGACTTCGCAGCGGTCGGCGACCGCCCAACCGGCTGTGCCCTCCGACCAAAGGGCAAAGATCCCCCGCTCATCGGTTCGATCGGAGCTCATCCGGATGCCCCCACTTTCGGGCGTATCAAAAACCATGAACCATTTCTCCTTCGGGTCCAGGGACCAAGGCTCCCACAGCGGAAGCGCGCGGGCCCGCCCTCGACCGGGGGCCCCGCGATACGCAAATTCAGCCCAATAGGACATCATCGAATCCGACACGAAACGGCGGCCGGGCGCATTTTCCTCATTAAAAAGAAGTCGGGCCGCGGTCTCCTGATCGAATTGAAATTGACCGAAAACAAAAGGCAATTCGACACCGTGCGCGGCGCCTAGGAGCAATTCAAGATCGGCCCCTAAGTAGAACGGCTCCTCATCCCAATCAAACCGATAGACGTACACCGGCGCTCCGTTCCGAGCAGCGATCCGATCCGCGACCCCTTCAACATCTTCCATCCTTCCCAAGGCGGTCTGGATCGCGGAGAGAACTTCATATTGGTCGGGACGTCGAACGCGTAAAAAGACATCTAAGGTGCGCCGAACCTGAGCCGGATCCTGCATCAGACCCAACTTGGCCTCGTCCCGATTACTACCCACCAGCAACGGAATGGATTCACCCGGGGCGAGATCAGCGAGCGCCTCTCCGATTCCCCCATCCGGCACCAAAACTCCGTCCCGAAAAGCACCCGAGAAATCAAGCAACTGACCTCCAGAGGGATCGAGATACGCACGGAAGAGATCTTCCGGCGATTGATTTCGCAAGTAGTCGGCTGTGGCTTCAGGGGAAAGCCCATCGGCGAAATACCGCGCCCGATCTCGATCCGGGGCCGTACCATCCGCCATCAAAAGACGCAGAACAATCTCGCGCGCGCTCGTGACCTCGCCGGCTTCGGCCGCATCGCGGTAATGGACGGCCTGAGCGAGCGAGCGCGTTCTCGCCGATCCACTCTGTACAATGGCTCGTTGGAACAAACCCTGGGCGGGGGGGGCCACCATAAGGGACAGGACCTGAGACCCCCCCGATGAGGCACCCGCCAAGGTCACGGACTCCGGGTCGCCCCCAAATACTTCCACGTTCTCTCGGACCCATTGCAGGGCCGCAATCAGGTCGAGCAAACCGAAATGGCCTGAGGGCTCAAACTCACTCTGTGAGCCACCCACCTCATTCAGCAAAGAGGGGTGTGCGAAGGCGCCGAGCGGCCCCAAACGGTAGTCCACGCTGATGACGATCAACCGATGTCGACTTGCCAGAAGAGATGCGTCATAGAGAGGCCCCCCAAACCCCAAAGCGCCTTGCCCCCCGTGGACCCAGACCATCACTGGCAGGCGATCGGCGCCTTTCGGAACGGTTTCGGGTTCGAAACGGGGGGCCCAAACATTGAGGTAAAGACAGTCTTCGGATCCCCGAATCAGCGATTGCTCGCCATCCACCGTATCCCGACTGTTGCTTTCAATGCAGCCGGGCCTCCGTTGCAGTGCATCCAAAGTATCCGTCGAAGGCACGGGGCGCGTCGGAGCACGCCATCGTTTCACACCAACCGGCGGCTCCGCATAGGGAATACCGAACCACGCGTGCGACTCCTCTGAAACAGCCACCCCCACAACACTTCCGCCCGTCGTGAGCCGCTCCGACGAGACATCGGCAATGGGAGCCGATCGGACACGTTCCGCCTGACCCACAGTGCGGCCTTGCCAGATCAGACCCACGCCTCCCGCGGCCGCGAGAATAAAGAGCAGAAGCACTAGAATACGTAGACGCCGCAAGAACGAGCCCTCGATCAGGGAGAAACGAGGCCCCAAGGTATCACCCCGCCGGTTTCCGGCGAAACGCCCGGGTCCATCTCCCGCCAAGACACCGGCGCCAAACCCTCGACTCGCCCACTCCTCAGCCCGACCCCGCGGGATCCGGGCTCGCGACGCCGCGACGAACGGCTCGCTCCGCCCTACGCTGATCGAGATGAATCGACACACACAATCGGCAACCGTTCGCGTCGTCATCGCGGGCCAAGCCGAATTCGCCACCTGTCTCGAGATCCGAACCCGCGTCTTTGTCGAGGAGCAAGGCGTACCCCCTGAGCTTGAGGAAGACCGTCACGATCCCGCTGCCACCCATTGGCTGGCGCTCTCGGCAGACGGTCCGGTCGGAACCGCGCGAGCCAGGCGCCTTGGCGACGCCGTCAAAGCCGAACGCGTCGCTGTGGAGGCCGGCTATCGACGCCGCGGCGTGGGACGGGCCCTGATGGAGGCGATCGAGGGCTGGGCCCGCCAGCAGGGCCTCACTTGCCTCATGCTCAACGCCCAGCTCACCGCCCTTCCCTTCTATCTTGGGCTCGGTTATCAGGCCGAAGGGGCGATTTTTGAAGAAGCAGGCATTCCCCACCGCGCACTGAGCAAATCTCTCAAGGCGAATTAAGCGGGCGCAGCTCGAACCCCGTCGGCGTCAGCATGAGAACGCTTCGCTACGAATTTCGTCTCAACCGCCACACCTGCTCGGCCGGCCAAGACTCAGCCCACCATCCGGGGATCTGATATCGATCGGGGCTCCCTTTGGGCGCCTGCAATTCATGAAAATTCATGACTTCGAGGCCGGTGTCTCGAAAGAGCTCAAGCCACGCCGAGAACGGAAGATTGAACTCAATGCCCCCGGGATCGACTTCGTCGTGCCGCCAGTCGATCTGATGCAAACCAAAATAGCTACGGTGAAGCCGCTCGTCGCAAGGCTCGCCGCTGAGCGGCATGCAGACCACCGACAGCGGAGAGTGGCCGAGAAAGACCAGCTCGCCGCCGGGTCGGAGAATTCGCTTTGCCTCTGGGATCCAAACCCGGGGATCACACCAAATAGCGGCCCCATATTCGCTGATGGCAAAATCGAAGGATTCATCCGGATACGGAACGACTTCGGCGTTGCCGTGATGGAGTGTCAAGGGAAGATCATGCTCGGCGGCCAACCGCGTGGCTGTAGCCAGCTGCTTTTCAGAATTGTCGATCCCGACCACTTCTGCGCCCCGGCGAGCCAGCCAAGCTGATACGTACGCTGTCCCGCAACCAAGCTCGATGGCCCTCATCCCCGACATATCGTCGGGGAGCAGACCAAGCGCCCGCTCCGGATATCGCCAAATACCCCAGAAGGGCTCCGAGGCCTGCCACGCTGCCTCGCCCGCGGCCACCCAGTCTTCCGCCATCGCGTCCCAGTAGCGACGATTTTCGAGGGCGTGTTCGGGCAACTCCTCCTGTCGAATCTTTTTTGTCATCCCTCAGATTCTCCAGATCCCAGAGCTCCCTCGCCACGCGGGAATGACCAAGATGCTTGGGCGATCCAATGGCTTTCAGCAGAAGCGCCCCTAGGATCCGGCCGAAAGGTCGTCGATCACATCCGACCAACCGCTCGCATCCGGCGAGAAAGGCGCCACCAGACTCACTCGATCCGCAAACTCGCCGTATCGTTCCCGGACCCGATCAGCGACACGGCTCCGGGGACCCACAATGGCGATTCGCTCCACCAGATCCAGCGGCAATCGCGCGGCCATCTCAAGCCAGCGCCCCTGCTTGGACATTCGATTCAACTCTTCCTGCAGGTCACCCAGGCCGTGGCACTCGAGCACCCCTCGGTAAGCCGGCGTCGAGGCGTAAAAGGAGATCTGAGCCCGGGCGCCGTTCAGAGTGTTCTCAAGCTCCTCATCCGTGTCCCCCACCGCCAAAATCACCTGAGCGGACACTTCGAAGTCGCTCCGGCTACGCCCCGAGACGGACAGCCCTTTGGCCAAAGCAGGCTCGGTGATTTGCCGCACCGAGTCCACGGTATGAAAGGGGTGAAGGAAGAAACCGTCGCCGACCTCTCCGGCGACCTCGGTCATCCTGGGCCCGAAACCCGCCAGGAAGATTCGGGGCAAACCAAAGGGATTCGGGCCTGGATCGAAGACGGGGGTCATCAAGGTGTGGGTATAGAACTCCCCCTCGAATTCGAGCGGCGTTCCCTCTTGCCACCGCGCCCAGATGGCGCGAATCGCAAGCACCATCTCCCGCATGCGGGCGGCCGGGCGAGACCATGGACTACTGAAACGCTTCACGATGTGGGGCTTGATTTGAGACCCCAGGCCGAGAATAAACCGCCCCTTGGACTGCAGCTGAAGATCGTAGGCGGTGTTCGCCAAGGTCATCGGATTGCGGGCGAACGCAATCGCAATGGCGGTCATCAGCTCAAGTTCGTCGGTTTCTCCCGCCGCCACACAGAGCGGCAAAAAAGGATCGTGCCGCCCCTCGAACGTAAAGCCCCCGGCATAGCCCGCAGCCTGAAGGCGCTGGGCCAGCGGACCGGCATCCATCGGATCATCCACCAGAATCGAACCATCTACCTTCATGCAACCCTCCCCCGCCTGGACGCGGTTGGTCGATCTTTCGCCACGCTCGTCAAGGAATCAAAGAAGGGGTCCGCGACAAATCCTTGGTGATGTTCTTATGGTGAGCCTCGAGGGTGCCGCCCCCGATTTCGAGCAATTTGGCGTCGCGCCAGAGCCTTTGAACCACGTATTCCCCCATGTATCCGGCTCCGCCCAGCACCTGAATCGCTGCGTCGGCAGCCCGTTTCGCCACCTGGGCCGCAAAGAGCTTCGTCGCATCAGCGTCTATTCGCTGGCCGGCTCGGCTCAGGCTCAACCGACGGGCCGTGTCGTAGACAAAAGCCCGAGCGGCGGCGAATTCAGCGTAGGTCTCTGCGATGTATCGCTGCACTTGTCCGTGGTCCCGAATCGGTCGACCAAATGTTTTCCGCTCATTCGCGTAGTCGACCATGATCCGCAGCGATCGCCCCGCAATGCCCAGCCCCTGGGCCGCGATCACTAATCGCTCTATCTCAAGATTGCGCATCATATGATGCGTGCCCTGACCCACTTCCCCCAGTACGTTTTCTCGAGGAACGCGAACGCCCTCGAAGACCAATTCCGCCGTAAAAGAGGCGCGCATCCCCAGCTTGTCGACCCACTTCTGGCCGAGGCGAAATCCGTTCATTCCCTTCTCAACAACAAAGGCGGAGAGCCTTTTATCCTCACCCTTGGCGTAGACGATGAAGATATCTCCTAGCGTCTTCTCATCCACACCGCCGTTGGTGATGTAGGTCTTCACCCCGTTGAGAACGAAACCTCCTTCTTCTTCAACAAAGCGGGTCCGCATGGCGAGGACATCGGTTCCCGCATCCGGCTCGGTCATACACATCCCACCAATTGACTCCCCCCGCGCCGCGGCGGGCAAGAATCGAGCGCACTGTTCCTCGCTTCCATTCACAGCCAAGTTGTGACAGAAGAGAAACGAATGGGCCAACACCGACAATCCGAAACCGGGATCAGAACTGGAGAGGACCTCCATCAACTGCACGGCCGCGGTGGCATCTAGACCGGCCCCCCCAAAACGTTCGGGCACCGTCAAGCCGAGAAGACCGAGGTCGCCCGCTTTTCGAAACAGTTCAAGGTTGAATTCTTCAGACCGATCGTACTCTGCGGCCTGAGGTTCGACCTCTCGCTGAACGAACTGTTTCAGGGTGTCCCATAACATCTGGTGATCGGGCGTCGGCAAGGCCAAATCGAAAGACGCCAGATCGAGGTCCGAATGGGTGTCGGACTGAGATGATTCCAAATTCGGTGCGTTTACCATCGTCGCCCCTCCGCTCAAGTCGGTTGACTCGCCCGGAGGATAACGCCTCGATCGGCTAAGCGACGCCCCCGCCTCGCAGCGCCGCTCAACACGTCCCGATTCGAATCAGAGCTCTAGTAATTCTTGATCGCGTCGTTGAGTTCGATGACCACCTTCTTGGCATCGCCAAAGATCATCATCGTATTGTCCTTAAAGAAGAGCGGGTTCTGAATGCCAGCAAAACCCGGATTCATGCTGCGCTTGATGACGAAGACGTGGGTCGCCTTATCGACTTCAAGCACCGGCATCCCATAGATAGGACTACTTTCATCTTCTCGTGCCGCCGGGTTCACGACATCGTTGGCGCCGAGCACCAGCACAACGTCGGTTTCCGGGAATTGCGGATTGATCTCGTCCATTTCGATCAATCGGTCGTAGGGGACGTCAGCCTCCGCCAGTAGGACGTTCATGTGTCCCGGCATTCGGCCCGCGACCGGATGAATGGCAAAATTGACCTCAATGCCCGACTCGGCCAGCGAGTCCGTGAGTTCTCGAACAGCGTGCTGTGCCTGAGCGACCGCCATCCCGTACCCCGGGACCACAACGACCGACTGCGCGTTCGAGAAAATCACCGCCGCATCAAGGGGCGTGTAAGCCGTGGCCGTACCTTGATCCTCACCCCCGACGACAGCCTGTTCGGTCTGCGCCCCGAAGGCACCGAACAAGACGTTGCCCAGAGATCGGTTCATGGCGTCGCACATGATCTTGGTCAGAATCAGACCCGAAGCCCCGACGAGGGATCCACTGATCACCAAGGCGCTATTGTCCAGTACGAAACCCGTTGCACAAGCGGCCAGCCCCGAATAGGAATTCAGCAAGGCGATCACCACCGGCATATCGGCCCCGCCGATCGGAATCACCAGGAGCACCCCGAGCAAGAGAGCCGCCCCCGCAACCGCCGCCAAAAGACCGACATCCAGCGGGCTCATCACCAAGAGGACACAGAGCGCCAACGTTCCCAGAGCGATGGCGGCATTAATAAACTGCTGGCCCGGATACTGGATCGGAGAACCCGTCATCAACTCCTGCAGTTTCGCAAAAGCGACAAGACTGCCGGTGAGCGTGATGCCTCCGATCAAGACAGACAAGACAACAGCGATCGGAACCACGCCCGTCGGCGGCTGATCGGTCGAAATTCGTCCAATCACCTCGGCGCCGGCTACCAACGTCGAGGCCGCGCCGCCAAAGCCGTTCAGCAAGGCCACCATCTGGGGCATATCGGTCATCGCCACCCGACGCGCCGCCACCAAGCCGATCACACTGCCGACGAGGATGCCGGCAATCACCATCCCATAGTCGACCACCTCCTGGTAGAGGAGCGTCGCCACGATGGCAATCAGCATTCCGACGGCGGACATCACGTTGCCCAGAGAGGCCGTCTTCGGGGAAGAAAGGTTTCGCAGTCCAAGAATAAAAAGGACCGCAGCAATTAAATAGGCAAGTTGAATCAGTGTGGTGGTCATCAGTCCGCCTTGCGGTCCTTGGGCTTAAACATGGCCAGCATGCGGTTGGTGACCAAGAAGCCCCCGACCACGTTGATCATCGCAAACACAATGGCCGCGAAGCCCAACCACTTGGCGAGCGCCGCGTGCTCTGTGCCCGCTGCCAGAATGGCCCCGACAATTGTGATCCCCGAAATCGCGTTCGATCCGGACATCAAAGGCGTATGGAGCAACGGCGGCACCTTCGAAATGACCTCCACCCCCACAAATAGAGCGAGGACAAGGATCGTGAGCGCCGCAATCGCGGGAGCCTCGAGCATCAGTTCTCTCCTTCTTCAGCCGAGCCGGAATCCTGCGACTCCGAGACCGGCAACGTCCCGCCCAACCGCTCGTTCACGACCTGTCCGCCATGGGTCATGACCGTGCCGGCCGTGATTTCATCAGAAAAGTCCAAAGCGATTTGGCCGTCTTCTACCAAGTGCTCGAGAAAGGTCACCAGATTCTTCGCGTACATCTGACTCGCGTGGGCGGGCACCTCGGACGGCAGATTGGTGTGACCGATGATCGTCACACCGTTGACCACCAGGTCCTGATCGGCTTGAGTCAACGCGCAATTTCCACCCTTTTCCGCCGCCAAATCGACCACCACCGATCCGGGCTTCATGGCCTCGACGGCCTCCGCCTCGATCAGCAAGGGGGCCTTCTGCCCCGGAACGAGCGCCGTCGTCACAACCACATCGGCCTGCGAGACGTGCTTACCCAGCTCCCGTCGCTGTCGTTGATAAAATTCTTCAGTCTGGGCCTTCGCATAGCCGCCGGAATCTTCCGAATCTCCGGTCTCCAGGTCGAGCTCAACGAAACGAGCGCCAAGACTCTGGACTTGCTCCTTGACGGCGGCCCGGGTGTCGTACCCATAGGTCACCGCCCCGAGTCGCTTCGCAGTCCCCAAGGCCTGCAGACCCGCGACGCCGACGCCGACCACCAACACCCGAGCCGGCTTGAGGGTGCCCGCGGCCGTGACCAACATCGGGAAAATCCGAGGCAAAGCCAGAGACGCCAGCAAGACCGCGCGGTATCCCGAAATCGTGCTCTGACTGGAAAGCGCGTCCATCGACTGCGCCCGGGTGATCCGCGGCATCAATTCCATTCCAAAGGCCGTCACGCCCCGGGCCGCGAGCCCCTGGGTCAGGTCCTCCTGATCCAAGGGACGCATCAGGCTCATGTAGAAGGCGTTCGGCTTGAGCTTCTCGATCTCACCCGGTGAAGGGGCCTGAACTTTGAGCACGAGATCGGCACCGAGGACTTCATCGGCCCCGGCCACCAAGCGGGCGCCTTGGGCTTCATATTCTGCGTCGAGGAACCCTGCTGCCTCGCCCGCTCCGGACTCGACGACCACCTCAAGACCGAGTTTCCCAAGCGCGCCCACGGAATCGGGCACGAGCGCCACTCTTCGCTCGCCCGCGGCGACTTCTTTCGGCACACCGACAATCACTGGACGCTCCATCGATCAGATCAAATGAGGATTAAGGCTGCTCGACCCGCGGCCACCTCCGTGGGACGATCCGAGAGTTCCAAGGCCTGACACGCAAAAGCCCGGTCTTTTAACGGAGCCGGATTCAAGCCCATTCGCAGCGGAATGGAAAGGCCCCTGCCCCACAGATTCCCGGGTCTTCGGGAGTGAAAACCGGGCGCCCCCGCTTCTTCGACCCGGGGGGGTACAAAAAAGGCGCGCCGGACAGTAGACTCCGCGCCGTTTTCCCAACGGCGGCATCCCGAGCAGGACACAAGCCTGTCCGCCGCACACGATCAGGAGCAAAAAGTTGAGCGATTCACCCCGCGTCATCCGCAAGAAGACCGGCAATTTCCTCGAAGACTTCCGACCGGGCCAGATTTTTCGCCATAAGGGAGGTAAAACCGTCACCGAGGGACTTTTCTCGACCTTCACTGATTTTTCGATGGCCACCAATCCGCTCTGTAAGAACGCCCGCTATGCCCGTGCCTACGGCTACCCAGGCTTGGTCTGCCCTCCCGGGCTTGTGATGCTGGTTTCTTTCAGCCAGACGGTGGAGGACATCAGCGAGAACGCCCGGGCCAACCTCGAGTACATCGACATGCGCTTCGGCGCCCCGGTTTACGTGGGAGATACAATCGAGGTCGAAACCAAAGTCCTCGGGGTTCGCCCCTCTTCGAGCCGACCCAACCTTGGGATCGTGAGCGTGCAATCGACCGCCCGCAAAAATCTGGGCAGTTCCGAGGAGGCCGTCGTGATGACCTGGCAGCGAAAAGTACAGGTCTACAAAAACGACGAAAACCTCAAGGTGGACGGTTTCGAAATTGCACCCGATGAAGTTTCCTGCGATCTCTGGCTGCCCGAATACGATGCTAAGGCGGACTACGCCGACCTCAGCCACCTCTCGAGCCCAGATAGCTACTTCGAAGATCTCGAACCCAACAGCTTAATCGAGCACTCTCGGGGCCGAACTGTGACCGACGAACACATTGCCCTAACGGGCATCCTCGATAATACGAGCCAAGTTCACTGCAACCAATTCATGATCGACCTCGACCCCGAACGCTATGTCGGAGGCCAACTCATCGTATTCGGTGGAATTCCCTTCGTCCTGTGTCTCGGCATCTCGGGACCTGACGTCTCGGATAATGCACTGGGCGAGACGGTCTACACCACAGGACGCCACACGGCCCCGCTCCAGGCCGGGGATACGGTCTTCGCAGCCACCGAGATTCTGGACAAAACCCCGCATCCGGAAAGAGACGACTTAGGGCTCGTGAAGACCCGTCTGTTGGGCCATAAATTCGTGCCGGACGATGGCGCGACCCATGACGACGCACCGGCCGGATGGAAGAAAGTGCGCATCTTTGAATTGGAGCGGACCCTTGCCGTAAAAAGGCGCAGCCATTACGCCTGAGTGCGGCGGCCCTCACAAACGCCTTCGCAAGCCAACCCTTGACGGTGATCGCTTGCTGCACGGGCCTGAAATCTATACCGTCCGGGAGTTCAAGCAGAATCGATGCTCGGAACTTCGGAGCACCCCGGCGCGCCCCGGGCCCCAGCGCAAATGCTCTCAAAAACTCGGCCCGGGTCCCTACGGAATGGACCCGTTAAGACTCCATCAAGTTGCTGTGGATGCGACTGAAACCAGCCATAAGGGGGCCGAGCGCTTGACCGGCCCTCGATCACCGAAAACCCCAGAAACGAACAGGAAAACCGATGCGATTCTACGAATACGAATCCAAGGCTTTATTTGCGAAACACGGCCTCCCCCTCGGCAAAGGACAACTCGCCCACTCTGCCGAGGAGGCCCATGCGGCGTTCGAAGCCATCGATGGGCCGGTCGTACTGAAGAGCCAGGTTCTCTCCGGCGGGCGGATGAAAGCCGGCGCTGTTCAATTCGCCAACACCGCGCAGGAAGCCGCCGCCCACTTTGAAAGCATCATGCCGATTCGGGTCAGCGATCAAGAAGCGCGCTCGATTCTGGTGGAAGAGAAGAGTCCGATTGAGCAGGAATACTTTGTCGCCATCACTTGGGATGGACGAGCCAAGCAGCCCGTTCTGATCTTCAGTGACATGGGGGGCATCGACATCGAAGAGGTGGCCGAGACTCACCCGGACCATGTCAGCAAAACTCACTTTTCGTCGATCCTCCCCTTGAGCCCCCGGATTGCGAAAGAAGCCATTGGCGCAACCGGCGTCTCTGGCCAAGCCCTGAATCGCTTGACCCCGATCGTCTTCGAGCTGATGCAGATCTTCCTCACCTATGACCTCACCCTGGCCGAGATCAACCCCCTCGCCCGCTTGGAAGATGGGCGCTTCATCGTTCTGGATGGACATATTGACATGGAGGCCGAAGCCCGGGGCGTCCACGCAGCCCTGCTTGAAGAATTGGGCATCGGCGAAGACGAAACCCGACAAGCCCGACCGCCCACCGATTTCGAAATCGCCGGAGCCCGTGTGAACGCCGTGGATCACCGTGGGGTCGCGGGCAACGTCGTCGAGTTTGATGGGAACCTTGGCCTGGTGATTGGGGCCGGCGGCGGCTCCTTAACCCTCTTTGATGCGGTCCGAAAGCATGGCGGCAAGCCGGCCAATTACTGCGAGATCGGCGGCAACCCCAGCGTCGCCAAGGCCAAAGAACTCACGAAGTTGATCCTCTCAAAACCGGGCGTCGAAAAGATCGCTGTGATGATGAACGTCGTTTCCAATACCCGGGTGGACATCGTCGCCCGGGGCGTGGTCAAAGGCTGCATTGAGGCCGGGAAAGACCCCGCTGAAACCATCGCGATCTTCAGAATCCCCGGGGCCTGGGAAGACGAAGGGTTCAAAATTCTTGAGAAATACGGCGTTGAATTCTGTGACCGGAGTGTCTCGATGTACGAGGCCGCCGGCCGCGCCGTCGCCAAAATGAGCTAGCTCGGCCCCGCGCGAAGACCGTAAACCCAACCGATCACCGCCATCCCCCAACGACACGAGAAGAGAGCATGTCGATTCTAATCAGCCAGGACACCCGATTTATCGTCCAGGGTATTACCGGCCGAGAGGCCGTCAACCTGACCCGGGAAAACCTCGACTACGGAGCCAAGATCGTCGGCGGCGTCACGCCAGGCCGTGCCGGACGCGACGTCTATGGCGTCCCGGTCTACGACTGCGTCCGAGACATCGTTCAAGCCCATGGGCCCGTTGAGGGTGCCATTGTCTCGGTCCCGCCCCGCTTTACCAAAGATGCGGTTTTCGAAGCGTTAGAGAACGGCGTCAAGCTGATCGTGATTGTCACCGAGAACATTCCGCGGCGCGAAGTGGCCCAGATGGTCGAATTGGCCACGCTGCGCGGCGCGCGGATCATTGGCCCCAATTGCCTGGGCATCATCTCGCCCGACGAAGCCAAGATGGGCGGAGTGGGTGGACCGGCGGCCAACACCCGCCAAGCCTACACAAAGGGCCATATCGGCGTGATGAGCCGCTCCGGCGGAATGACGACCGAGATCGCTTCAACCCTCACCGCTGCCGGATTGGGCCAGTCCACCTGCGTTTCGATCGGGGGCGATGCCATCATCGGCACCAGCTACGCGGAACTGATGCCGCTGTTTGAAGCCGATCCGGAAACCCACGCCATTGCGATCTACTCCGAGCCCGGAGGGCGCATGGAGGCCGAATTGGCCGAATGGATTCGAGAACATCAATCACGCCTTCCGGTCGTCGCCTTCATGGCGGGCCGCTTCATGGACGAGATGAAGGGCATGCGATTTGGGCATGCCGGCACAATCGTCGAGGGCAAGGAAGACACCACAGCCGAGAAGATCAAGCGCATGGAGGCAGCGGGGATCTCGGTCGCTGAGCGGATCGAGGAGATCCCCGGCCTACTCAAAAAGCGCCTCGCGGAGGGCCAGTAGTCATGGCGGGATTGTTCATCGATGTCAAAGTGACCGACGAGGTGGCCCGAGACACAGAGATCGCAAAAAAGCTCGAAGAGGTGTGCCCCGTTTCAATTTTTGTAGCGGGTACAAGCGGGGTCGAGGTGAACGAAGAAAATCTCGACGAATGCACTCTCTGTGACCTCTGCCTCGATGCCGCGCCCAAGGGCAGCGTCCAAATCGTCAAGCTCTACGAAAGCTGAGCGCTCCCCTCAGAGCGGCAGCCGAATCTCAATCCCCATCCTGCAAGGAG
>NHEP01000004.1 GCA_002171515.1 bacterium TMED88 | reverse complement strand
TTCTTCGGCGTTCCGACGACGGATCCTCTTCTGCTCCAAAGCCCCGTCCATCCGTCATAGTCCGGCTGTCACAGTCCGGCCGTCACAAAAGCCGAGCAATCAATGCAGGGACTGCGGTTTCCACCCGTAGGGCACGCATCCCGAGGCCCAAAGGCATCAGGCCCAATTCGGCCAGCCAATCCCTTTCCACTTCGGTCCACCCGGCTTCGGGTCCAACCGCCAGGAGAGCGGCGCCTGATCCCGGTGGAACCGACCGCGCGGGAGCAGGATGAGCGAGGTAGCCGTCAACCCCGTCGAGCAGCCTGGGAAGAGTTTCTTTTGCAAAAATCCCAAAGTCCCGATGCAGCGAAACATCGGGGAGGCGGGTGTCTCGCGATTGCTCCAGTCCGAGCATCAGTTGTTCCCGAATGGAATCGCCCAAGACACCATGACTTTGCCAAAAGCTCTTCTCGACGGATTCTGTATCGATCAAACAAATCCGCTTGACGCCCATTGCGCTCACACCTGACAGAACCCGCCGCAGCACGGGCGGACGCGGCAAAGCCAGCACCAAAGTGATGGGAAGAGCAGCAGGCGGGCCTTCGTTGAGCTCAACGGAGAGGAAGACGGACTGCGAGTCCAACTTGTCGACACGTCCTCGCCCCACGGAGCCGGCCAATTGACCGACGAGGACGACATCTCCGACATCGACCCGGAGAATTTTACGCAGGTGCCGGTGTCGGCGCCCCTCCAAGCGAACCTGGCCGGGGGCCACAAAATCAGTGTCCTCGAGAAGAACCAAATTCACGAGACAGAGGAGGAGGCGGGAGGAACAATGTCAAGCAGCTCGGCCAGATCCGCAATGCACCAGTCCGGTGAGGGGCCTTGAAAGTCCCCGAGAGCCTGATCCGGGTCCGGGATCCGTCGCGTGATCCATGCGGTTCTCAGGCCTAATTCCGAGGCTCCCCGAACGTCCGCCTCAAGGTTGTCGCCCACATGGAGGGTCTCCGAGGGTGCGGCACCTACTGCTTCCAGAGCCGCTTCGAAAATTTCACGACGGGGTTTACGAATGCCCACATCTTCCGAAATCACAATTGCGTGAAGATGCTGATCCAGCTCGCTCTCCGCCAGCACAGACAAGGCGGTTTGGGAGTGGCTGAAGTTAGAACACACTGCGACACGAGCGCGGCGCCCCAGCTCCGCCACAACGTCAACGTGGTGGGCCAAAAGCCCGACCTGTCCGCGAAGCGCACCCATATGGGTCGCTACGAGATCCTCGCGGAGAGCCGGAGAGTCAATTCCCAAACGCTCGACCAACGCACCAAAGCGGAGATCGCTGGAAACTTCGCGCCCCTCGGCGTAATGGCTGTTTCGGAAGCGGCGGTCCACCCTACGAAGGTGGTCAAGAAAATCTTCGGGCTCAAGTGAGACGTGGCGACTGACCCGAGCGTGTAAATCCACGACACTCCGAGGCACGACGCGACCGCCCCATTCTGCCTTGGGGGTCGTTTCAACAAAGAGATCGACCAGCGTATCAAAAAGATCGAAAGTCACCGCGCGGATCGTCATACGAACCAGCCTAGCCCAGCCCACCCCACTCGACTCAGCTAGGAATCCTCGCGAAGTTCTTCGTCGATCATGCGTTGAAAAGACTCATAAGGCTGGGCTCCAGACAAAAAACGGCCATTGATGAAAAAGGAGGGCGTGCCTGAGACACCCAGCTCCATGGCTTGAGCCATGTCGGCATCGACCCGAGCCTTTACCTCCGGAGATTGAGAATCTGAATCGAACTGATCCGTATCGAGTCCCACTTCCTCGGCCCAAACCGTATATTGATCGGGTCCCATGGCGGCCGGATCGTCGAAAATTTTGTCATGCATCGCCCAGAAGCGGCCCTGTCGGTGGGCGGCCTCAGCCGCAGCATGGGCCCCCGGCGCCTTCGAATGCATGGGGAGGGGGAGGTGCTTAAAGACGACTCGAACCTGATCGCCGTATTCTTCGCGGACTCGTTTCACGGTAGGCCACACCCGCGAGCAGAAAGGACATTGAAAATCAGACCATTCGACCAACGTGACCGGAGCCGATGCGGGGCCGAGGGCCGGAGCGCCCCCCAAGTCAATTTCATAACGCTTTGCCGGATCGGGCCTTCGACCTCGAGGAGCAGCCGAAGGCGCGGGGCGCGCATCGCCGCGCTCAGTGAGATCAAGAGTGATGGCCGCCAATCGACCCGTCGCCCGGTAAACAGATTGGGACACGGCCCAACTCGCACCCAACAGCGACACCGCCAGCATGATCGATCCCAGTAAAATTGCAGCACCGAACTTTTCCGAGTTCATTGATTCTCCTGACCGGTGAGAGGGCCCAGTATCATCGCGACTTTTATCCTCTTTCGCCCCCATCTCAGGCGAATAGGTAGGTAAATCTGCTCGGGAAAGGTCGCAGTTCTAGATCACGGGGGACGAGGAACCCCCTGCATCATGCCCGTCCCGTTCCACTTGGCGAAGCGCCTCGATGAGTTGCGCAGACGAACTCAAACGATGACTCGGTTCTTTGTCTAACAACCGGAGTAGAAGCGTTGCCAGCGAATCCGGAAGGTCTGCCCTCAATGTGCGAGGATCCGGTGCGGGCGTATGTCGATGATGGTACGCAATATCGCCCTTCGCAAAAGGCACTTCCCCGGTTGCCAGCTCATACAAAGTGACGCCAAGCGAGTACAGATCGGTTCGTTGATCAACTGCTCCACCGAGGATCTGCTCGGGAGACATGTAGAAGGGCGTTCCACTAATCACAGTGGTCCCTGCTCGGACCTCCTCGAACATTTTGGCAAGACCAAAGTCCATCACCTTGACGGTTTTTTCGGTCGTCAAAAAAAGATTGGCCGTCTTGATATCTCGATGCACGATGCCCTGAGCATGAGCATATTCAAGGGCCGAAGCGACTGCGGTTCCGATCCGAATGACGTGCTCGGTCGATAATCGACCCCGTTGACGAAGGATACGATTAAAGGGCGCGCCATCCAGCAGCTCCATCGTGATAAAGAAGTGGCCTTCCTCTTGCCCCGTGTCGTGAACGGTCACGATATTCGGATGATTGAGTCGTGCAGCAGCCTGGGCCTCTCGCAAAAAGAGTTGAACGGCCCTTGGGTGGTGGCGTCGAAGATCCTCAGGAAGCCTTTTGAGCGCAACGATTCGATCAAGACGCCGATCGCGCGCCTTGTAGACGACCCCCATGCCCCCTCGCCCAATCTCTTCCAGCATTTCGTAGCGAGCATCCGCAATCAAAGCCGTTGGTGCATCGGCGCCCGTCAAAACCGGTGAAACTGCGGACTGGACGAAACGATCCGCACTGCGCTGTTTACGTAGAGACTCCATCCGCGATGCAATATGGGGATAGGTCGGCTCTCTGATCCGAAGATCTTCTAAAACCTCAAGGGCGCGCTCAAGATGTCCAGCCGCCTCGTAGAGCTCCGCCAGTTTCGCGTAACGATCCGCCGGCGCTCCCCGGGCCGGATGACTTGCGATGTGCTGTTCGAGCTTTTGCGCGGCGAGATCGAAGTGGGATTCCCGTTCAAACGCGCCCACCAACAACCAGCTCGCCTCAGTAAAGTGTGCATCATCGGGCGAAATGGCCTGCATGAGACGGATCGCTCGAGGCCGCTGATCGGCGTCAAGCGCCAGCTGCGCTGCTTCAAAGGTGCGCCCTCGCCTCTCCAGAACAGAGATCCAGCTATCAATGGCCCGAGCCTCTCGATAGCATTCGATCGCGGCCTCGAGGTCCTCGGCCCGTTCAAACGCCTGTCCCGCCTCAACCAAACGACCTGCCTGCCGCCACATGCGCGCAGCCTCTCGGTCCTGCTCGGCCTGTTCATAGAGCCTGGCTGAACGAATAAAATCGCCCGTCTCAGACCGGATCCGGGCCGCTTCCAAGGTATCACCCGCAGACTCAAAAAAATCTGCAGCGCGATCGAGATTGCCCCCTTCGACTTGTTCACGAGCCAACAATCGATACGCCAAGACCGACTGGCCATCCCGCTCAAGGGCCCGGGCAACGGTCTCGATTTTTCCTTCGAGATATGGACCAACCGCCGGGGGGCATCCTTTGAAAACCACTTCGGCACCGGCCAAATCCATCCGGACCGGCGTTGGCCGATAACTCGCGACATCAATCGCTTGCTCTACGACACGGTCACCCGCCCCCACAACCAATCGATGGCGTCCCGGCGGCAACCCGAGCCTGACACCCCGCCCTTGCGACCGCGGCACCGCATCCGGCTGACCCACTGCGCGAACTGCCACATCTGCGGCAGGCGCATCGTGCCAAAAAACCTCGACGTCCACGGGGCATGCTTCGGGAGAGGCATCGAATTCCAGGCGTACTGTTCTTCTATTTCGCACCCGAACGATTTTACGATCGCGAAATTCACCCAGAACCTCTTCGGTCTCTGGGTCGAGCAAGACACCCTCTACCCAAACCGCATACCGGCGCACGCCCAGTCGCGTCAGCTGGGTTTCGCGATTGACGAAGTGCCGCTCGTACCGGGTCGAGGCCCCCCCTTTGCGAACCTGGGCTCGCCAGTCTTCAGAAAGGCCACGCGGACGCAGCCTCGGACTGGAAACTCTTACCCTGAATACGCCACGAAGCTCATCGGGGTATTGCACGGTGACGATCAGATCCCCCCTCTGACGGAAAATACGCGTCAAGACCAAAAAACCAATTGTTCCAAAGGCCGCGAGCAACACCGTGCGACGCCGTTCATCCGCCTGGACCCATCCTCGGGTGGCCTGCCATTGCGCCAGCACGGGAGCGGGAAGGAGTTCCCTCACACTCCGCCCCCAGCGAGTCAGAGGACCCGCTGAATCAAAACCGCTCTCGGGCCAATCTATCGCCGGGTCCGCAAGCCCCGACAGGGGCAAGGCCATCGAGACATACCGTTGACGGTCCAACCAACTCGCAGTCGAACGATCCGTGGGAGACAGTCCATCGACATGCCCAAGGGCCAGCGCCGCGTCACGTCGCCGCCCGTCCAGCTGATAAATCAGCACCAAGTCCCGATGGATCTTGGCTCGCAGCTCAACAAATTGAATTGGATCGTCCACGGACGACAGATGATCGAGGGCTCCGAGCTGCGCGGCTTCAGCCAAGACAGTGTCTCGGCTCGCCAAAGCGGCCCGCCCTAAGCCTCGAAAGACGTCAATCCCGTTGGCCCCCTGCCGAATTGC
This sequence comes from bacterium TMED88, assembly GCA_002171515.1. Taxonomy (GTDB): domain Bacteria; phylum Myxococcota_A; class UBA9160; order UBA9160; family UBA4427; genus TMED88. The sequence continues at coordinate 22,915 of NHEP01000004.1, read as the reverse complement.
CCTCAGATACGCAAAGCGCGCCGCTTCCCAGTCCTGTGCCGCCACAAAAAGGGCAGCCGACTGGAGGGCCGCCTCTCTCCGAGTGGGATCCGGCACGGCAACCATCTCTCCCAGCGCTTCGCGAACCCGAAGCCGTCTTTCCCGCACGTTCTCGATCGGCGACCGCCATGGGGCCCGCCCCAGGATCGAAGCCGATGAATCGCCTTCCCATGGACGCGGAGGCAAGGCGGAGGCGTACGGGGGGCGAATGGGCTCCGACGAGCCGATCCGGATTTCTGCCGTATCCGCCCCACTGGGATGAGGCGCAACCCACAGCACAAGCGACATCAAGGCAATCCACTTGACATCAGCCCGGGTGAGCCGATTGGTCGGTGAATGATTCGATGGAACGGCCGCTTTCGTCGTCATCCCTGAAACGCTCCGGTGCCTATCTGGAACTTCGTCCGACCGCCTCTCGTCGGCCGCCAGATTCGACACAGGTCGGTCCCCCCGAACCACTCCGAATCATACCACTCCGAGGCAGGGAGAATCACGAAGTCTCACGGGACGCTGCGAGGCCCGTCGTACGATCCCCCGCAAATCCCCATGGGGCGTTGGTTCAGATGTTCAGGGCTTCGAAAGTGACCGCCACCCGCCATGTCCGGAACGAAACCATCTCTCCAACCGCCGAGGCGGCATAGCCCAAGTCCTCCGGGATTCCGTCCAGCAGCACGATCGCCCGAGCACCCTCCTTCCCCTGACAAAGGTGCTTTCGCATCCAACCCACGGCCTGCAGGGCTTCGGAAACAAGGCTGGGGCCGGAGCGACCCGACCGCACAAAAATCGCCACCCAGTCGCCGGCTCCACTGCGAGCCATCCAATCGAATGCTCCGGCCTCCTCCAGATCAAAAGAGCCCCGCTGGGAGCGGCGACCTGGATCTTCGAGAATCAGTCCCGACTCAAGGCATTCCGGATGCTCGCCAACCCAATGTCGAATTGGATCCGCTGACCCAGTCAAAAAACCCACCTCGGGGACCGAAGGCGGTGCTCCACTCGAAGGACTTACTCCAGTCGACTCTTGACCGCTCGCAACACTTCTGCGGGTCACTTTGCTTGAAGCCGCCCCTTGCTCCGGTGCCCCACTCGCCCCACCGCCGGAATTGGAGGACTCAACAACGGCTACCTCCTCGTCCAGGGGCAATTCGATTTCGGGATCTGTGGGAATCCTTTTAGACGACCGCGGTTTCTCCGATGCGGTCGCCGAGGCGGTCGAAGCCGAAAGGGGCGGGGAAGATGGCGATGAAGAAGGCACTGAGGGGACCGACCGAAAGCCCCTCCGAGGGGCCGCATGACCGCAATGAGGGCAGTGGAGGGCTTTCGCCGGGATTCTGGTATGACAGCCTTTGCAGTTCGCCATGGGCCCCCCTGCCTGCCGGATCATCCGGAGCGGCTTCGGTCTCATCGACCAAGCACCCCCTAGACCTTGAGCGGCTCGGCGGTGCGCAGACCTGCGGCAAGTTTGGGGCCAAGGGCCTCTCTCGCAGGGTTTCAACCTTATTCAGTCGCGGGTGACGTCCGCACCAAGGGCCGCCAGTTTTTCGTCGAGGCGCTCATACCCCCGATCGAGGATCTCGGCATTCTCCACGATACTCGGACGCCCTTGGGCGCACAGCGCCGCGATCAGCATCGCCATTCCAGCGCGAATATCCGGGCTTCGGACCGTCTGTCCGCGCAGCGCCGTGGGACCGGACACGATCACTCGATGGGGATCACAGACGATGATGTTGGCTCCCATCTGGATCAACGGATCGACAAAGTACATTCGACTTTCAAACATTTTCTCAAAAAATAGTGTGGTCCCATGGGTCTGAGTCGCCAGAACGAGGAAAGTGCTCATGAGGTCCGAAGGAAACTGGGGCCAAGGGCCATCATCAATTCGCGGAGTGATCCCGCCCGCGTCCGAGCGGATTTTTGAAACTTGACCCGGGGGCAAAACAATCCGGTCACTCTGGATATCGAGTTCAAGTCCAAAGCGTTCGAAGACGCGATTGATCATCCAATAATGACCTCGAACCGTGTCGCGCACCGTGATTTCACCGCCCGTCGCGGCGGCCAGGGCTAGAAAACTACCGACTTCAATGTGATCCGACACGACGCGGTGACGCGCTCCATGCAAGACCGCTACGCCTTGAACCGACAGGGTGTCGGTATACAGGCCGTCGATCTGAGCGCCCATCGAGACAAGCAAGGCCGCTAAGTCTTGGACGTGGGGCTCACTGGCCACATTTCGAAGAGTCGTGGTGCCTTCGGCCACCACCGCGGCCATCAGAATGTGCTCCGTGGCTGTCACGGAGGGCTCGTCGAAAAAGAGGTTCGATCCCTGGAAACGACCTTTCAGGCTGAAATCAAATTTCTCATCATCCACGGTGGCGCCCAGCCCTCGGAGACCATAGAAGTGGGAATCCAGGCGACGGCGGCCAATCTGATCACCGCCGGGAGGGTGCAGCCGAGCCCGGCCGACTCGATGCAGCAGAGGCGCCGTAAAGAGAAAGGACGTCCGAGTCTTCTCGCACAAATCAAAGGGGATGTCGTCTCGCTTGACGTCCGCCGTTTGAATCGAGACTCGACTCTCAACTCGTTCCACCCGAGCCCCTAAGTGCGTCAGAACGTCAAGCATGTGCGTGACGTCCCGAAGGTCGGGGACGTTCTCGAGAATGACCTCTTCTTCGGTGAGCAGCGTCGCCGCAATCATCGGCAGGATCGCATTCTTGTTCCCGCTGGCTGTGATCTCGCCGGAAAGCGGCTTTCCCCCTTGGACGATAAAGCGGCTCATGCCTCGCTCACCCCTATTTGATGAATTCAGTTGGCCAGCGCTGGGCCCTGCTCCGTGGATCCAGACCCCTCATCCTACTTCCGGGTTCACACTTCGGGCCCCGCCCACTCAAAAGCGGAGACACGCGACTCGAAGTTTTTCAGCAGGATATTGACAAAGTACCGGGAATCGCATTGCTTTTCCCCCCCTGGGCCCCAAGGAATCGAGCCCTCGGTGTCTTGAAGACCCTCAACCGAACGGGAGACCAAGCGTTGGCCCGAATCATTCCTGGACCCCACGATGCGACTGAAATGGACGCTTTTCTAGAAAGCTTCCTCTACCGCGAGGAAGCCTTCCTCGTCGACGAAATCCATCAAATGGACGCCGAGGCCAAGCGAATCGAAGCGGTTCTCGACACCCGACGCCCCTTGCCCTTCGCTGCGGCGCAACGGGTGGACTCGCTTCATCCCGCCCATGTGTCCGCCGCCGAGCTCCTCATGGCCACGGGAAGTCTCGGATGCCTGCATGCCTGGTTTTTCCATGGCTGCCGCTGGGATCAAGGGTGGGCGGGATTCGGCAACAGGGTTCATCGTGCAGACTTTAAGCGCTTGGCCACCCTGGGTCCGCCTCTCATCATGCATTCGCATGAAACCCGGACCCGAGTCGGTGCCGCCCGCGTCGTCATTCGATACACGTTTAACTTCTGGCAGGAAGATGAACTCGTCTATCAGGGGGACCAAACCGCCATGTTCTTTAAGGGAAAGGTGCTCTAAGGCAAGAGCCTCGTCACGGGGCCTGGTGGTCCTCCGTCCAACGCTGAAAGTCCTCTCGCATCACAGCCTCATCGCCTTCATCACCGTAACGCAGCGCTGAATACCTTCGAAGAAGCAGCGCGGCTTCATTGAAGTCGTGGTCAATGGAACAGCTGTCTTCGGAACGGACTCTCAACCGTCGAGCCAAGGACTCGAGGGATTCCGAGGATGCCCGGGTCACTCCCCGACGCTCCAACATCACTAAAAAATCCTTCAGCCAAGGCGGGGGGGTCGCGAAGTCGGGCGAATGGGGCGCGGTGGGCGAGCTTTTTCGACGCAAAAGTCGCCCAATCTGGACCGCGGCCAAACCGAGAATCAAAATGATGACAAGAGTTTCGAGCCCCCGACGCTGAAGACCAAAGAGCGCCCAATCCCAAATGCCCTCCGGCCAAGGCGTCATCGCAACGGTCTCGCTTCCGTCGCTTTGCAGCGGACTGGGATCAACCGAAAACCAGCCCGATTTTTGCAAATAAATTTCGGCCCAGGCATGAGCATGCTTTTCCCGCACCACCGCATAAGAACCAAAGGGGTTCCATTCGGCGACCCGGTAACCGGTGACCAGCCTGGCTGGCACCCCGGCGGCGCGCGCCAACAAAACCAAGGCCGTGGCAAAATGCTCGCAATGCCCCTGCCGGGTTTGCGTCAGAAATTCGGCAAGCGCCTCTTGACCGGAGGAGCCCGGCGGATTCAACGAGTAGGTGTAGTCTGTTTCTAAGCGTCGCCGAATTTCCTCCACCCGTTGAAGGGGCGAGGCCTCCGCACTCACCCAAGCAACGGTCAATCTTTCAAGCAGTGTTTGTAGGCCCTCCGGCACCTTGAGATCGGCCTCGCGCGGCGGATGAATGGCCAGAGGGAAATCGCCCACACCGAACACGGCGATTCGCTCGACGGATTCGCGGCCCGCAGCGCGAACGATGCCCATCTCGTCCACCCGGGCGTCGGCCGGGGCGAGGGCAATTCGGCCACCCTCCGATGGAATAAAATAACGACTTGAGCCACCTCTCGCGTATCGAATCACCGCGCGAGCGTCTCGGCCCGCTTCGATCGTCGGGTCGGCCCAGTCAAAGCGGATGTTTTCCTCCTGAGGCCTCGGAGCGGGAAGCCAACGTCCCCGGGCGTAGTGGGTGTAGACATTGCCTCGCAATCGCTCTCCGGCCCCTCCCTCAACGCGGAGCACCACTTCATCGGATTGCAGAAGGCCATCCAAAGACCTGAGCGTGATGGGGCCGTCGTGAAAGGCCGCCCGCTGGCGGTCGTCGACCCATTGGACGGCCCAGGAGTAAGCCAGTGAATAAAATCGCGGAACCGCATCAGCCAGAAGCAAAGTCGAGATCAGTGCAGCCGAGATCAAGCCCGTCGCAACGACCGCCTTACGCCCAAGACGCGTCTCAAATGTCCGGACAGCGTCCTCGGAGTGCTCCTCACGATGCAACGAGAAGAAGCTCAAAGCGGCAAAGACGCCCAGCAGGCCCGGGTAAAGCGGGCCAAGTCGAACCGTCCCACACGCTAAGAACGCCAGCACGCCAAGGGCCAAAGTTCCCGGCTGACCAAAAACCGGCTGGCGACAATGGAGTCGGAGGGCCGCCAAGATTAACGACCATTCGGCCACTTGCGCCCAAACCGGGTCCATTTCGACGCCAGCGTATCCTGATTCATTCGGGGTTACGCCATGTAACACCACGACCAAAATCGCGACAGTGAGGGCAGCCAGAACCTGAGCGGGCCGAGTCAGTGCCCAACCCATGGGCCGAAGACATCCCCACACGAGCACCCCCGAGACAAAGAGAGCCCGAGCTGACTGCCCTGAGCTCAATCCCCAAAGCAGCGTGGCGACCAAGATGGGTAAGGGGCGAAAAAAAATCTTCATCAGAGCCGTAAACCCGAGCGAGAGCGAATCGCGGCTTCGACAGAATGGGCTGTCAATCGGTTCACCCGCAGACCCGGCACAGAGGGGGCCTCTCCTTCCAACCCGTCCACAACACGAATCCAACGAGCACCAAGGCCGCTCCGCGCAAGCCCCTCGAGCCAAGGGGAACGCCCCCCGCCGTCCGCCGACCCGATTAAGAAGGCTGCGGAGAAAGCCTCTAACCCGTTGCCCAACTCAGACGGCTTCACGGTTTCGCAAAAAGCCGGCCGGCTTCGGACTCCGGCCAGCGCATCGAGGGCCCGATCCAATCCACCACGACTCCGACCCAAGGGCACCACTCCGGCGCCTGGTCCACCAATGAACAAATCCACCAGCGAGTCGCCCCGCATCAGAAATTCGATGACCCCGGCGGTCAGCGCGATCGATGCCTCGAAGGCCTGCTCCGAAGCCGTCCGCCCATCGGGATCAAAGAAAACGGCGATCCGGCTGAAGTATTCCTGCTGGTACTCACGCACCACTGGCTGGCCCCGGCGTGCCGAACCTCTTGCCGACAGGTCTCGCAGGCGATCCCCTTGCTGCCAGTCTCGCAAGCCGGCCAGTTCAAGAGATTCTCCCGTTCGGGAGGCCAGCCTGACCCCCCCGATCTGATGGCGGAGTCGATCCGGCCACTCCAACTCGACGACCGGGGCGATCGGTGGCACAACCATAAAGCGCGTCCCTCGACTTTCAAGCGAAGGCCCCACCGCGAGGCCTAAAGGAACCAATGCACCCACCGAAAACGGGTCAAGGTGATGGGGACCTCTTTCAAGAAAACGCGCCGTCGCTCGACAGTGCGACTGGCCGCCTGGTCTCAATCGCGCCACGCGCGGGGCCGATTCGAGCCAAGTCCCATCCCAGGGCAAGAAGGGCCGCTGGACACGTAAGTCCGTGTAATCTCGGAACCCTTGATGAGTCAGTTTGATTTGAAAATGGACTGGCGCCCCCACCGCGACGCGTTCTGGACCATCGACTTGAACAGAGACCTCTTGTAAGCCCATCCAGGGTCGAGCCAGAACCGAAGCCGCCAACAGCGAGAGGCAGGCTGCCCAGAGCCAATACGTTTGACCGTGCAAAACATCGAGGCCAACAAGGCTCGCCAGCAGGGCGAGTCCAAACAAGCCTCTTCCCTCAGTGGTTAAAGAGAACCAAGTTCGCGCAACGGGTCCGATCACCCACCGCGCAAATCGATTGCGCCGAAAACGGTCTCGCCCGTCCTTCGTTGAAGGAATCAGAACATGATTGAGACGACTCCAGTTGAGCTGCCCGCGTCTCCCGTGACGAGCGAAGCCTCTCAAAGAGGGAGGGCCGATTCAGCGACGAGCGCATCAACCAGGGAAGCCGCCGATCGACCGCCATAACGGGCCTCAGCCGCTAAAACCAGCCGATGAGCGAGCACTGGACGAGCCATACTCTGGACGTCTTCGGGCGAAACATAGGAGCGAGACTGAATCAAGGCGCGAGCCTGAGAAGCCCGAAACAGTGAAAGTGCGCCGCGCGTGCTCACGCCCAATTCGATTTCTGGATGACTGCGAGTCTGCTCGACGAGTCGAAGCATATACAGGGCGACATCTCGGCTGACCGTGATGTCTCGAACCTGCTCGCAGGCGCCCCGCCACGCCTCAACCGAGGCAACTGGCTCGATCGATTCAAGGGGGTCGCCGGCCTTGTGGGCAAAGAGAATTTCGAGTTCGACCTCGGGCTCTGGATGGCCCATCTCCAAACAGATTGTGAAGCGGTCAAGTTGCGCCTCGGGCAAGGGATACGTGCCTTGAAATCCAACTGGGTTCTGGGTCGCAATGACACAGAAAGGATCGGGAAGCGCACGCGTAACCCCCTCCACGGTGACCTGCCCCTCGTTCATGGCCTCGAGCAGTGCGGACTGGGTGCGAGGCGATGCTCGATTGATTTCGTCGGCGAGAACGACGTGAGCGAACACTGGGCCGGCTCGAAAGTGGAAAGTGCCCGCTTGGGGGTCCAAAACCTCTGAGCCTGCGACATCGGCCGGCATGAGGTCCGGCGTAAACTGAATGCGAGCGAATTGGGCATCGAAGCTCCGGGCCAAAGCCTTGCCGAGTGTCGTCTTGCCCACCCCAGGCACATCCTCAAGCAGAATATGTCCACCGGAGAGAAGGCCCACAAGAACCGACTCAATGACTTCGGACTTGCCTTTCACCACACGGGCCAAGCTCTGCTGAACGGCTTCGAGATCGAGACGTTCCTGATGCCCCATCTGCGCTCCTTCTGATGGCCAATCGTTTTCGAACGCCCGCAAGCATAGTGAGCCGTTGGCGAGGTCAAAACTCAAGGCGTTTTCTCTCCGCTTCGGAAAGCAGCCCTCGAGACATGAGTCCTCGCCCCGAGCCCTGCTAGCGTCCCCTTCAAATCCTTCGATCGCCCGAAGAGAGAACCCATGGCTCAATACGGCCCACGGCCCCTCCCTGATCAAGCACCTCCCCTCCCCCCTCAACCCGAGGGCGTCCCCTGGCCGACCCATTCTTGGCCCCGCGATCAGGCCCAGACTTCCCCTGATCCCTCTGAAACCAGCAGTTTGATCAACACTTTCTTTGAACCGAGCGGGGAGGAGCGGCTCGGGCGCACACATGCGTTGCTGGTCGTGCACCTTGGCGCACTTGTGACAGAACGCTACGGACCCGAGGGGCACGCCTCAAAGCCGCTGGCATCCTGGTCAATGGCCAAGAGCATCCTGCATGCCTGGGTGGGCCTCTTGGTGGGCGATCTTCGACTGCGATTGAATCGTCCCGCCGCGGTCCCCGAATGGCAGGCGTCGGATGATCCTCGGAAAACCATCACATTGGACCAGATGCTTCGAATGAGCAGCGGCCTGCGGTTCGAGGAGATCTACGAAAACACGGGGGAGTCGGATGCCATCGAGATGCTCTTCGGAACAGGCAAAACAAACGTCGCCCACTACGCCGCCGACAAACCGCTGATCGCCGATCCCGGAACCCAATGGAACTACTCCAGCGGAACCTCAAACATTATTGCCCGACTCAGCCAAGCTGCTGTCGGACTTCACGGCGATGCCTTCATCGCGTGTCTGCGCCAGCGCCTTCTCGACCCCATTGGGCTCCGAAGCTTCACGCCGAGGCTCGACCCACAAGGCACATGGATTGCTTCCTCCTTTGCGTCCTGCACGGCGCAGGACTTCGCTCGATTCGGACTCTTCTGCCTGCGAGACGGGTGCTGGGAGGGCAAAAGAATTCTGCCCCAGGGCTGGATCGATTACGCGAGGACACCCACCGCCCACTCGGGAGGCGAGTATGGGGCCCACTTCTGGATTTCCACCGACGGCAGTGGTGTTTTCAGCTGCAACGGGTTTCGCAGCCAATACATCGTAATGGCTCCGGAACGAGATCTGATCATCGTGCGGCTGGGCGATTCCGAGAGCGAGCAAAAAGGCGCTCTTCTCAGCGCACTCCAAGAATTGACCCACCTCTACCCCCTGCTCGATGAGGCCCTTCCATGAACGAAAAATGGACATTCAGCAAGCGAGCGGCCAGCTTTGGATACGCGTTCCGAGGCCTTGCTGCTCTGTTGCGGGAAGAACCGAACGCCCGCATCCACCTCTTGGCTTCCGTCCTGGTGGTGTCCGCTGCGTTCGTTCTCGCAATCGATGCCTCGGGGTGGCGATGGCTAAGCCTGGCGATCACAGCAGTCTGGCTCGCTGAAGCCTTCAATACAGCGATTGAGCGCATCGCCGATGCGGCTGTTCCCGAACCGCACCCGCTGATTGGTGAGGCCAAAGATGTGGCCGCCGGCGGGGTTCTGATCGCCGCTTTCTTCGCGGCCCTGATCGGCCTGAGCATCCTGGGGCCGGCCTTTCTGCGCGCCTGGGCGAGACTCAGCTAAGAACTGACTCGGAGTCGCTTCCCCGAAAGGCCTAAAAAAAGGACTTCTGCGAAAATGACTCGCAGTCTGTCCGTCACGGCATACGCTTTAGACACAGGTCGCAGTCTGCGCGCACACGCGATCGAGCGAGCGACCGCAAGAAGGAGAGCAAAATGCGTGAATATCTCAACGATGCCGTCCGGTTGTATTTCAATGAATTGGTTGACTGGGACACTTTTTTCCGCTGGACCAAAGGGCCCGACTGCAATCCCCAGAGCGAGCGGGATGCGCTCTTCTCCGTTGTCGAGACCGCAGCGCAAATTTGTTCTGAAATCGAGGAATCGACCCGCGCCGGCTGGACCGAGGAGGCCCAACTCGTGGACGGAGAAGTTGTCCCGCCGCCCCACATTGTGGCTGCGTACGAAAGAATTCGTGAGGCGGGCTTGATCAGCTTTGGCGTTCGCGAGGAATACGGCGGTTTCGGACTCCCCGCTTTCGTTGCGAACCTTCTCCTTCAGATGATCTCTCGGGCCGATGCGGGACTGATGACCATGGTGGGCCTGCAAGCCGGCGTCGCCGAAGACATTCAGGAATTCGCCTCGGAGGAATTGAAGCAGCAATACCTGCCTCGAATGGCCTCAGGGGAGTGGATGGGAGCGATGGATCTCACCGAGCCTCAGGCGGGCTCGGATCTCGGCCAAATCACGACCCGCGCGACCGAGAAGGACGGTGAGTGCTTCATCTCCGGCGGCAAAATTTACATCACCAATGGCGGATCCGAGATCCACTTGGTCCTTGCCCGAGACGACGACACCTTCGAACAGTCCAAGGGAAGCACCCGTGGACTCTCGCTGTACATCGTGCCCCGGACGCTTCCCGACGGTCGCCGCAACGCAGTCAGTGTCACTCGTCTGGAGGAGAAACTCGGGATTCATGGATCGCCCACCGCCGCAGTCAGCTTCGAAGAGGCGCAAGGGTTCAGGATTGGTCAGAAGGGCGCTGGATTCAAGGCCATGCTGAGCCTGATGAACAACGCCCGGCTCGGCGTCGCCGCCCAAGGCATCGGCATTGCGGAAGCTGCTCTCTCCACCGCCGTGGCCTACGCCCGGGAAAGGCTTCAATTCGGTGTCCCAATCGCTGAGCAACCGTTGATGAAAGATAAATTGGCCCGCATGACGCTCTCGCTTGAGGGAAGCCGCGCCCTGCTCTACCGAGCCTGCATGCTCATCGACCGAAACCGTGCGATCGACGAGGCCTTCTCCCGCCCGGATGAATTCTCCGAGTCGGAACAGCGCGAAATGAGCCAAGAGCGCGAGCGAAACGACACTCGAATCCGGCTCCTCACCCCGCTCTCGAAGTATCTGGCGACCGAAGCGGCGGATCAGATCACGCGTGAGGCCATCCAAGTTCATGGGGGTCTTGGCTTTATGGCAGAGTCCGAAGTCGGGAAACTCCACCTGGACGCGATCATCACCACGATCTACGAAGGCACTTCGGAAATCCAAGTCAGCTTCGCGCTCAAAGAAATTGGCAAGGGCGCGCTTTCTACGGTCTTCGAAAATCTCGAAGCCGAACTCAAAGGTTTTCAGGACGAAGCATTGCGCCCCTTCGCGGACAAAGTCCTCGAGGGCATGCGACTCATTCTTGACGCTTCCAGCGCACTGCTCGCCGACATGGGATACGCCCTCATGTCGGCCCAGAGCCTTGCCGAGGTGGTGAGCAGCGTGATTGCTGGGGCAGAGCTCTTGAGCCAAGCCAAGGCAGACCCCAGAAGACTCGACCTCGCCGCATCATGGATCAACCGGCAAATGGTCGACCTTGAAAGCCGTTGTCGGCGAATCAAAGAAGGTTCCTCCGATCGACTCGACCGGTGTGCTGCGATCATCGCGCTGAACGACTGAGGGTCGGGTCGATCAGACCGCTGCGGACCCTTTTGCGCTCTGGACGCTCCTCGGAATCATCGAAAGATATGCGTCAACGGCCCGACTTCGTTCCTCCATTCGCCGGTCTGATGTATCAAACCATGAGAGGAAGAAATCGCCATCAAGCAAGACAACGAGCCCTGTCGCGATCGCGACCGAGTCTTGATTGGGTGGGACGATCTGAGAAATAATTTCGGTGAGGGCGCCGGCAAATCGCTGGTGAAAATCAAGCAATGTGGCGATCAACCATTCCCTCGCCTCCGGCGCTTCTTGCGCCCAACGGATGAAGGCCTTAATGGCCTCCGTGTGGCTTCCAGAATAGGCTCGGTAGGTCGCCACCTGCTGCCGCAACTGTTTTTCGGGCTCAAGGTCTTCGAAGGTTCGATCCAAAGACTTTCTCAGCGGCTCAACGAGACGGTTAAAGGCTTGCCGAAACAAGCTGGCCTTATCGTTGAAATGCCAGAACACAGTGGCGCGGCTGACGCCCCCTCGCTCCGCGACCTCCGCCACCGTCGTCTGCTCGTAGCCCTTCTCTAGAAAAAGTTCGGTCGCCGCCGCCAGAATACGTTCCTGGGTCGCCGCTTTTCCACTGAGGGGTTCAGTCACCATGGCTTACGTCTCACCTCTTCCGGTCACCCAAAACGCCGAGACGGCGTGGGGCGCAATCATCGACGACGGAACGGGATCGGGCAAGCTTTCCCCCTCGATACCCCCCGGGTAGAAGCCCGTGGCCTTCTCTCGCCCCGCACTTCAATTTACACAGCACAAATCGGCGCTCCGAACAGCCGGCTTGGTGGTCGAAAAAGATCGGCCTAGGCCAATGACGCCTCAGACCCTCCGGCTCGCGATTTGACGAGCGCCGCCGACGCCGCAACCCTCCCCCCCTCTCAAAAGGAGTCCACCCACATGTACGCTGTTCTGCGCGAAGACGCTTTTCTCGGCGAAACCCATATCGTCACTGGGAGTGGCCAGGGCATCGGCCTCGCCGTAGCCACACTGCTCAGCCAACACGGGGCCCAAGTGGCCATGGTCGATCTCGATGCGAATCGCTTAAAAGAGGCGGCCATCGAGATTAAGGGTCAAAACGCCGCCGCCCCCCTCGTCGTACCGGCGGATGTCAGCCAAGAAGACGACGTCCAAAAAGCCGTCGCCCAGGTCCTTGAGGAAACGGGGTGTATCAATGGCGTGGTCAATGTGGCCGGCGTAACGCGAGATGCTCGAATCGCCAAGAAGAGCTTCGACGACTTTAAGTTTGTCATGGCGGTTCATGTCCATGGTACTTTTCTCTTTACGCGAGAAATTGCCGCGCAGCACTGGCACCCGATGTTCAAAGCCAATGACAATCAGCCTCTTCGAGACGAGGTCAATCGGTTCGTCGTCAATTTCTCGTCAGTCAGCGCCCGCAGCGGCAACATCGGACAAATCGACTACACCGCCGCGAAGGGCGCCATCGAATCGATGACGAAGACCACAGCTCTGGAGTTCGCCGGTTACGGCGTGCGGGCGAATGCAGTGGCCCCTGGCCCGGTGCGAACTCCCATGCTCGCCCAGGTTCCCGAGCAGGGTGTCGCAGCCATGGAGAAACGCACCCTCCTGGGAAGACTGTGTGAACCCGAACAGATGGCTGCCACCGTTGCGGGCATCATTGATCCTCGGGTTTCGGGGTTCACGACCGGACAAGTCTTTGCCGCCAATGGGGGCATGTACCTCGACTAGAAGGCGAAGCAGGCCGACACGCCTTTCGGACGAGGGGGCCTCAGGCTCCGCGAATCGCTACGCGTGCCACCTCGTCCAGACGAGAACGGAATCGAGAGCGGTCCTTTGAGGACAGAGGGGGTGGGCCGCCCGAGACCATTCCTGCACCTCGAAGGTCTGCCCGAAGGTTGCGAGTGGCCACCAAACCCCCGATTGAATCCTCGGTAAAGATTCGACCCGTCGGAGACAGAGCCCGACCACCCCGCTCCAGGCAGCGCGCGGCGAGCGGGAGATCGGCCGTCACCACAATGTCGTCGGGCCGCAATTCTTCAACAATCCAATCGTCCGCGGCGTCGGCCCCCTGGCCGACAACGACCATCTCCACACCGAGATCCTTGGGCACGGACTGCGGACGATTGGCCACAACAACAACAGATAGCCCGTGCCGTGCCGCCACGGAATAAATTTCTTCCTTGACCGGGCAGGCATCAGCATCCACAAAAATTTCGACCAAGCCTTCTCCCTTCCTCACGTAACCTTCGTGCGCTTCGAGTGAGGCCGCTGATCGAGCGGCTCGCCGATGACCTCCAGGCGAGATAGGGTATCAGCGTGGGAGCCAAATATGAGCCAGAAACCGACGCCCGACGCGATTGAGGAAGCCGCCACCGAGGTCCCCCTCGAGGCGTTGGAACCCGCCACGCTGCGACGGCTGGCCGAAGAATTCGTCACGCGAGACGGAACGGACTATGGATTACGAGAACGCAGCCTCGAAGAAAAAGTCGAGGGTCTAATGGAAGCCCTTCAAACCGGCCAGGCTCGAATTTATTTTGAAGCAGAGAGTGAGACCATCAATATCGTTGCGACGCCCGACCCGGCTGTCCGTTGAATCTCATCGCCCAGAACCGGCAGCTCCCCTCGATCAGTCCTCCCAACCGGCGGGAAGCTTGTGCCCGGTCCCGCCGAGTCCGCAGTAGCCGTTGGGGTTCTTGGCCAAGTATTGCTGGTGGTAGTCCTCGGCATAGTAGAACGAAGGGGAGGCCTCGATTTCGGTCGTGATGGCCCCGTAGCCGGCCGTGTCGAGTTCCGGCTGAAAAGCGTCTCGCGAAGCCTCGGCGGCAAGCAGCTGGCTCTCGGATGTCGCGTAAATCCCTGATCGGTACTGAGTGCCGACATCGTTCCCCTGCTGCATCCCCTGAGTGGGGTCGTGACCGGCCCAAAAAACCTCCAGCATTCGGGAATAAGAGGTCAGCTTCGGGTCGAAGACCACCATCACGACCTCATTGTGGCCCGTCAAGCCAGAGCAGACCTCCTCGTAACTCGGATTCGGGGTAAAACCGGCCATGTAGCCCACTGCAGACGACACAACGCCGGGCTCCTGCCAGAACATTCGCTCGGCGCCCCAGAAACAGCCGAGTCCGAAATAAGCCCGCTCAAGCCCCTCGAAATCTCCTTCAAGGGGGTTTCCATTCACGAAATGGGCCGGAGCCACCGGCATGGTCTCAACTCGGCCAGGGAGCGCTTCCTCGGCTTTGGGCATTTCCGGCTTCCGTTTAAACAGCATTTCCTGCCCTCCTCGACCACAGTCGCTGGGTCTTCGCTATAGAGCGTAGTGCACGCCCGCGGTGAGGATCCAACTCGTCCTGAGTTGCGGCCCCTCCAACGACTGGTACACCGGGCAACCGCCCTCGAGGGAGATACGAGTCCCCTTCAGCCGACCCCCGAGAAAGAGATCAATCCCCAGAAGCACATCGAGTCGCTGACCGGCTTGGAGCTGCGGGTCCTCGGTCGGGGATTGAAGGGGGTTCATCAATTCATCTTGCCCCTCAATATTGAACCACTGATTCCAGTCGAGCCTGAACGACCCCGCGAACCAATCAGAGCCCGTGGCGCCCACCCAACCTGTCACCGCGTAGGCGTCACCCAAGGTATATCCCTGAGAGTTGGTTCCTGCCCTCAGTACACCGCCGACCTGCCCTCCCCAATAAAGTCGCTTCCAAAGGCCGTTGTATGTCGCTCCTGGCTTAAGGTCGACTGTGCCCGACCCAAGCTGCATCACATAGGGAAGACGTTCGATCACACCGGGGCTCACCCGCGTTACCTGAGACTCCGTGGTCGAACCGGTGGGGAAGCTGAGAGCCAAATTCAAGTGAAGGCGAGAGGTTTCCGTTGAAAAAACCCGATGTAGGATCGCGAACTCCAGGTCCCCAAAACCACCGGACGTCGTTTTGTAGCTTTCCCCCGTATTCTGGATGATCTGCGTCATCTCATTTTGGACATACGGCAGAATGGCTGAGACAGTCATCTGCTCGAAAGGAGCCCATAAAACTTCGAAGAGGTGGTGATCTTTATCCAGCGACGTCGGCTTAACGTCGAATCCTGGCAAAGACCCCTCAAGGCGAGTCGTTCCATTCATCAAACCGCTGAAACTTTGCCGATGAAATCGGTAGGCCAACACGACATCGCCCCGATGGCGAGCCATATCTCCGATCACGCCAATCGGGGGCCCCACCCAATTCAGCGCGCGAGCCGAGTCAGCGGCCAGAGCGCTCTCGGGTCCGACCAAGAACGCCATGCCCGTCCACACTCCAATCCAAAATCGGGTTATTCGGACCCGACGGGATTGACTCGTTCGCTGTACTCGGTCCAACGTCACCTCTCACTCCCGGTTGCTGCGAATCCCGCCCGTGGCTTGGAGCAGGCGCTGCTTCGCCGGGCAGCATAGCCGCGAATCTGCGAGCCTTAAGGCCGTTCCCCCCGGAGGCCTGCCGGGCTTCAATGGGGACCCGGCCCAGCGGCTTCAAGACCGACCCAACCTGGAAGGGTCTTCGAGTCAATCCGAGACGACTGGCGCAAATATCTGAAAACAATGAGTTCTTTTGCTCTCTTCCGACGCGCTCCCCATGCACCGGACGCGCTTCCCACGCGGGAGCGGCGGGGCCCCCAAGGCCCCCATGCAATCGATTTCTTGAGCGGGTGTCCGGCGGCCGCTTTCCGTTAGTCTAAGCAGCCGTTCATCCAGTGAGGGAGCCATTCAGTTGTCTACGACCTTTGCGGGCCAAACCGCCCTTGTCGGCATCGGCGCAACCGAGTTCTCGAAAAAGTCGGGCCGCAGCACCCTTCGTCTCGCCGTCGAGTGCAGCGACGCAGCCATCCAAGATGCCGGACTCAGACCTGAACAAATCGATGGAATGGTTCTGTTTACGACGGAAGACAATCACGAAATCGACGTGGCTCGAAGTCTCGGTATTCCCCAGCTGAAACACTTCAGCCGCATCCATCACAGCGGCGGGGCAGCCTGTGCGACCATCGGCCAAGCCGCCATGGCGGTCCAAAGCGGGGCCTGCGACTACTGCCTGGTCTATCGCGCATTCAATGAACGGTCAGAAACTCGGTTCGGCGCTGGCGTCCAAGATCGCTCAGCCGCCCCTACGTCGACCGAGGTCGATTTCAGCTGGAGCTCTCCTTTCGGGCTCCTCACACCGGCTTCATGGGTGGCGATGTTTGCTCAGCGATACATGCACGAATTCGGCGCCACCAGCGAGGACTTCGGTCGAATCGCGGTCGCGGATCGCAAGCATGCGGCGACCAACCCGAAAGCTTTCTTTTACGAAAAACCCATCAGCCTTGAAGACCATCAGCAAAGCCGCTGGATCGTCAAGCCCTTACACCTTCTTGACTGCTGCCAGGAAAGCGACGGGGGCCAGGCCTTTGTCGTCACCACCTTGGAGCGCGCGCGGGACTTACCCCAACCACCCGTCGTCATCGCAGCGGCCGCACAGGGCTCGGGGCCTGATCAGCAAATGATGAAGAGCTACTACCGCGACGAAATCACAAGCATTCCCGAAATGGGCATCGTGGCCCAACAAATTTGGGAGGACAGCGGCCTCACTCCGGGGGACATTCAAACCGCGGTTATCTACGATCACTTTACGCCGCTGGTTCTACCTCAACTCGAGGAACTCGGATTCTGCCCTCGCGGCGAAGCGCGCGACTTCATCCAAAACGGTGGCATCGAATTGGGTGGTCGGCTTCCAATCAACCCTCACGGTGGGCAACTTGGCGAAGCCTACATCCACGGCATGAACGGCATCGCCGAGGGGGTCCGCCAAGTTCGAGGTACGGCGGTCAACCCGGTGGAGGGAGCGGAGAATGTTCTGGTGACTGCGGGAACCGCAGTGCCGACCAGTGCTCTGATCCTTCAAAAACATCATTAGGGGCCGGACCTGGCCAAACGATTTCGGAGAACACACCCCCTTTTGCCTCACCGCCCCAGAATTCCGCCATGAGTAACCCGAATCCGACCCTCGAAGAAGACGACCGCTCTTGGAAGCCCCGATGGCTGGCCCTGACCCCCTTTCTCGGCCAGCCGCCCCCGCTCACGCGTCACCAGTGGCGGATCATTGGCCTCATCGCGGTCGTCAATATCTTCGATCAGTACGACTTGATGCTGTTCTCTCTTGCCCTCAAACAGATTCAGGCTGATCTCGCCATTCCCGAGGCCCAGCTTGGAGACCTCGGCGCCATCATCCGGCTCGGGGCCCTTCCCGCCTTTTTTTTCGCTGTCCTGGCGGACCGTATTGGTCGTCGCCGGGTTCTCTTGATCACCATCATCGCCTATACGGTCCTCACCGGTCTCACCGCCTTTGCGCCCAATGCCGCGAGCTTTGTCGTTCTTCAATTCATGGCGAGGATCTTTGCAGTGGCGGAGGTCATGCTGGCCTATGTCGTGATCGCTGAGGAGCTCGACCCCGAGCACCGGGGCTGGGGGGCAGGCGCCCTTGCGGCCTTAGGGGCGTGCGGAAGCGGACTCGCATTGGGGTTGTTTGCCGCGGTCGATATCCTTCCCATGGGCTGGCGTTCGCTCTATCTCATCGGACTCATTCCCCTCGTTCTCATCGCGTGGTTACGAAGGAGCCTCCCTGAGACCAAACGCTACGCCGCTCAAGCCAGCGAGCGGTCTCATTCTGAGATCGGCCGGGGGGCCATCCGCCCCGTCATCAATCTGATCCGGATGTACCCGGGACGAATCTTGATGATCGGATCGGTCATCTTCTTGCTGAGCTTTGCGGAAAATGCGGGTGGTTTTTTTGGACCGAAGTATCTGCAAGAAGAACATGGCTGGGCCCCCTACCAATACTCCCTCCTTGGAGTGGCCGGGGGGTTCGTGGGGATATTTGGCGGAACCTTCGCGGGACGCCTTTCCGACCGATTCGGGCGAAAGAAAATCGCGGCGATCTTTCTCCTCGCCCACCCGGTCCTGGTCCTCGTCTTCTACCAAGGCTTCGGCTGGCCCCTGGTTCCCATTTGGGTGGGCATGATCTTTTCAGGCATCGCGGCGGGCGTCGTCCTGGCGACCTATGGAAATGAACTTTTCCCAACCTCCTATCGGTCCACGGCCGCCGGAGCCAGAACGATCGTTGCCACCATCGGGGGCGTCCTCGGACTCCTGGCGGAATCATTGCTGTACGGGATCTATCACTCCCACTGGACGGCCATCTCGCTGCTGGTTCTAGTCGCCTTCGCGGCCCCCGTCATCGTGGTGATTTTTTTTCCGGAAACCAGAGGATTGGAACTCGAAGAAATTTCACCAGAGCGTTGAACGCGATGGGACTCTGACCCCAGCAGTGTCGGTCACGCAGACGACGGGCCCTTGGAGCGTTGCTTGGATTCATAGGCCGCCCGACGTTCATACAGCGGAGCTACTTTCTCCTCATCCACGGCGATAAAAATGCCCTCGGCCTCCGCACAGAGACCCACTGATTCTGCGCTGAGCTGGCCTTCAGCAAAAATCTTGCGGCCTTCAAGACGGACCATTTCGGCCTCGATGCGAAGCGGCTCATGGAGTGGCGTGGGCTTGCGGTACCGCACCGTCAGCGTTCCCGTAAACCCCGAACGTCCCGAAAGAGATTGAACAAAGCCCAAGACCTCATCGAAGGCCGCCGCCACGAATCCACCGTGAACCGAGCCCGGGGGCCCCTCGTAGGCCGAGCCAAAAACCACGCTCCCCGCAGCCGTACGAGGGCCCGTCTGGCCCACCACAATCGGTGGAGCGAGGGGGTTGGCAAGGCCGATCAATGGGCTCTGATCGAAGAAAGCCCCGACATCCCCGGCCGTCGCCGACTCGGCGTGACCAATGACCTGTCGCAGTCTCGGATGAGCACGCAAGGCCTCCGCGTAGCGCTCAAGGCCGTCAGCTGCCTGGCGCAACTCGTCCGCCGGGGCATCGCTGGGAACCAGTCGCTCGATCACCTCCCGCATAGCGGAAGCGAGACGGCGCTTTTGATCCCACTTCTGGACGCCCGTGCGCTTGGTGGCGTCGTAGTGCGGCGTAATTTCAGCACTCATTTTCGTCTCGTCAGCCATGGAGTTTCCGCCCTCCCTTTAAGCATGAACACTCCACAAATCCCCTCCAAACTTCAATGCCCTCGGCACCTTGAGTTCGGGCTCAACGACTGCGACACTCCAAAAACAGAATTCGGCCGTTTTCCAGCGGCTTAGCAGGGAGCAGGAGCAAATCATGAACTGGGCGCTGAAACGACACCCTGCATTCAAAGGCGTGGACGGGCCCGTCGTGGTGTGCGTCATGGACGGCGTCGGGATCGGCCGGCAAGACGCTTCGGACGCTGTCTGGCTCGCCCGAACCCCGACCCTCGATGCCCTCGCCGCCCAAGTCCCCACAACCGCTCTGCAAGCGCACGGCCTCGCGGTCGGCATGCCCAGCGAGGGGGACATGGGGAACAGTGAAGTCGGTCACAATGCCTTGGGGGCAGGACGTATTTTCGACCAAGGCGCCTCTCTCGTTGCCGAGGCCCTCGCCTCCGGGCGAATCTTTGATGGGGCGGCCTGGAAAAGTGCGCTCGCACGCGTCCGGACCTCGGGACAACCCCTTCACTTCCTCGGGTTGCTTTCCGACGGCAACGTCCACAGCCACATTGAGCATCTTTTCGCCCTGCTGCGCCGCTGCGATCATGAGGAGATCACGCGCGTTCGGGTCCACGTGCTCCTCGATGGACGAGATGTCGCCGAGAACAGCGCGCTTGACTATGTCGATGCCCTTGAAGAACTGCTGGAAACGATCAGCCGTTCATCGAATCGGGATTATCAGATTGCGTCCGGCGGCGGGCGCATGGTCATCACCATGGATCGATACGAAGCCGAATGGGGAATGGTCGAGCGAGGGTGGCAAACTCATGTCGCCGCTCAAGCCCAAATCTTCCCCTGCGCCCGAGTGGCGATCCAAACGCTCCGCGACGAACACCCTGGGATCAGCGATCAAAACTTGCCTCCCTTCGCCATTGGCCCGGAAGGCGGCCAGCCCATCGGGCCCATCCAAGATGGCTCTTCGGTGATCCTCTTTAATTTTCGAGGCGATCGCGCCATGGAGATCAGTCGAGCCTTTGAAGATGAAACATTTCCTTTCTTCGATCGAGGACACCGGCCGGACGTCTTCTTTGCCGGCATGATGCAATACGACGGAGACCTCCAAATCCCCAAGCATTACCTCGTCGAACCCCCGGATATCGACCGGACACTCGGCGAATATCTCGCTCGAAATGGCGTCCCCCAATTCGCCATTAGCGAGACCCAGAAATACGGTCACGTCACTTACTTTTGGAACGGCAATCGAAGTGGTCTCTTCGATGAGAGTCTTGAGACTTATGTCGAAATCCCTAGCGACACGCTGCCTTTCGAAGAGCGACCGTGGATGAAAGCGGCCGAAATCACGGATCGCTTGATCCAAGAGCTCGAATCCGGTCGATCGCGTCACGCGCGGTTCAATCTGGCCAATGGAGACATGGTCGGCCACACCGGCCATTTAGATGCCTCAGTCCAAGCTGTGGAAGCCGTTGACCTCCAAATTGCTCGAATTCTGCGGACGATTGAACGGACTCGAGGAGCGCTCATCGTGACGGCCGACCATGGCAACGCAGATGGGATGTTCGACATCAACCCTCAAACCGGCGAACCCGCGGAAGGCGCGGATGGTCGGATCCGTCCCAAAACGAGTCACACGCTCAATCCCGTTCCCTTTCACGTTTTCGCACCGGGCCAAGCGCTCGACATTGAGAAGTCCATCAGGAAGCCGGGCCTTGCGAACGTCGCCGCAACGGTGCTTCACTTGCTGGGTTACGAGGCACCGGAAGGCTACGCTCCGACGCTGCTTAAGAACGCCTGAAGTCAAACCGTGCAGCGACCAGCCTGCCGGATTTGAATTCCGCAGAAGGCTCTTGTGCCCGCCTCTCAGATCCCCCGCAGGCAGTCCGTGCATGCCGGCCGGGTACGTCATTTTCGCTGCGTGATTATTACGGAACTTTTACAAACAAGAAGCGTCAACCCCGCTTTTACCAAACTTTCACAGCGGCCCACATGCCAGTCTCCGATTCAGTGCATACGTTTTGGGAGATCTTTCGTGAGACATGGGGGTAAGCGTGATGCATGAGAATGGAACGCCGGCGGCAGAGGATGCCAAGAGTCGCCTCAACATCTCTGAGATTTTCGCAACCAGTCTCTACATCGGAATTCAGCTCGCCAGCCTTTTGGTTTTCGTCACCGGCGTCACAACAACAGCCGTCGTGCTTTGCCTCAGCTTTTTTTTCCTCCGCATGTTCGCCATCACGGGGGGCTACCATCGCTATTTCTCTCACCGAAGCTTCAAAACCAGCCGGGTCTTCCAATTTGCTTTGGCTTTTCTCGGCACCTCCGCCGTACAGAAAGGCCCCCTGTGGTGGGCGAGTACCCACAGGCTCCACCATCGTCACTCAGATACCCCGGAGGATCCCCATACGCCCCGGCGCAGTCTCTATTACGCTCACCAAGGCTGGATTTTCGACGAACGGTGGGATGAAACTTCCGCCGACCGGGTCAAGGATTTGGCCAAATACCCTGAATTAGTTTGGTTGGACCGGTGGCACTTCGTTGCCCCGCTCTCCCTCGCACTCTTTTGTTTCCTGGTGGGCGGTTTCACCGGCCTGGTCTGGGGCTTTGTCCTTTCAACAACTCTGACGTGGCACGCGACGTATACGATCAATTCGCTGACCCACCGCTGGGGAAGTGTGCGCTTCGACAGCGGCGACGACAGTCGCAATAACGTCTGGCTCGCTCTGCTGACGATGGGCGAAGGCTGGCATAACAACCATCACTATTATCAGTCCTCCTGTCGCCAGGGCTTCTACTGGTGGGAAATCGATGTGACCTATTACATCCTCCGCGGGCTCGCGGCACTCGGGCTGGTATGGGACCTGAAAGAGCCCCCGGCGCGCGTCTATGAGGTGGCGCGCGCGCGCAAGGCGGAGGGGCTCACCCGCTCCGGCGACCGCGTCGAATCTTCAGTGCCGAGCTTCGGAACAACGCGCTAGCGGTCTCCCTCGCCCGAAAGTAACGGGTCGCTTCACAAGATCCGCGGCTGCTACGCTGATGCCCTCTTCTCTTCCGGCGGAGTGGTCTTTCAGTCTTCATGGCGAATCGGATCTCAAACCGGGCGGCGCTCTTCGCCGTCGTGACGGCATTCAGCGTAGGACTATTGGCCTCGTTGGCCGTCAGGCCGACGGATTTGGGAAGCACCGAAGACGGCGCTGCCGAAATCAGGCGTTCCGTTCGATGGCGGATGCCCTCGGCCTTCAGTCGCCAACTTCCGGGACTCGGCGACAATGCCGCCGAGGTCGCCGAAGAAATCGGACTCTTGACCGAGGGGCAGCTACAAATTGATTTCTTTGAGCCCGGCGAACTCGTTCCCCCCTTCAGCATTGTTGATGCTGTCCGAGAGGCCAAGGTTCAAGCGGGTTATACGTGGCTTGGGTACGACCAAGGCAAACTCCCCAGCTCCACACTCTTTGGTTCGGTTCCCTTCGGCATGGTCCCGTGGGAGTATCTTGCATGGTGGCTCGAGGGAGGGGGCGAGCAGTTGGCCCTCGAAATTTATGAGCCCCTCGGAGTCCGACCG
>NHEP01000003.1 GCA_002171515.1 bacterium TMED88 | reverse complement strand
TCTGTAACCTGTGCCTGCGTTAACTTCCGAACTGATTGCCAAAACTTCCTTTTATCTTCTTTGTTTTCGCTTACTTCGACTTGAGAGTAAATTATACCTTGCATTTCCCTGCCGGGTTTCAATCGTGCTATTGTGCTATACTCTAGACTATAAAACACATCATAGTAGTCATCGTAATAATACAAAGTGTTGTAACAGTCTGGAAACACAAAATCCCAAATGCGATTCAAGATAGTCGGATGCAACTCTTTGACAAAAGTTTTCTTGATCACAGGAAAAAATTTATATCCTTTCAATTTTCCACGAGTAATAGACTTGGCTCGTCTACGGTTACGATAAGAATCGGGAACCCGCAAGCAAAGAGCAATTTGCATAGCTCTTTCCTGCATCACTTCATGTACCTTTTTTTTAATAGCTTGAAACCATGGTTCAAAATCGGGAATGTAGTACCAAGTTGGAATCCGCCAATTCGAGGTTTCAGCCGCACGATATCGTACATCCAACATGAGTTCACCATCGACTATGGCCAACTTCAAAAGCTCGTCCAAGACATCCCCTTTCTTTTTACCGCATAACTTGTTCAATAGTTTTTTCAATATTGAAACGATTAATATCATCCCACGTTTAACCGTCGTCAAGCTTGCTTGATTTGCAAGATGGTAGTGCTCGTGATAGCGAGGCACATCATCCGATGTCCCTTGATCGTAGTACATAGCTGTAGCATCATCATGATAATCAAATATACAAAATTCTCTTTTGCATAAAAAAAAATCTTGTAGTTTTGAAGTAGTAAGCTGCGCTTCAAATTTTCTAATAGTCTTTAGACCACAGTATAAACACGGTTTCCGTAGCATTTTTTTTTATTGAAATGTATTTTTTTTCTCTTGTGTGTGTCTTCTATTTTTTTAGTCACTTTTTAGGTAGTTTTGTCGTGCCACGTGGCATCTTAAGCGACTGCGACATATATTTAAGATATAGACGAAGAAAACACGTATGTTGAGTATATAATAAAAAACCAAAATATAAAATGAAGAGAAGTAACAATACTATTTTAAACGAAAGATTAACTAAAATGGCTTGTATACCAAAAAACATTATTACTTTTGAAAAAGGGTGGGAAAGTATTCAAAAGGTATTAGATGTCATGAGTCAAATAGCACTTGGTAATTTTAAAACACACTTAAGTTTTTCTTACCAAGAATACATGCAAATATACAACACTGTGCATAACATGTGTTCTCAACGCTCACCATACAATGCCGCAAGTAAAATTTACGAAGCACAATGCCGGTACACCGTGGCATATTTAATAGAAAATATTTTGCCAATGCTTCAGAAACAGAGTGGTGTAGTCCAATTAAGAAAACTAATGGAATCATGGAGAAGTTATAAAGTATTCGTCAAATGGCTGCGTAAATTTTTTCTTTACATCGATCGTTACCATGTTGTGCAGGAAAACAAACATTCGATAAAGCAGTCGGCAATACGCGCATTTCGAGAACATGTTTTTGACAACGTTTACGAAAATACGACGGAAAGTATTTGTAACATGTTAAACGAGTACCGTCTTGGAAAATCGTTTGATGAGGATTTTTTGAAGCAAATTGTTGCATTTTACGCCGAAATGTCAGAAGTTTACATGAACGGCCGTATCGATACGATGTTCAGGACATTAATTCGTCCAATACAATCCAAAAGTAAAGAGTTCTATTCGCATCAATCAAAGAAGTACGTGCACAACATTCAAACATACTTAGTATGGGTGGAAAAAATGATTCAATGCGACACTAACTGTTACAAGTACATCGACCCTTACTATGTTTGCAAACATGGCCCGAAATATATTGCTAGTTCTTATGTTTCGATGCTTTGCCCATACACAAGGCCTATCCTAGACACGGTACAAAATTTTTTTGCCACGTCTGCATGGAGTAGCATCAGTCGTATCTACAACTTGTTTCGTGCCCTCGAGAAATTATATACATCGAAAAATTTTACAATTATTAACCCGGGAAGTGATTTCTTCACCGAAGCACCTACCATTATGCAAAAGGAAATTGAAAAAAGCGGCACGTTCTTGATAGAAGCTCGCGAGAAACAAGTCAAAGAAAAAGGGAAAGATTCTTTGAAGCACTATCATTTTATCCAACAGGTTTTGCTGTTGCACGAGAAAGTATTAGGCAAAGTGAAGGAACACTGCAACGATTCAAGATTTGAAAAAGGCATCAAATTTGCTTTTACAGAATTCTTTAACAAGGATGTGTGTGAATTTTCTAACGCCCAATTGCTTGCGTCGTACTGTGATTCTTTACTGAAGGTAGATGAACAGACGTTTGAGAACGATGCAACAGCTGCCACCTGTATTTTCCAATATTTGAATGACAAGGATGTCTTTGCAAACACGTACGAAAATATGCTGTCGAAAAGGCTTTACAACAGAAAGATCAAAAATATTGACAATGAGAAACTGTTGATATCCAAATTAAAAATACAATGTGGCAGCCTCTACACACAAAAAATGGAAGGTATGATCGTCGATTGGTTCAATTACAAAAAGTGTGGAGTTGTTGCGCAGGGCCCATTTCATCAGCATTTGACTTACGAAGCACATGTTTTGACCAATGGGAACTGGCCTTCAGACGTCAAGATCGTAGCCAGAATACCTGCCCTCTTTGCGATGGTACAGGATGAGGTAAGCCGGGGGTACCACAAAGAGAGAAGCAAAGCCACGAAATTACGGTGGGCCTACGGTTTAGGCACCTGCGAGGTGTCGATGAACAAGGTGACGTTGATCACAACCACGCTACAGGCCCTTGTATTGCAGCTGTTTGACGAAGACAGGCCTTACCCATTTGTTGAAATTCTGGACAGCGTAATGTCAACGCGAGCAACTGATATGGGTTTGATTTTAAAAAAAATTATGCACTCCTTGTCTTGCTTGAAGTATAAGGTTTTGCTGAAGGAACCAATGTCGAGGAGCATCAAAGAGACGGACGTGTTTCGTGTTAATTACAAATTCAAATCAAAAAAGAACCGTTTGCAACTTCCAATTCCGTCCCTGCAGGATACAAGGAAGAAGAAAGAGGTAATAAAGGACAGGAGGCACACGATTGATGCGGCGATTGTCCGCATTATGAAATCGAGGCAAGAGCTGGGACACAACGCCTTGATAGCAGAGGTGGTGAAGCAGTTGCAGTTTTTTAAACCTGGCATGAAACAAATTAAACAATGCATAGAAAAGTTAATCGATCGTGACTTTTTAGAACGCAAAGACGGTGCACGCAACGTTTATACGTATTTGGCATAAGGCATATATTAGTATAAACAAAGAGAAGCACCAGAATAAGATGTGTTTAGTTGGTTGTAATTGTTGCAGTTTTTTTATTGCGTTGGCATGCAGCTTGTTTGTGCAAGTTGTCTACATTGTCTTGAAAACATTCCATTGTGATTTTGGATCTACCGATGTCGTAGGCGTCCTTTGGTTCCAAACCTTGATTGCCCTTTTTACTACTATCTATGTATGCGTTCCAGGTTTGAAATTTATTACGAAACTATTGTACCTGCATTTGATCCCAACTTTCCTGTTGCTCGTACTGTCAAGCTTCGTCGCGTTTACTTTTTTAAACTTAGAAATGGATTGTGATATCTATGGCAACGACATGCGGCCTTTGCTGAATGCAATGTTGTTTGCGCAAGGCGTTGTTCCAGGCGTGAGTTTTTTGATATTGATAAACGATGTACAGAATAGTTGTAGTCGAAAACCTGTGAAAGAGAAATTATCCGAGTTTCCAAAGTTTCGTGATAACGGAGAGGATTGAGTTACTAAATGCTATATATTATATCATAACTATATTTTAAAATATGCTTTGGGATTGGAGCATAGCCATTTCACTTACTCTTAGTCTAATTCTAGGAGCTGTCGTTGCCTCTTTCTTTCTAAAATCATTATGTCAATTTAAATCCGAGAGGGAAAGATCTACACTGGAACGTGATGTTGAAAATTTACGTTTGTCGATGTACGTCAATTTCGGTACCAGTTACCTCTTTCAAATATTCAATTCCCTCGTAGAAATCAGCAGCAAAGTATTTGAGCTACCCGCCATCCTCATGTATTTATTATCGGTCCTATGGACCAACCGGCAGCTCATTTTTTTCGTGCTTGGCATTGGAACAATGGCAATCTCTGTGCACGAAAATGGTGATAGCATCTTGAACTCGCTTGATAATGCATATCGCTGTGCAGTGACACCATTTGTAAATAATGTCATCTTTAGTATCTTGCACGTCGTGAATTACTTTTGGGCCTGCTTTACGCCCTTATGGAACGCATATTTTTTTATGGGCCGCCAGCTGGTGATTGGGACGAGACTGATCTTGACCAATTGTGCCACGTCCACCTTGTCCATTCGCAGTTTTTTGAATGGCTTTGCTACCTTTGGCATCACTCTGTTACAGGAAACCATCAAATTTATGGGACTCGACGATATAGACCCGCGAACGAATTTGGTGACCAACACTCTGGGGTTCAACAATATCTCTTACGCATGGAGACAGTGGTTCAACTGGATCCCAAGTGCCTTGCGGTGCTCCTGCGAATCGCTTTCACCGCTCATCGATTCTGCGATGTACGGTATTTTCGAGGTGGACCATATCGATTGGATTGGGCACCATTTCGTGAATGCTTTTATCAATGCATTTCAAACCTTTGTCAAGGCCATCCCACCGTTTTTAATCTACCCAAATTTGGAAACATTTTGGTTCCATGTGACCTCCTTCTTCCTTGAATCTGGGATTTTGTTTGATGTCTGGGCGAAGAAAGTGTTAGAGATGTTGTTCTCTTTAATAGGAAATAAAATTGTTGTGGACGTCCCTGATGCTTTCGTCGGCCAAGCTACATCCCACGTCATCGCTACCTTTACACATGGGTTGGAAACCACCGCTAATACGACGCTGCATACGATACTCCCTTTCGACCGTATTACCGATGTTGTCTTTATGCAAGAAGTATACAGTTTGGATAAATCATTTGCGCATTTGACCATGTTCGCATCGGTTAGTAAGGTGATACTGGCTTGGGCCCTGCAAACCTTGGTCAACATTTTGATGCTACCACGCTTCAACAAACAATGCGACGGGTTTATTGGGTGCGTAGAACATGGTGAAAACGGACAATGCGTCGTTGCATGCGAAGCGGATGGTATTCACATGTTTGCTACGGATGTACAATGCCCGCAACTGATAGACATGCAAGATAAATTTATCGCACAACGGAATGTTTTTGTTGCGATTGCAAATGACTTGTCTACTTCCGGCTTCAACAACAACTACAAGAATGCAGAGGGGCGCCTTGGATTGGAAGCAGAAATATTTAGTGTTCACGTGGAAATCGTATCTGGGTATTATGCCGTTGAAATTAAGTTGGGGAGCACCGTCCTGCACAGGGATTTACTAGCAACCGAACCATCGTGGTTGAATTATATTGGAGAAGTCTACGTAGGGCACTACAAACCAATATTTAATAGTGTTGCATGTGCATACGAGAGCTTATTAAACTTGGGGTTCAATAGCCTCCACGTCGCATATGACATGACCAATAGCATGATATGGGATTTTTTCTTCAGTAATGCATTCCAAGGCCTGCAATTGGAAAGTGACGAGCTTTTATCTGTTTTGACGAAATACCTTGGTCCCGTCTACGGCCGCGATTACGACCCACCAAACTTTAATAAATTAAACACGACGTGGCACAGTGGCTTGCGAGAGGAAAATAACTACAAGGAGTGGTTAACTCGAAATTCCGTGAATCGATACAACAATATCAACTTTCATGAAAATGTTTTCTATGAGCTGGACAAAACCTTACTCTACTCCGTCGCTCACATCTTGGAAGAAAATACCTTTGGCAAAGCTGCCTTCAATTTCATTCGTATTTTTCCAGAAGCCTTGAAAGCAACCATTGAATTGGTTGTCGGGTTTGATTTTAGTCAAAAGGTTGGATGCGGTCGCAACTACAATGGCACGGCTGGGAGCTGCACGACATCCTTCGATCGCAGCCGGGCCATTTGCGCCACGGCAGCACAGAATACGAACGATGCAAATTGCGTCTGCAACCCGGAGTTGGAGTTGAACATCACGGCTTCCTGTCAGTGCATATGGGATGTCGACGCGGAGATGGATTCCTATTTGTCTACGAATGCCGTTGTGCACCATTGTAAAATCAACCATTTTCAATTCCTGTTTGTGTTCCTGCGGCGTTTTTTCGAAGGATTCCGTAATATCATCCAATCCTTTCAGCTGGGTAATACCGAGTTTCCAGCGAACCCGAATCGTTGCTATGTTCCGGTTCCAGATGGATTCTTGGACACCCTTGCATCGAACACCGAGTTGTTCCTGGACGAAGCACAATACTTTAACCCGCGGCTTTATGAAAAAGTGTGCAAGACGACGCTGACGACCGTTATCGCTTGCGATGTTGGTGAACTGTTTATGCGATTGTACGACGTCCTGTTTGATTTTATCAAAGATTGGGTCAAGAATATTTTAATTATATTCGGTAATATGGGGACGAACAATCGATACGGCGAGATCGACATTAGCTTGGACGATGAAATTTGCAATGTCCAAGAGGTGATGGTCTCTGGCATCAGTAGTTTGCTTGGAATCAGAAATTCAATTGTGTCCTCTCGGGATCAAGTTCCAGTCAAGGCTGGTACCAAGTTATTTTTTGCTTTTGTCGATAGCATCAATATGTTTGTCGCCTTCTTGGAACGTACGAATCAGCGGTTCATTGGATTCGTCGGGGGTGGTGCCACATTGAAATCCTTTACAAAGTCCGTTATTCGAGAAATATCATCGTTTGTCTTTTTATGGCTGCGGCAAATGGTGAAAGCGTTAGGCGATGATGTCGGTGAAATTTTAAAAACCATTGATATTTTACATGAAATCATGGGCTATATCATCGATGTCGGTTTCTGGATGCTGGACGTGGTGCTGCAGTTCATTTTGTTGTTGCTAGGCCCTGAGTCCGTGAAGGCGCAAGCAACAGCTAACTTGGACCAGCTGTTTACGGAAGCCGCCGATGCGATTGCTACACTGTTCGAGCGGTTGATGAACATTGTGCTCGCCGATTTGATACAGTTTAAAAATGATATTACAAAAGTCTTTTGTGATGTTGTATGTGGAATTTCTACCTTGATACCGGAGTTATGGGACGGCGTGCAAGATGTATGTGCAGGGGTGTCCTGTGCTGCTGCGGCAAACCGAGCAGCTGCCGGAGCTGCAGTCGAGGAAGGTGTCGATGCGGTTGGCGATTGGTTTGTAGATACGTTTTCGTTCCGACGAAGGCGATTGCTTTCTAAACCAACTTTGTCGCAGCTAGCAAATGCAAGCCTATGGACCGGGACGAGCATGTGCGATGTGGTTATCCGGGACATGCAAAATTCATCGATCGATACAATTACGAAATTCGAACGCGCATTCCTGACCGAGTGTATGCACAAACGTGCGCAAGGCCACACTATTGCATATGCGCTGGACCTTCCATACTTGGACGACATATTCTACAATTGGAAAAAGCCCTACAAGATTGGTTACCATGGCATGCGTTTGGCAGCCATTTACTTGCCTTGGTTTTTCAGCAATCGCACTGTAAAAGAGCTTCGATACAATATAGGCGAAGCTGGATATGATATAAACACGGTATTAAACTTTCAAAAGAAGATGCATGTGCATGCGCATCACGTGTTTGATCACAAGCATTTTGAAAAATTAAAAAAGAGTCCGAAGAATACAGCAGCGCATGCCTTAGGTAAAATGCATCATTTAATGTTCAAAACGAATTGGGACAACCATTTAAAAATTATCATGAAAGGTGTAGAAAACCTCTATGAAGCGCAGAACATGACGATTAAGTTGGAAAGTAAAGATTTCCGCTTCTTGTCGAAGCGTGTGACTAGAGTGATAGCAACGCAGGCAGAATGGGAAACTCCTATTTTTGGTTACTATGCCGATTTGCAATGCCCACCGGACTCCCTTCTATGTTTGAACTGCGCGCTGTTGGACAACCATATTTATGCCACCGGCAAGCAGCTAGAGCACGCGGTCGATTTTTACGAGGGGCCCTACAAAGCAATCGTCGAGAAGAATTTTATAGAGTTTTGGGAAAATAAAAGCAACTACAACCGTCGTTATGCAAAATCGTTCGAGGCAGTTACCGATACTCAATATGGTACCTTTGAGGCGAGTCTTCCAAAACTAGTTAGCTTCAATTACACGGAGTGGTTCATTGGGTTATTCAGCTCGGATCGATCCGTCAGTGAAATTACGGAAGGCATCGCTAATTTTATTAATGGCAATTACACCGGTGATTTAGCAAGCGATGCCGTGCAGTTGTTCCCCTATGATTTATACTACTATGTCCGAGCGCCATTCGACGCCAGTTGCGATGACCCAAAAATCCTATACACCTCTTACGACGACCGCGTAGGAGACGGGCTCTTCAATATGATGATTCTGATACTGGTATGGGAGGTTTTCCAACTGCTTGTTATCCGATTCAACACCTGTGTCAGTCTATTGGCATACACTACTATATTCACCTTGGGTAATCTTATTTACCTATTCACCGTATACGGGTTTAATCCATTTTGCTCGGGAATGCAGCCAAGTATGTACTACAATGACATATTGATGTGGTTGGATCGCGAGGTATTTTTAGATTGCTTTTGTGCTTACATTCCAAGCTTGGCCAAGGAACCCTGTGCACAACAAAATTGCGACACGTGCGATGAGACGCTTAAATACGAATCTTGTCATGATGTTGCCACTGGCTTTACGGATTTAAATCTCATATGGCATTTTATTTTCATGGTAAGATGGTGGGCGCCGGAGTTCTTTGCAACCATTGGAAGCACGACTACTTGGCCCATCCCCTACTTCTTTGAATTGGACGGCATAAAGGATTTAATAACGGATGTCAATCGTGGACGAGCCGTGACTGCGAAAGAAATATCGTGTTTTTGGTTGAACATACTAACACCTGTCTCCGTCATCATCAGCTCTTACATTGCATTGTTGTGTGCCGTTCCGTTTATCCGAATAGGCGTAAAGGTGTCGAAAGAATTATTTATGTTAATAGTCTATTTGTTCTTGGCCTTGATCAACTTTTCTCGAACCTTATTTTAAGCACGATGAATGAAGGAGAATACATTGAACTAGTAAATGATTTAAAGGAACAGTACATCAGCATGAAGGAAGGGCTTCTGAAGAAAATAACAGATTTAGAGGAAGAGAAAAAATATTCTACAAATAATTTTAAGTTTGCATACCTAACTACGCAGTTTGTAAGCCCAAGGCCCTGTGCAAGTCACGGGCGTTATAGTTCCTATCTCCCAATAGCCTTTTACTATTGTTTCATCTGTGGCTACTATCACCCCGGCTCGGCTACGTGCTTCACTTAGACGCCAAGCTGTATGATCAAATTATAACGAATATTTTCGACGTATTCTGTAAAACTTCGGAATCCTCCATTAAGCAGCTCTTTCGTTTTTACTTCGATATGGTTTGTTATAAAATCTTGAATCGTATCCCGTTTCGGGCCTGCCTCATAGTGGCATATAACATAGTTCTTCACATCTATGTTGTGGGACATAGAATAAAATACAAATCCATGCTGCACAATGGCGTCTGGGAAGGATTGCAATTTGTTTAAGATATAAACAAGTCGTTTGCTTAATTTAAGTTTTGAACGCTGTAAAGTCTTTTGAATAATAGATAAAACATTTTCGAATATATTCGTACGCGACGTCACATCAAACAAGAAAGAATACATAAAATCTTGCGACCTTGTTTTTTCGACATCGAAATAAGATCGCGATATGGAAGAATTGTCCGGGCTTGACTTAAGCATGTTTTTAGCCAAGTTGGTTCACGTGTGTTGTAAATACACTGACGATAACTATGTTAATAATGCGAAAGAGGCTGGCGTTGCACTGACTGATACTTTGAATCAAGTGAAGCAGTTTGATACGTTGAAGAAGATGTTAATCAATAAGGTATACAAGGATTCTAAATATGGAAGTTCTTTTGAAACACTAAAACACGCAACAGCCGTCAAAGAACTGGATAATGGTGTGACCTGTATTCTTTTTTTAACCACGGAAAAGAAAGATAAACAGCATATTACTATTCACAAGAACGATTTGATTTATTACAAATCCTTTTTCGAACTAGTGCACTTTGAGAAATGCGTCTGCGAACGCTATTTATCGTTCAACAAACAGATAGAAAAGGACGATAAATTGTTCAGTCACTTTGCATGGTCAGAGTGGCAAGACTTTTCCAAGTATATTAGTGTTTTAATAAAATTATTATGCACAGAGAAAACTTCTTCATAAAAACACTCTTGATGTTTTGCTCTTTTTTACTAGGCGCGACCTTGGTTTATTTTTTTCATATTCTGCAGAGTGGGATTGTCCAACGGTGTTATATCACCACGACGGTGCTGTTCGCGGCTTGGGTGGGAGCCAAGATAGGGGACAGCCGCACTGCTACATTCTGGAAATGTTTATCGGTCTGGGTCATATACAGTAACATTTTTTTCGATATGCATACACATTGGAATGGTTATCCTAGAGTATTTCGACATCTGTTACTATGTGCAATGCCTTGGTTCGTCATTTATTCTAAATTAAAATATGCAGTCTATCAGTTATATTTTTGGGTGATAATAATCGGCATTCCAGATATAAGTTCAAATGTATATGGCAATGCAATCATGTCCGAAATTAAAATTTTTATTTGTTGTATTATGATTATTGTTCGATTTCGCAAAAAAAGTCTTGATGAAGTCTTGTTTATCGAAAATTATGTATGGATTTTTTTCATCCATGACAGCCTAGTTTGGCTGGCCTGCCTACAGATTATTAGTGATTGGAAAACGAAACGAAAAAAGGAAATACTACCAGTCGATTCGGTACCGTCTCCAACGGTCCCTGTAAAAGAGAAAAGAGTTATTAATGAGAGCGATTTCAATATACTACATAGTAGACATTAACTATATTGTACTGTTACATTATTTAATTTTTTTACCCGTGTAAACAACTCTTGTCTATTTCCTATTGCATAGTTATCAAAAAGATAAATTCTAATATGTTTGTGCCTCGCAGCGAATGCAACCAATCCGTGGCTACCAAGAACGTCAAATATTGTTCTACAGATACATATATTTTCTAAATGTTTAAATATTCGAAAATCTTTGATCTTTGAACACCCTATAATCGTAATACTCCGTAATTTTTTCAATTGTTTCAAAGACATGTAGACATTTTGGTCGATTATCAAGGAATTCATGGATATCGTTTCTATGTTCATTGCTTTTTTTGCGATGCAATTTTCTATGATGTCGCTGGTGTAATTAATTCCATTCAAAACTAAATGCCGAAGCTTTGGATGTTTTATCGAAAAAAACATTCTAATACCTTGCAACGTCATCGAGAAACAATAAGAAAGAACAATACGCTCTAACTTCAGCTTCGATATGTGCGAACAAAATGCATCGTCTACATTACGGCACCCGCTTAAATCGACGTCCTTTAGTTTTTTCAATCGCGATAAATGCGTGAAATTTTGAATGGTGCTATTACGCTTTAAATCAAGGGTTTCCAAGTTGACCAACTTACATAGATGATTGAACCCTTGCGTCTGGATTGTTGTAAAGGTTGGCAAGATTAAACTTTTTAAGGTTTTTAATTTTGAAACTAAAAAACAAAAACGGTCATCCACCATGGAACAAGTATAAACCTTTTTCAAATCTAGGTGTAATAATGTCTTGCACTTATGCATAATATTGTAAGTTGCTTTGCGCGACAAACGTGTCTTCTGTATCGTTAAAGAAGATAAATGTTTTCCATGCGTCCATAGAAAACCGTTAATGGATTTATTGTCGAGCGTTGAAATTTTCACATCTCGCCAATGGTATGCATTGTTAGCAGCTTCATACCACGCCGTAGAGACGAATTGCGCACTTGACAAAACTTCCTTTGGCGCAATGTGCGACAATATGTTCATTATGACTACTTCCGCTAGTTCCAACATATTTATAAATCTACTTATCTAAATATATAATAATAAAAATACTATTGTTTTATTAGGTAATTTAATATGTTAAAGGTTTCTACTTGTATGTTTGCAGCAAATAAAAGGTCAGCATAAATATTTGCAGTGTTTAATTTTAATGACCACGTGTCAATTATTTTCATTGGTGATTTATGTGATAGGAGGAAATTAGCAGGCATTCCGTATTGTCCAGTGTCAGGATTAATGAAGAAAAAATCGTAAATATTCGCAGGGTCTCGTGACCAGAAGCGAACGGCATACTGGTATATCCTTGGCACGAACTCACCATTAGTGCCGTCTACGAAAACGGGCGGCGTTTGTTTCGGTAAAATTGCTGCCCACACGTGATTGTTAAGTGCCCCACGGGCTTCTCCTATGGCGCCTTGCATGACCCCCAATGTCGAATCGTTCAACCAAGCTGCTATATGGTAACACAAGGTAGACACATCATTCACGTCATTTAGCGAACTAGGAAAGAGCCGTCGGAATACACGCATTAAATCAAAGGAAGCTTGTGCCATGTCTTCGCAATCGGAGTAAAGCTGTGAGCCGAACTCGTTGATACCGACGAAATCCTTCTTACCCGTCGCTTTGTAATCCGTCATATATTCGATATGTTTATG
This sequence comes from bacterium TMED88, assembly GCA_002171515.1. Lineage (GTDB taxonomy): Bacteria > Myxococcota_A > UBA9160 > UBA9160 > UBA4427 > TMED88. The sequence continues at coordinate 7,364 of NHEP01000003.1, read as the reverse complement.
AACCAAACTGCTGAAAAGATTTGCGATCGCTATGTATACAGAGTGTAACGTATTATTGTCCTGCAAAGCTTTTTTGCTCATTTGAATGAAATTACTAGGCGCGAAACCGGTCGCTTTATTACAGATATTGGTCATCTCCCGCATAAAGAAATGCTGCAGGTCCAATAGGTGTGTTGTTTTCAAATTGTTCACCAATGCATCGCCACGACATACCAAACAGACATACGGCACATGGACTTTCACATTTCCTGAGCTAGATAGTAAATCGAAACTCCAAGACACCGAGTGTATTTTCTCAAGGCGTTTATCGACCGGTTGAGATGATTTTATGAGGTGCAGTGACTGCGAAACATATTGCGACAACTGGTCAAAATTTGGTATCGGTAGTATATCTTTTGTCGATTCAAAATTGGGTGTCGTTAAAAATGTCGTGATGTTATAACTGCCAAACGTGTGATTCTGCTCTTTGTTATATTCTGGTATAAATATAAAACGCTCGAAATGTTTTTGTAAATGGTGTTGCAGGGTAACGATACCGAAAATACGTGTATTGCTCTTTAACTCTATTTGCTCTCCTTGTTTCACCAAGTTGCTACAATGCAGTGGAACCTCAATGTCCGGTAGTAGGAAATGCAGACCAAGCGAATAGTTGGGATTGTTCGTTTTGAACCGTTCCAAGGTAACCGAAAAGGATTTTTTTTCTATACTTAACATTTGCACTTATAAAGGAAAAAAATAGTTCTTATAAATGTATTTGACTCTCTCACAAAGAGCTTGCTTTACTTACTTTTGTTGTTTTTGTTTATTTATATATCTTTTTCAAATCCTTTTAATGCGTGTAAATGTGGAGACAGTCTTACTGAAATTAGACAAAGTGATGTATAAACATCATTTGCATAAAATGTAAACAATGCTTTCATCCGAACAATTATACCACGTATTATTTTTTGCATTAGCTGTGTATCCTACTTATTTTTTATGGAGAGATATTAGCAACGATCACGACGAACACTGGTTGAGCAGTAGTATTCTAGGTGCATATCTATTTGACTTAATCACCTACTATTTACTAGAAACAAAGTTAACAAAATTTTGGAATAGCGTGATCTACTACTTTAGAGACGCCGTGCTAAGCTTCCAATCGGCAACTTGCCTTTTTGCAGCCATTCGGCAAATTGTTTTGTCGCACCCGCAAGTGGATACAGAGAAGGATGGGAATGTTGTGTCAGGGTGGTTACTGATGTTTATGGCTATCACTGCCTATAATCTTTTAAAATTACACCAAAAAGTTTAAGTCTTATGTTTTTTAAAAAAACCATACATGCTACTCTGTAATTTCCTCTTTTTTAGGCCAAATGCCGTCCTGTTCTTATTAATCATTTTTTGGTATTCGACAGTCGTTTTCTGCAAATCTATTTGTTTCATGTCTTGCCTCTTCTCGCGTTGTTTTTGTCGTAATCTTTGTTTTTTTATTTCAGCTAACCGTTCTTCGTCCGTCTGTGTCGCATGTTGGTGTGCATGTATTTCTTCTTTGAATCTTTGTATTCGTCGTTTTTTTCTTTTTCCTGCTTCTTTAAGTAGATGAATTCTTCTTATTTCTTTCTGTTCTTCCATTTCCCTACGATTTAATTTTATTTTTTCCACTAATTTCCGTGCATGGTAGCACCGCCATACGGATTGAACGACGACCGCACTACGTGATCTTTCGCGAATGCATTGAACCTTGCATTTCGCCAAGTAGGCTCGGCATGCTGTTTGAATGATTGTTGCGTTTTCATCCTCTTTGCGCCATTTTTCTTTTAATGCATCGAACTTCCTTTGCCATATTTCGTTCTCCCTTCTTCTTTCTTCCATACGCCTTTCTTCTTCCTTTTTTCGCCTATATTTTTCGCGTTCCCGCTCTGCATGCAATTTCCGGATTCGTTGACGTTCTTGTTCACGTTTCAAAGCCCCCAGCTGACATTCACACACAGGGGCGTCAAACGACATATCCATGTGCGACCACATGTCCTCGAACCCGGGTGTTATTTCTTGTGTAGTACAGTAATAAATGTAACCAGAATCAATGATTAGGTGTGTATTAGATTCCATATTGCAACCTACTTCAAAGTATAAAAAATCTTGATCAATTAACCACTGCCTTTTGGGTCCATCGACTGCGTGTTTATGTTTAACCTCTACTACCATTTTTAATTCATTGGTCGTTTTATCAAAAAAAGCAACATCCACGAGCCATCGATTATTCACTTTGTATTCCACCATCGTGTAACAATTACCTGGAATATATTTCCTCTTCCTTTTATTGCAATCAGAATCAGCGCACTGCCTTATAAATTTTAACTTCTTTTGCCCAGCAATGTTCATTTTTGTCCGGTAATGTTCATCTGATTCGCCACCACCAACACTATATTTACGTAATGCCAAACATGCATCTCGGCGAGCGATTGACTTATGTGCAAAATGAGCTTGCCGAGTGACCTCTGTCCCATGTTGATTGTAGTAATGACAAATATTTTTAAATACCAAATCGCAACCGTCGGCACACTTTAACTTCAAGGTATTCTTCTTTTTTGATATGTTTTGCAATTCAATTTTAGTGTAAAATTGCAAAGGTGTAAACCATTGTCCATTGTATTTTGCGCGCCGAATTCGTAGATCACTCATTTACTACACTATATGATTTAATTTATATATAAAACTTAAAGGAATATTTTAAACATCTCCCGCAATAACCGTTACCACTGCTTTACTTTTCAAATGGTCCGCAATGGCATTGTTCACATCCTCGAATGTCGTTGCAGAGATACGACTAAGGATGGTTTTTAAATTTAAATTTTTGTTGTTCATCAACGTGTTGTGGCTCAAACCAACCAAATTGTTTAGGTTGTCCATTTTGACATTCAAACTATTTTTCATATGCATTTTGGCCTCTGTAAATTCACTTTGAGTAATACCATGGTTCACAAACTCATCCCATAACTCGCGCATTGCATCGGTGTCGTTTTCGATAGACGCATTGCTGAAGCTAGCAAAGACGTGGACGAAGGAATCCGACGCAAATTGACCACCACGTAGCCTTGCATACGCACCATATGTGCGACCGTCCGCTATCCTTAATTTTTTATTCAAGCGCGAGTACATGCCAGAGCCAAATACATTTATTGCCAAGCTTACGTGCGTCCAAGCAGGTGCATTCTTATCCAAGCCTACGCGGATACCCAACACGCCGTGGCCATCTGATTTTCCTTTCAGGCTAATTTTATGCATTTGAGATTTGACAAGTAAAGCAGGGCTGTTATGATCGTCAAACGGATGTTCCATCAACCTGTCTTTGCCGCTAAATTTGTTCCACAATTGGCTGACTGCTTTACCAATCGCTTCGACCGATATTTTCTCGTTACTAAGTACGGTCACTGCGAATGGTCTACCATTCTCAAATAGGTCGTTTTTAAACTCGTTCATATCTTGCATGGTGACGTGCTTTAACCTATCGATCATTTTTTCTGGGGATTCGGCATGATTAATATCGCCCTCCGCAAACAACACTTCCGTCAATTTTTGTTGTGACGCAGCAAAGCTGTCTTGTTTGATACCTTGCCACTGACCGGCTTCCATGGCTGCTTTCACGGCCACCTGCTGTGCGTTCAAGGCAGGTAAGTTCGTCATGGACTTCAATAGCATGTGCATGGCTTCGTCAAGCTCGTGCTTGGCGTCGATTGCCAAGCTAATTGTTAGCTTTTGTTTTTGACTACCCATTGCAAATGTCATGTTGGTTTCGGTCATGTAGCTGTGCAGGTTATCGGTTAAACGATAGCCATTGTGCGACCCAAACAAACTCATTTCCGAATCCTTTACGATGCTCTGTGGCATCCCCTCACGTAAAACCCTCGACGTCACCTTTGCTAAAGCATCGTTTGCGGAAGCTGCCCTAGTCGTCAGTAGTAAATAGGTCTTGGAGATGTTTGGAATGACCAAATGTTGCAAGATACCAAATTTGCAGCGGTATCTATTCGACGATAAGTTAGTCCGCGTTGGTAATTCAAAACTATCCTTCAACTCTCGGGTCATGCGTGTTTGATTGTACACCGTATCGAATAAACTTTTATTGTAACCGACTGCTTTTGGATCTGGGCGATCAACCATCCCAGGTGGTTCTGGCATCAAGGATCCCATGGTCGATCGTTTTGCTTGAAAGACGTAGTTCGCTACGCGTCTTATATCAGCAGCCGTGACATTGTTCACGGCCTCTTCACGGCGCCATATGTCGTTGACATCGCCCAAGCTGACTGCTTCAGTCGCTAGTGCGCCCAAGCCTTCCACGCCATCCACTTTGGACTGGTATTTGTTCAACAAACTCTGTTTTACGAGCTTTAGGATCTCCTCTGGGGTATCCTGCTGCTTCAGCGCCGTCAGGTAGTTCCAGATTTGCGAGACGACAGCTTGTTCCACTTTCGGGTTCGGGCTAGGGAGTGCACCAACAATCTGAAATAAATAGCGGTGCGTGGTTCGATTGTTGATGACACCAAAGCTAGGGACAGCATTCATTTGCTTGAGCATCCACATAATACCAACATTATCGTACTGCATAAGCTCTGCGATAAGGTCAAGTACAACGGAATCCTTGTGTTTTCCCTCCATATTTCGGAAAGCAAGTTGAAACATGCTGTAAGGCATTTTGCTGAACACAGTAACGGAGCGCGGTCCATTCTGCTCTAACTCATCGCGCTGAATGCGTTCGAAGTGCCTCATTTTGATTTTACCAAAGTGGTTGTGCACTCGCTCCAAGACTTTGGACACGGAGATAGGACCAACCACGACAAGACTACAGTTGTTCGGTCCATAGTACTTGTCATGAAAGTCTTTCAAGCGTTCTTGGCTCGTTTGCTCTACGTCAGCTATGCTGCCAGCGGTCAGATGCGAATACCCGGAACGGTCAAACGCTGCGCCGACGACTGCTGCCGTTAACTTTTGAAAAGGATTGCCTTGCCCAATCCTCAACTCGTCCACTACGACGTGCTTTTCTTTCTTGTCCTTGTTATCAACGTCGAAAGGAGCATATTGCATGCGCTTGGCTTCACATGCAGCCCAGACATCAAAGACATTCGCTGGGATCGTAGAATAGAAATTCGTACGGTGCGTCGAAGTGCTGGCGTTAATCGTGGCTCCGTATTTAGATAGTTTTTGAAATATATTCTGTGTATCACCATCGATACTCTTTTCGAAATTTTTGAACAAAAGATGCTCAAGTAGATGTGTTGAACCAGTATAAGACACCAATTCATCATAGGAACCAATGTGGTAGACCATCTGTGCATGAATGATCTGTTTATGGGATTCTTTTGGTATGACGACTACTCGTAGCCGATTGTAATTATGTTCAAACTCCAAAAAATTTGAATTTTTTTGCACTAGTTTAAAATGTTTATAAGAGTCAGACATAGGGGTAGCTTTTAAATAATGAATAAAACAGTAATATAGGTTAAATATTTTAAATATCAGAATCACTGATTGCTTCGATATCGACAAACTCTTTTAGTGGGACTTCTTCCTCGTCTTTTCTTTTGGTTGAAGGTATTGCTTGGAAATAGTACAAGGTCAACAGGCTTAATAAAAGTGCAATGATATCATAGATCGGTGCATAATCGGAGAGTATCTGTCCTGGAAACACCGTTAATAAGGTTGCAAGTGCGATGCAAATGGATTGGAGGATAATGAAGTATAGCCACCAAGTTCGAATTTTATAATTCATGGTCTTAGCACGGCGTTGCTCCGAGAAATAAATAGAAAGCCCTCGCAAGAGCACAATTTCCAAAAACACAGCCACTTCGTAAGAATTCAAATAAACTTCGTAAAAATCAACACCGGCACAGCTGGTCCATGAGAAAAGACTATCGGCATCGGAGTCACAGAGCCGGTATGCATAGCCCTCGCCCCAAATAATATGCCATAGGTGTGACATAGGTGGCACGATCAATGTCACTGCAAACACGATCGCCGTCACGAGCGGAAATCTCTTCCAATAAAAGTAAAAGGTAATTCCCAGTGCTAGGACGCATAAGATAGAATAATAAAGCTGAACAGCTTCCATTTTAAAATTAGTCTTCCTTTTTATTTATAGGTGTTTTGGATCGCTTCTGTATGTCGTAGCTAAGATAGGCAGAGTATGCAAAAGCGGTAGCGACAAGTATTACTACAGGAATGTATAGGTCGTTTAGTAGTTTCATGGTATGTCATAGAATTATTTTTTTTTAAATAGTCTTTTTTTTTAAAGTTGCAGTATGACCGAATCATTCGCCTCATCAATAAGTGCTGCCTTGTTGGCCAATACGCGATTAGAAACGACCTCGCCGGGTCTTCTTACTTGTATACGCCTCTCCGATTCTACCTTCAGACGCCCTGGATAGACAGGATGCGGAAGCCACCCATTGGCATTTTCGCGAACTTTGATTCGTTTGGCAGGTCGCATTTTGATCACATCAAATTCAAAGCTATTGGATGCGTCAAAATAATCCACTTGTGGCGTTCTTGCATTATCAAATGTCATCACTCGTGGCAGCTGAACCAAACTTGGGAACGCTTGCGTGCGGTCGTAATTGTTTGGTCCGAAATTAGTGACACGTGCCGCATGCACATTTGATTGGTAATTAAAAGGTGCCGCAATTTCTTTTTCCATTACCGGAAAGCCAACACGGTCGGAGTGATCCAAGGAGCGCTTGATGCGACGAAGGCGCTTGCAAGCCTGTCGCTCTTGTTCTGTGTTCAGGTAGATAAATTGTGCAAATTCCGTTCGATTACGAGATCGATCTCGTATTTTGAAGAAATTCTTCGTCTCTGGCCATGGTTTTTGTAAGATATTTCCATTATTAGGACCATTAGGACCTATCTTGTAGTAGTGCCTGTTTTTTGACACCTCCGTCACCTTGTCCTCGATGTGAAAATCTTGTTGCTTTTTTCGATTTTTTTTTTTGCCATCACTAGATGACGTCAAGAGATTGATGCCACCTTGCTGTGCCGGCCTTTGGTAATCGGTTACTCCAGTGGGATCTGTTACCACATACGGTGCACCATAGTATTCCATGTGTTGTATGTAGTTTTTTTTATCCATTATCGCTTTCGAATGAATAACAAATACCCTCTCTTCGTAAGTAAACTGGTTCCAGCTTCGTAAAGGAGTATCAACGAACGGTATGTCCAAATGTGCTTCCCACTTGACAAAATTGTCTCTTGAAAATAATCTATCTCTTTCCCTTTTTAATATAGCTAATGCATTTGTCAAACGAACGTCATTTGGAATATTTAACATTTCGAATAAATCGTAAATGGTCTCGTATTTTCCATCTATTTGCAATCGAAATTTGTCTATG
>NHEP01000002.1 GCA_002171515.1 bacterium TMED88 | reverse complement strand
GCTGGCCGGCGGCGTGGTGTGGACAACCTTCGAGTGCTTGGAAATCTCGTCGAAGACGACCATATTCATTTTTGGACTCAGACCGAGCCCCCCATAGCCCTCTGGAAAATGGACCCAGGCGAGACCGTGCTCGTATTGCTTCTGGCGAAAGGCAATGCCTTCGGTCTTCTCCGGATGGGCTTCTTCAAGAAGCGCTCGAACGCGCGCGCGCAGCGTTTCCTCATCCATCTGATTCAGTTCGGACATCGGGGGCTCCATCGGTCGGGCCTACAGCCCGGGGAAGGGCAAGGCGTTGGAAATAGGACCGACGAGAATAGCCCGGGCCAGAGCCGACAAAAGTGTCTAGGCCCGGGGCGTGATGCCCATGTCCCTCAGGGGTTCGCCGTGGTCTCGGAGGTGTTGAAGCTCGGAGGAGAAGCCGGGTGGGCGGCTGCTCGGCACGGCGCGGCCGTTTCGGGCCGCGCTCTGGTAGACGAACTTTGTTCAGCGCGCTGGGGGTCGGCGGTCTGATGGGGGACAGCTTTTGGACCAGTGGGTCGATCCTTGCTTTTTCTTGACTTGAATTGCTCGAGCTTCTTTTGCGAGTGGTCTTCGATTTCCATGAAACTCTGGGCAAGAAGGGCGGTGAAAGTGCTGAGATCGGGCACCAGCTCGTAGTCGGCATTCAGCCCGATATGCAGCTTCCCGTCGTAACTGAAGAGGGCGATGCCCAGCCCTGTTCCATCGAGGAGGGGAACCAGCGGCTGCATTTCGATCAGTCGGGCACCCACTGCATAGAGTGGAAACTGGGGGCCAGGAACATTCGTGACAATCATATTGATGGGTCCCGACGCAGCCCGGGCTCCGAGGGCAACGAGTGAAGGGGGGACGTATTCGGCAGCTTTCATCAATGCATCGAAGCCTCGGGCTTCGTTTCCTTTGCGAAGTTCCCGAGTCAGAGACAGAATCCCATCGATCCAACCCTCGGCATTTTCCCGATCAATTGGAAGGTCGACAAGCCAAGTGGATACTCGATTGCCGACCGAATTCTGTCCGGGTGCGTTGCGCATGTTGACTGGCGCGGAGATGCGAAAGTCGATTTTTTTCGGATCGACTCCTCGCCGGAATAAATAGTGGCGAACCGCGCCGGTGACGGTCGCCAAGACGATGTCGTTGAGTTTGCAGTCTAATGCTCGACCTGTTTGTTTGACCGATTCAAGTGGAAGCGTCACCCAGTCAATTCGTCGATGGGGCCCCAGTGAGCCGTTGATGGGCGTATCCGATGAGGGCGTCAGAGCCTTCAGCGCAAGATCGCCCACGGCTTTGGCTTGATTGCCCCACTCCTCAAGGAGATCGCCCGACTGAAAGTCCATTTGACGCACTGACCGAAGTGCTCGGAGGGGCAGAGTTCCGATCCGTTCGACGGTGTCGAATAAAAGGTCTGCGTGAGAAGGGACGGGGCGCGGCATGAAGGGAACGGGTTCTGGAATATCAATCTCGGCAGAGGGGGAGTGCAAAATTTGGACGAGGCCGGCCCCGGCCACGCCGTCGATCATGCAGTGATGAATCTTACTGACTACCGCAAATTGCCCGCCCTCTAAGCCCTCGATTACCCAAAGCTCCCAGAGTGGACGACTCCGGTCGAGGGTTCGAGTGGTGATTCGTGCGGTCAGTCTCTTCAGTTCCTCTGTGCTGCCAGGCCTGGGTAAGGCGGTATGGCGGATGTGATAGTCGATGCTGAAGTGAGGGTCGTCCACCCAAACCGGTCGATTTTCGATGGGTACCCACATGAGCTTCTGGCGATAGCGCGGAATCTCGTGGAGCCGGGCCTCGATGAATCGCTTAAAGAGCCGGATGTCGACGCCGCCGTCCTCGGTGGCTAATTCGCCGGGCTCGTAGAGGGCGACGGACGCTATATGGAGGGGGGTATGTGCGGTTTCGGCCACAAGGAAGCCATTGTCTTGCGCGGAAAGTCTTTCGTAGCGGTAATTGGACATTTAAGAGTCTTTCGGTGGGGGGTTCGGTTTGGGTTGGCCCGAAGTCGGGCTCACTGGATGTCGGGAACACCAACGCAGGCCACCGATGCCATAGATTCTTTCCACGAGTGCGCGGCCCGCCGTTTCAGGTGCAAGAAATCGTGCCGTGCGGGCTTCGATTTCGACGGCGCAACTGGTGACCCCCTTCTCGTCGATCAGCAACTCGAAGGCGGATTCGAGGTCGCCCTTCTCTGAGAACTCAAGCTGATAGACGAGGAGGTCGGACACAGGGACTGGCTAGAGCAAGAAACGGTCCAAGACGGTTCAGGGACGTGGCCGCCGGGCGAGGGCCTGAAGGGACTCTGCCTGCTGCATCCCTGAGCAGCAGCTGCCCGTTTGAGTCGCACCCCGTCTGGCTCGATGCGAGGGCGGGCGCCGGCTCGGGCGCCACAGGTTAGATTTCGTCGACCAGTCGGAAGTCGAGGTCCTGACCTGTCCAAAACACCTGCGGGGTATCCGGATCTGGGCTGGGGCTGTCGGGCACTGTCCAGTTCGAGGGGCGGAGCTGACGTTTCTTCTGATGGCGTGGGAGGCCATAAAAGTCGGCCCCGAAGTGACTGGCGAACCCCTCGAGCCGGTCGAGGGCGTTCACCGACGCGAAGGCCTGGGCGTAGAGCTCAAGGGCAATGGGTGCGCTGTAAATGCCCGCGCATCCGCAGGCCGATTCCTTGGTCGACCGAGAATGCGGCGCGCTATCGGTGCCAAGAAAGAAGTGAGGGTCCCCTGAAGTCGCGGCGCCGAGCAGGGCTTCGCGATCCCGCTCTCGTTTCAGCACCGGAAGGCAGTAGTGGTGAGGCCGTAGGCCGCCGGCGAAGAGGGCGTTGCGATTCAGGAGCAAGTGCTGGGGGGTCAATGTTGCGCCCACCCGGTCGGGCGCTTGGCGGACGTAGTCAACGGCGCTCTTTGTCGTGATGTGTTCGAAGACCACGCGCAGCCCTGCGTGGCGCTCAACCATGGGGGCCAGCCACTCCTCGAGGAAGACCTCTTCGCGGTCAAAGACATCGCAGTCGGGGTCGGTCGACTCTCCGTGGATCAGAAGAGGCATCCTATGTTGCTCCATGGCTTCAAGCACAGGAGCCATTTGATCCAGTCGATCGACGCCGGACTCGGCGTTCGTTGTGGCGCCTTTTGGGTAAAGCTTGACGCCGAACACGACCCCGGAATCGGTAGCCCGCTGAATCTCGGCGGGCGTGGTTTCGTCGGTGAGATAAAGGGTCATGAGCGGTTGGAAGGAAGAATCCTTCGGCAGCGAAGCCAGAATCCGATCGCGGTAGGCGACGGCCTGGTCGGTCGTCTGAACCGGCGGGTCCAGATTGGGCATGATGATCGCGCGTCCAAATTGCCGCGCGGTTTCACCCGCGACACGGCCCAGCATGGGGCCGTCTCGTAGGTGGACATGCCAATCATCGGGTTGAGCAATTTCGATCATGCTCTCGCTATCGTGCCGGATTCTTCAGCTCTTTCGCGTCAATGAGTTGCGATCGGTGTGATGGAAGACCCCATCCTGTCCCCCCACTCGCATCTGCGTATCCTCTTCGTATTCGAAGTGATTCGCGTCGAGAATCTGAACGGAGAGCTCATAGCGAACCGTCTGGAATTTTTCATCGAGAAATGGATTCGAGCAGATGCCGTATGTCGGCGAGCCGAGTTCCGCGGCCAGGGAGAACGATTGGGCATCGGGCTCCACTGTTCCGCCGGCCATGGTCGTCATGCCGCGAGGCACAAGAAAGGCGCGACAGACTTGGTGACGTTCCGCATCCCACAGCCAGTAACCGTGTTCTTCATGGAACGGGTTGTCTTCGGCGGCGTCCAGCCTCCAAGCCATGGTTCGGTAACGGAGGGCTTGAAGTTGTTGCTCGTGATTGTCCACGACACCCATCGGCTCAAGGACGAGTCTTTCCCGATAGGGAGTTTTGCGGACACTTCGGTCCGGTGCGGGCGAAACATCGAGTCCTTGGTCGCTTTCCCAAGTCCCCACGAGGCCAGCGAGGGGCCCGTACTCGTCAAACGATCCAGTGCTCATGACGCTTCCTCCTTAGCTGAAGGGAGTATGTCTCATGGGCTCCCGACCGCCAGTGTTGGTCAAGCGATTGTCCGGCCAGAGGGGCAGTCGGTCAGCGGCGCGAATCGGCTTCCGAACGCCGCTGGCTCAGCTTTATGGCAAAGTAAGGGCATCGATCGGCGGCGGTCTGGAGATTTTCGGGGGTGTCCCCCACGGTGCCCAAGACTCGGGATCGTTGATCCGAATCCAAGGCGAAACTCTTCGGAGCGACTCGGACGCACACGCCTGCGCCCCGACAGGCGGCGTGATCGATTTCGATTTCGAAATCGGGCGGGCTCATCGACTCAAATATTGATCCATCAGGGTGTGAAAATGACGAATTTTCGTTTCCTGGTAATGAGCAAAGGTCACGTGGGTGTGCTGGGCACTCTTGAGTCCCCGTTGGACCTTGGGCAGATTAAAGGTGTCTTGGGCGAAGACCTTGGCGAGGGGGCCGAGCTCCGGAGCTTCCGTCCACGGTTCGTCGTAGTCGAGCCAGTGGATGGGTGCCGGCGCCGGACGCTTGCCTCGGAAGGGTGCCAGATAGATCACCTCCATGATGGATGTGTCCGGATCATTTCCGTTGGGCCGAAAGCGATAAACGATCTTGTTGTAGGCGCCCCAGGGATGCATGTTGGGAAAGAGCGAGTAGTAGAACGAATCATTGAGCTCGGCGTCCGTCAGCAGCGTCACGGAGGGCGCGTTGGCCTGAAGCTGCATCCGGGCCATTTGGGCAAAAAGTTCTCGGGCCGTCATGCCGTCCGGGACACGAAAATTCGGCGCGGAATCTAGGCTCGTCGTAATGATCGATTCGAGCATTTCTTGCTCTGAGGGGTCATGTCCAAGATGCGGGCTGGGCGTCATATTGGCCGTAATGGCCCGGGAGAAATTGTCCCACACATCATATTGAGAATTGGCATCGCCAATTCCAGCCAGAATTTGGGGATGCGTGGAGACGACGTGGTACGCCTCCATGAAGGCTTCTTGAGCGGCTTTCCAGTTGCATCGCATCAAGTGGGCGACGTGAGCCTCTGTGTAGCGATCTTCGAGAGGCCACCGCTCGAAGTGAGTCGGCAGGTCCCCGATGAACGATTCGAAGGCCTCGGCGTTTGGATCCATGTTGATAAAAACGAACCCCCCCCAGGTCGCTGTCCCATATTGGGGGAGCCCATATTCCTCCCGCTTCACATGCGGGAAGTCCCATCGGCAGGGCAATCCTTTGAGGCTCCCGTCCAAGTTCCACTCCCAGGAGTGGAACGGGCACCGCAAGCTGGGGCTGCGGCCGGGCCTGTCTTTCAGCGCGCGGCCTCGATGCAAGCACGTATTGGGAAAGGCTCGGATCAAGCTGTCTTCCCCTCGAACAATCAGCACGCTCATGTCGGCGATCTCGTACAGGGTATGGTCGCCGACTTCCGGAATGTCATCTTCGCGACAGGCGAATTGCCAAGTTTTTTTCCAAACCTTCTCCACCTCAAGGTCGTGAAATTCACGCGAGGTGTATCGGTCAATCGGAACCCGCACGACGGGTAATTCGCGTGCGGATTCCATTCGAAGAACCTCGGGGACGGTTCGCGTATCGGTGTCGAGAAGCTGTTGATACGTGAGCCCCGAGGATCGAGGACCCTCTCCAGCCGGAACGGCTCGAAGAGGAGCGAACGGCGCGTTGGATTCAGCAGACATATTCACCTCCCAAGGAAGAGCGCTTTGGATCGGGAATCTTTCTAGAAAGCGGTTCGCTTGGTGAACCCACCATCCGCGACCAAATTGGCGCCGGTGATCAGGCTGGCCGCAGGACTCGCCAGAAAGACGACGGCACGAGCCACTTCTTCGGGGGTACCCATGCGTCCGATCGCGCACTGTTGCAGCGCGCTTTCATACATCGCGGGCATGGCTTGCTTGATCATTTCCCAGTTTCCGCCTTCGAAATAGATCGGTCCTGGGGAGACGACATTGACGCGGATTCCCTTAGGTGCGAGGGCTTGGGCCATGTCCGATGCGTGGCTAATCAACGCAGCCTTCATCGCGTTGTAGGCCTGGGGCATGCCGAGGAATTCAAGAGCGGCGGTGGATCCGATGACGACCACCGAACCCGCATCGGAGGCTTTCAGGAAAGGGGTGGCCGCTCCGATACCGCGCACAGTTCCCATGACATCGATTTCAAAGGCATGCTCCCATGCAGGAAGGCCCGGACCGCCGCCCGCGCTCGCGTTACTGACGAAGATATCGACGCCGCCGAGTTCCTCTCCGGCGGTCTGTACAAAAGCTTCAAGCGCATCGCCGTCGGAAACGTCGAGGGATGCGGTGCAGACCTTGGCGCCTCGCGCTTCGAGATTCGCCCGGGCTGCTTGAAGTGCTTCTTCCCCGCGCGCGCAGATGGCAATATCGCAGCCTTGATCTGCGAGAAGTTCCGCGATGGAAAGCCCGATCCCTCGGCTACCGGCGGTGACAATCGCCTTGCGTCCTTCGAGTCCAAGATCCATTTCCCTATTTCCTCCATTTTCTGATCGGCTGTGTCGTGAAAGTTGAGGGGGGAGCGCGCTGCCCCCGCCCGTTGGGACATCCGGGGCACGCGGTCCCCGTTTAATTTGGGGCCCTGCGATGAATCCCAAAAGATGGGGATCGGCTTCGCGCAGTGCGCCGCGGACCCATTCGCCGTTGTCGCGAAAGATACCGTCGACGCCGTCGGGTGTTTTAACCAGGACGGTTCCGTCCGTCCGCACTTCATACGTGTCGAGAGTCAGGGGGTGGCGCAGCTTCATGCGGACAGGCCTCCCTCACTCTGGGCGGTGAGATGCTTGAGGATGATTTCAGTCACGCGCGGTCCCCCATCGGTCGAGAGCGCGTGTCCGCAGCCCTCGATGGTTTCGAGGTGGGCCTGTGGGAGGGCATCGGCTACGCGGCTCGCATCGGGCGTCAGCAAGTCCTCCCCACCGGCCACGATCAGTGTCGGGACTGAGAGCTCTGACAGATCGCTGGCGCGCGTGTCCGACCATTCGATCAAGCCCTGTGCCTGCCGTTCGAGGGTTTCGGCGGCGGTGCGGCTGATGGTCTGGGACAGGCCCCGAAGCATTCTGCTGCGGGCCGACGCATTCCCTAGGATGGCGTTGCCGAAGAGCCAAGGCGCCAGAATTTCCGCTGTGCCCTCGACCGAGGCCTCTTGGCGGGCCCGGATCCAAACTCGGGTGAACGCTTCGAGGCGAGGGGTCACTTCAAGAAAAGGGGTCAGCAAAGTCAGGGAACGGACTTTCTCCGGGTGGGTCAAAGCCAACTCTAGGGCCACCGCGGATCCGAGGCTGGCTCCAACGATATGGGTCCTTGTGTCGAGGACAGCAGCCACGTCTTGAGCAGTCTGGGCCACCGAGGTCTGCCCGTCCGGCGATGGATCGGATTGGCCCACGCCGCGCGGATTAATTCCGATGACTTCAAAGTGTTCTGCCAGGCTAGGGCTCTGGAGCGCGAAGGCGGATACGTCGGTTCCAAAGCCCGGGAGCAGGGCCAGCGGGTCGCCCTGTCCCTCTCGGAGAACTTCTAAACCAAGGGAAGAGTTGATGGGGGTGAGATTTTGTCGGGCCGTTGCCGCGGCTTCTACATCGGCTTTCGTGACTCGGCCTTTGGGGCCGGTTCCCTCAAGGGTGGTTGGGTCGATGCCCAGTTTTTTGGCGAGCGCGCGGGCTGCGGGCGCGACGGACTTGCGTTCCCCCTGACCGGATTCCTTTGAGGAGCTAGCCGCGGAGGCGGGGGCCGGGCGATCGGGCGCATCTGCTTCTCCCGCGGATCCTTCCGGAGGCTGGTAATCATTGCTGAAGGCCTCGGCGTCGAAGGGATCATCGGGCGCATCCGTCATGGCTGCTAGCAAGGCGCCGCAGGGCACGGTCTCGCCTACGTCGACGTAGACGTGTCGAATGACGCCATCCGAGGTGGCTTCGATCTCACTCTCTGCCTTTTCGGTTTCAATGATGAGGACGATCTCGCCTCGTTTCACCTTGGCCCCGATCTCGAGGGGCCAGGCGACGATGGTGCCTTCTTCCATCGTCATTCCGAGGCGAGGCATCGCGATTGCATTTGTACTCATTGAGGGTCTCGATTGAGTTTTGGGTTCAAGCTTGTTCGTGGACCGCTGCGATGACCCGTTCTGCAGAGGGGATGTAGGCCTGCTCCAAGGTCCGACTGAAGGGCACGGGGCCATGCGGTGCTGTGACGCGCTTGACTGGCGCTTCAAGGAAGTCGAAGCCCTGATCGACGCAGAGCGCGGCTACGTCGCTCGCCACCGACGAGCGGGGCGTGCTTTCATCGACCACGACTAGGCGACCGGTTTTTTCCAAAGAGCTGAGAATCGCTTCTTCGTCGAGGGGCTGGAGAGAGCGCAGGTCGATCACATCGCATTCGATGCCGTCGTCTTTCGCCAGTTTGTTGGCGGCTTTTTGGCAGATAGGCACCGTTCCACCGAAGCCGATCAGAGAAACATCACTCCCTTCTCGGAGACGCTGGGCCTTGCCAATCGGCACCTCGTAGTCCCCTTCCGGAACTTCCCCACTGCTTCTTAGGATCAGCTTGGGCTCGCAGAAGACCACCGGATTGTCGTCTCGAATGGCCGCGAGGAGCAATCCCTTCGCGTCGGCTGGATTCGAAGGGATCACGGTTTTGAGTCCAGGAATCCCGGCGGTGATCCAGTAGAGGGACTGGCTGTGCTGCGCAGCGGCTTGCATTCCCGCTCCGCTGACAGTGCGGACCGTCAACGGAATGCGGGCCTTGCCGCCGAGCATGTAGCGGAGCTTGGCTGCTTGATTCAGAAGCGGGTCAAGGGAAGTGCCCAGAAAGTCCATGAACATCAGTTCGACGATCGGTCGTAGCCCGGTGGCGGCCGCGCCCACTCCGGTCCCCATTAAGCCCATTTCGCTGATCGGCGTATCGAGAACGCGATCGGGAAAGGCTTTGACGAGGCCTCGCGTGGTCCCGAGCACTCCGCCCATCTCGTCGATTTCGTCCCCTTCGCGCTTGCCCCCCCCGGCAACATCCTCTCCCATCAAGATGACCGAAGGATCCGTTTGCATGGCGATCTGAATGGCTTCGTTGATGGCTGCGCCAAAACCGAGCTTCCGACTCATTGTGCCTCCTCCTCGAAATACACGTCCGCTGTGAGCTCGGAGGGGTCGGGCATCGGCGCTGCCTCTGCGGCTTCGACTGCGGCATCGAGTTCTTCCTTGACCTCGAGGTCGATTTGGCGGAGGTCACTGGTGTCCACGAGACTGGCTTCAACACATTGTTGCTCAAAGACATCCAGCGGATCTCGATTTTGGATCCAGTCTTCGGCTTCTTCTTTTGAGCGATAGACCAGCGGGTCGCCGACGAAATGCCCCCCAAATCGATACGTTTTGCATTCCAGAAGAACTGGCCCCTGTCCGCTTCGGCAATGTTCCAACGCCTCTCCGGTCTTTTCAAAAACATCAAAGAAGTCCATGCCATCAGCGATCAAGCTCTTCATCGCGTAGGAATCAGCTCGGACGGCAATATCCTTGACCGGAATCACAAACTCAGTCGGGGTG
>NHEP01000001.1 GCA_002171515.1 bacterium TMED88 | reverse complement strand
TGTACAGTTACTACTCAATTTGTATGTACCAGATGTCTGTGGTGAACTACAGTCAAACTCTACTAAATTGTCTGTTGATGGCGTTGCATGCGTTGCCACGGCATCGGCCGAGTAGCCGATCCTAGCTTCATCTGCTGAACCTGTCATCGTATAACCCTCGCATCCTGCATCGGCCGTGCAGGCCGCTTGGCAGGCATCGGCATCCGCGCATGCGGTCCCGGCGTAGCTGTTCGTCGTATCGTCGTAGTTCGCATTAATATTGAACTTGACAGTATCTAGAGCATTTGTCGTCATCGCCTTGTTCGGCTCCACAAAGCCTTCAACAGCCACGTCCAAACGATTCAAGTCCTGTGTATCGGCCGTCAAGCCTTTCATTGGGTTCACATCCGTGACTTCGAGGTCATCATCGGCATCTTGCCAAATATTGATCGAAGCACTAGACGCATTTAAATCGAGGTTCAGCTTGTTCAAGATGCTCGAATCTGGCATGACCTCGCCGTTCACGACAAAGGCACCTGGCTTGGCTTCCTTCACGACGCAGGCATAGTTACCGGCACAGGTTTTCGAGCCATTGACGTGCGTGTTCCAGAACCGCAGCCCAGACCCAACACTGCAACCTTTCGGATGCAAGTTCGAGTTGATGGTCGCGATAAAGGTACCAAACGTCGTACGCGTGCAATCATCAGTGGTCATTTTCTTGTCGTAGTCGGCAGTCGTTTGCAAGGCATACTGAAAGCCAGTTTCCAAGACATCGACGGTCAAGTTCTTGAACGTGATGTTTCCATCGGAATCGTAGGTCACGACTTTGAGCGGCTCGACGCTGCCAGCCGGGCCAGCTAGATCGACCCAGTTCAAGGCGCCATCGGCAATCGTCAAACCTTCGGTGATCGCGAAATTGATACTGTCTGGCAAATCTGCCAAGAGCCCGAGCTGGTGCGTCGTTAGTGGCATATTACGCATGAACGATAGCTCCTTTGCCGTGGCCGTGACCGCTGGCTTGCCAATGACCTTGGTCAATCCACCGTTGCTACCAAAGCCTTTTGTGAATCCGGTCGCAAAATCACTGCTGCCAGTAGTGTCTCCATAAACATAAGAGCTAATATCTTGCGGAATCGCTGCAAATGCATCGGGACTAGAAACAATGTCGCTATAGAAACCAGTTATAGGTGCACATGTAAATGTAGTACCGGGTGCCCTACCACTGCTACATCCACCATTATGCCCCCCCCAAGCTGTAATGGAGCCATCGGGTTTCAATGCAACAAAAGCATAGTCGTTGGAGAAAATTTTTACATAACCATTATCAGTAGGGGTGGCAGCATAACCAGCAACATTGGTAGAACCCCATGATGTAATCGAGCCATCTGCTTCTAACGTAGCAAATGCATTATTCACTGCAACTAAAATTTCATAACCAGCAGTAGTAGGAGCACCAATAGCACCATAGTCAGAATGTCCCCATGCTGAAATCGAGCCATCAGCTTTTATTGCAGCAAATGCTGCGTGCGTAGAAACTATATTCACATAACCAGTATCACCGGGTGCGCATGTAGCAGCTTCACCGTTCCAATGAGTTGCTGTTTCACCACTGCTACAACCACCAAAACCAGTCCTACCCCAAGCAGTAATGGATCCATCGGGTTTCAATGCAGCAAATGCATAGTTGTTGGGAAATATAGTTACATAACCATTATCCGTAGGAGCATCAGACCAAGTAGAAGCCACTTCTCCCCACGATGTAATCGAACCGTCAGCTTTTATTGCAGCAAAATTGTACATGTTACCAACAATTTCCACATAACCAGTATCAGCAGGTGCGCATGTATCACCAGTATCAGGAGTTTCACCGCTGCTACAACCACCCCAACCTGAATCTCCCCAAGCTGTAATAGATCCGTCGGATTGCAATGCAGCAAATGCATAATTACTGGAGAAAATGTTTACATAACCATTATCCGTAGGAGCACCAGAACCACCATAACTTGAATGACCCCAAGCCGTAATCGATCCATCTGCTTTTATTGCAGCAAATGCACCTCGGTTCACAGAAAAAACATTTACATAGCCATTATCAGTAGGGGCACCAGAACCACCTTCATTCGATTGACCCCAACTTGAAATGGATCCGTCTGCTTTTATTGCAGCAAACGCCCAGTTATTTGAAATAATGTTCACATAACCATTATCAGTAGGCGCATTATTTCCACCACTAATACTATAACCCCATGATGTAATCGACCCATCTGCTTTCATTGCGACAAATGCTCGTAAATTAGAAAATAGACTCACATAGGTACCAGTAGTAGGCGCACCAGAACCACCCATATTTTCTTTTCCCCACGCTACAATTCCAGCGTTAATTTTTGGTGAAAGCGTCCCCGTGTAGCCCGCACACGCATCGTCGGCCGTACAAGCTACTTGGCAGGCACTGGCATCGCCGCATGCGGTCCCGGCGTAGCTGGCAGTGCTGGCCGCATAGACGCGCTCCCTTGGCCCGTAGGCGTAGGTTGCGGAGCAAGTGACGCCGAGTTTCTCCTCGGTTGCATCGGCTGCGGCGCATGAATTGCCTGATGTACAAGGATCATCGGCGCAGGTTTTCCATGTTGGTGTATTAATATCATAAATGTCATGGCTATTAAAGTATGTGTTTATTAATGATATTGTCGGAGTATATCTGGTAGCAATGTCAGAACCCCATCTATTTGCAGTATTATTGATAAAAGATGATTGACGAACGATAACTGTCGGAGGTTTTGTCACATCGCAGGTTCCGCCTCCTACATAAATACCTCCTCCATCACTATTAACCTCATTATTTAATAGAAGTGAATTGGTTATTGTTACTAAATCACAACTTGCAAAATGCACAGCACCACCATAATCAGCTGTGTTTGCATCTATAATTGTATCCATGATAGTAGCAACTGAATATTCGGATACTGCAAGTGCACCAGTACTCGTAGCTTCATTATGATGAAGATGACTATTATAAATGTGTACTTTTGCTAGAGAATTCGCACTACCCTTTGAATATATTCCACTACCATATTTAGCTTTGTTACCAGAAATTTCAGAGTAATACGTATTTACTTCACCGCCACCGGTCTCAACTTCTATGGATCCACCATAAGAGCTAGTATAACTACTAACATCCCCACCAGTCAGTTTTAGGTGCCATATGTTTAATTTATGTGCTGCATTGTTTAAATAGAAATGCCTGCTTGTAGCTGCTGCCGTGATTGTCACTAGGTTATCCATATCTTCGGTCTGCCCAATAATCGTTAATTCTCCTCCAACCAGTACTTCTGTACTCAATGTACAATTAGCACTTAACTTAAACGTTCCTGATGTTGCAGGATCACTGCAATTGTATTCCGCCCAACCAGTTGTATCTGGTGTGGCATGCGTGGTCACGGCATCGGCCGAGTAGCCGATCCTGGATTCTGCAACGGAGCCTGTAATCGTGTAGCCCTCGCAGGATTCCTCGGCATCGCAGGCCGCTTCGCAGGCAGTGGCATCGGCACAGCTGGTCCCGGCGTAGCTACTACTGCCGGCGCTGTAGCTAAAGCCATCGATGATCTGCAGCTTGCCTTCTGGGATCGTGAAGTTTTTCGTCAGGTTCATGCGGCTATTCAATCTCATCGTCGTCCCGGTCATGTGCAGGGCTTGCGATGCATAATTAATGTCCGAAATCGAGACATTCGTCAGCTTGTTCAAGGATTCCGCAAGGATAGCGGTGCTGCCCAAGAGCATCGTGCTCGCGTGCGTGCTAGCGGCATCGACATCATCCATGACCACCTTCCCATTCGCTAGGTCCGCCGTCAAGACTTTGCTAGCTTCCACGGCTCCTGGCGTTGGGTTCGTCCACGTCAAGTCGTAGGCAACACACTCCGAGGCGCCCAAGTGCCGCAATGCAGCTTTTGCATAGCCTGTGCCGACGGCATTCGCATCGACCGGCCCGTAGGCGTAGGAAGCAGAACAGGTGACGCCGAGCTTCTCATCCGTGGCATCGGCTGCGGCGCATGAATTGCCTGATGTACAAGGATCATCGGCGCAGGTTTTCCATGTTGATGGACCTGCATTTTCTCGAACATTATCAGAATTATCTTGGTTGTCAAAAAGAACATTAACTAATGTTATTGTAGGCCCGCTTAATAGTGTGTAAATACCATCACCACCAGCGCCTCCATTATTATTAAGAACGGATACTTGACGAAGATTAACAGTACCAGCTGAAAAAATCGATAGACCACCCCCCGTACTAGCATGATTGTTTGATACAAGTGTATTATGAATTGTCGAAGTCATATATTCCAAAAATATACCTCCAGCAGTATTACTTGCTTGATTGTTATCTATGACAGTATCTTCAATTGTGCTTTGGCCCCTTACTAAATAAATACCTCCTGCACTCCTAGTTGCTTCATTATCTTTAATAATACTGTTGTAGATGTTTACATTTATATTTTGGTAAGTTGTATCTCCTTGTGCACATATTCCACCACCCATGTAAGCCTTGTTACCCGATATTTCAGAATAATACATTTTTACTTCACCGCCATTTGTATAACTTAATATAGATCCACCATATTTATCAATATTATTGCTGTAACTACTAACATCACCACCAGTCAGTTTTAGGTGCCATATGTTTAATTTATGTCCTGCACCATTAAGCTGAAAGTGCCTACTGGTAGCTGCTGCTGTAATTGTCACTAGGTTATCCATATCTTCTGTCTGACCGATAATTGTCAGTTCGCCAGTCAATATGACTTCTGAAGCTAATGTACAACTAGCACTTAACTTAAACGTTCCTAATGTCGCTGGGCTGGCACAATCGTACTCTGTTAACCCATCCGAACTTGGCGTTGCATGCGTTGTCACGGCATCTGCGGAGTAACCAATTCTGGCTTCATCCACACCTACCCCCGTATACCCCGCACACGCATCGTCTCGCGTGCAGGCCACTTCGCAATTTTTCGTACCATTGCAGGCGGTCCCGGCGTAGTTATCCGTGCTGCTGACAAAGTAATTCACCTCTTCGCTGCAGCCACCGATCCTGGCTCGGTTCAAATCGACGACATCGCCGGTGTAGCCGTGCAAGGTGCTCAGCTCCGCAGCAGTGCTCGTGATACTGTCCATCCGGTTCATATCTTGCAACGAAACCGTCAAGGCGTTATTCAAATCGCCAGCGGCATTCAGCTCCAATGCCGTCACCGTCAAGGCGACATCTTGGATATAAATCTCGCCGACTGGAATGTCCAAATTCCCTTCAATCGTCACGTTCTCTGCAAACGTCGCTTTGCCATCGTAGTTGGTCGTGGCTGCTTTGCTCGCAGCCGTTTTGCCAACACCGCGGACAAAACTTTTCAACGGAATGCCAGTGATCGCCACGCCATGCGTAAAGATAACATCGCGGACGTAGAGCGTGAATGCATTGTCATCGGTCCACGTGCTAGGGTCCAGATCGGCTCCGGTCACGACTTTGCAGTAGCGGTCGTACTGCCGGATCTTCGCAAAGCCAGTGCCAGTGCCAGCAGCCAGGCCATACGTAAAATCACCACCAAGATTGACGACTGGCAAATGATCGCCCATTTCTTCCGGATCATCACCACGATCAGTAATGCTACCATAACCAAGTTTGCCAATTACGTCATTACCAAAACATTTCACGGTATCTTCGTCGAGTAGAACACAGGTATGCAGCTGCGCCGAGCTGACTTGCTTGGCTGTCCTTCCGGTGCCAAGGTCTACTGCCTGTAGTGCAGCCATGTCGCCGCTGCTGCGTCCTATAATATCTTCATTTCCTCGTCCGGTCCTACCCCTATAACCACTACCAAAACACTTCAAGGAATCATCGTCTAAGACAACACAAGTATGTTCTTCCCCTGCACTAACTTGCTTGGCTGTCCTACTCGAGCCCAAGTCCACTGCCACTAGCGCATCGCCCATTTGTCCTGCTGCTACTCCTATGTCAGCGGTGCTCTCACTACCTAGTTGACCTGCGCCAGCAGCACCCCAACATTTCAAGGAATCATCATCCAAAATAGCACAAGTAAATTCATTTCCTGTGCTGACTTGCTTGGCCGTTCTATCGGTTCCTAAGTCTACTGCCACTAGTGCATCGCCCATTTCTCCTGCTGCATCACCAATACTATCAACGTGGCCCTGTCCTAGCTGCCCTAAATCATTCTTGCCCCAACACTTTAGGGAATCATCTTCTAGGATCGCACACGTGTGTGTTACACTAGAACTGACTTGCTTTGCGGTCTTTGGTGCCGTAGCGATCAAATCAAAGAAAGAGTATTCGGTCGTGTTTTCACCAAAGCTGGCGCTACAACCACAGCACTGGTTCGTCAAGCCAGTGGCATCGATATGGAATTTATCAAAGCCACCAGCTTCGATCGACAAGGCGCAGGCAGCAACATGCGATTCCGTGATCGCCGAGACATCGGTCCCTATCTTGCCAGCTTGCAGCTCGTAGCACTGGTAGTCGGTGCCGGCGGTCCCAGAGATCGCACAATGCTCATGCGAGAGCAAGGTTCCGGATGGTGGAATATCGCCGAGGTCGATGCGTTGCAAGCTATCCATGGAGCCAACGGTGGTACCAATATTACTACTAGTTCCTTGCCCAAGCTGACCATAATTATTGTTACCCCAGCACTTTAAGGAATCATCGTCCAAGATCGCGCAAGTCGTCTTGCCACCAGCTGCCACTTGCTTCGCCACGTAAGGCTTTGCAACGATTTGGCCTTTTGCAAAGCCAGGATCGCTGCCAGTAGCCAAGCCGTAGTTGTATGGCATCAATGGCACTTGGAATTGCTGTGTATAAATGTCGTAATCTGAATTTCCTCCTCTCCAAGTAATAATATATTTTTCCCCTAGGACTGCTATCTGTGGTTGTACTTGGACTTCGGTGCTCTCACTCACTCTAAACGCTGGTCCAGTCGCAGTCATATTATAATTATAAATTTTAGCATTAATACGCGTAGGATTAACTGCACTATCGCCCCACACAACAATGAAACCATTTGGTAAGACAGCAGCATCTACATATTGTTGATGAGATGTATCATCATCCGGAACTAATATATGAGAATCGATGGCTGTTAATGTCGAGTCATACATTTGTGCATACAAACCTTTGTAAATGTTGTGAGCACTTTCCGTAAAAATTACAATGTTGCCATTAGGTAGCTCTATCCCTTTACTTAAAACACTTTTGTATTCTACTGGTGGAACCATCTCTACACTATGTTGTAGTGATCCGGTTGCACTAAAAATTTTTGCATGGACGTACCAATGATACACATTGGGATTACTAGATACATGTACACTAGCATAATAGGTTATTAAAAAGTCTCCAGATGACAATGCGGTAAGACCTCCATACGCGTTTCCACCTGCACTTAATGTGTTTTGCAAGACACCAGATGAATCAAATATTTTTATTTCATTATTATTACGATTGCTTGTGTAATAAGTTACAGCAAAATTACCATTTTGTAATGCAGTTACATCTGGCCATCCACCAATACCAGTTTTAATACTTAAATCGTCCGTTAATGCGGTACCAGTTGAATCAAATATTCTTCCCCATACCCCAGATGCATCTCCCATACCCCATACAATAATAATGTTACCATTAGTTAAAATGGCAATTCTTGGATGTGATTGGTGACCGTTACCATTACCAGTATTTTTATTAACCCTAAATTCAAATTCGTCAGCTCCGTCAGCATCTGTACTAGAGTCATCTGCTACCGGTTTAGCAATTGGATTTCCAGCACTGTCAAATAACTTTGCAAAAATTTCGTATGAACTTGTAGTCCCACCTGCAACTAATCTACTTTCCCACGTAACAGCGTAATTACCATTTGCAAAGTAAGCAACGTCTGGGGCTGTTTGAGTATTTGATGTAAATGTATTTACACGACGCGTTGGGCCAACTCGTGTACTACTAACCGAATAGCCAAGGCAAGCACTGTCGGCATCACAGGCATTTGCGCATGCAGCTGGATCACTACAAAAAGTCCCGCTGTAGCTGGTGTTTGACATCGGTACATAAGGACCATCGGTGATTTGGTCGCCTAGCACACGTTG
>NHEP01000266.1 GCA_002171515.1 bacterium TMED88 | reverse complement strand
ATCGTCTAAAATGTAGAGGTTATGGCTCGGTAGCTCAGCTGGTTAGAGCGTGGGATTCATAACCCCAAGGTCGGGAGTTCAAGTCTCCCCCGAGCCACTCAATTTGTTTTACTTAGATCGTGTTAATGCGAATTAAACTCAGCGCATTTCGATCGCATTAAGTCTCTCTCTGAAAGATGTTGGGTGGTCTTTTGTTGTTTCTTCAATTGTCAATATTGGTTGATCTTCGGGAACAGGATTAGGACGCCTCTGTTGACGCACCGACTGTCCGTGGTGAGGCCTTGCCTGAAGGGTGAGCTTTCTGGTCTGAGGGTCACGATTCAGTGGCTGGCTTTTGAGCTCACTGCGGACTTGATTTAAGAGTCGAAAGTGACCAGTACTGCTGAATTTGCGCAATAAGGCCTGATCCCAAGACATCGGTTGATCAATCATCTGACAATTTTATAACTCCATCTGCTGAAAACTATTCGTACTTCAGCCGACGGCACTCAAGGGCAGGGCGTGATAAATTGAGACGTGTAACTAGAAGTCGGACCGACTTTGGATTGAGTCTGGTCCCTCGCTTCCGTCACGTACCCATCGAGCTTTCATCATGACCGACAACGGTTGCCTGCGCGTGGGCCAACAGGCCCCTGATTTCACCGCTACCGCTGTAGTGGATCAGGAGTTCAAAGAGATCAGCCTGTCTCAGTACCGCGGCAAGTATGTGGTCCTGTTTTTCTACCCTCTGGACTTCACCTTCGTTTGCCCAACTGAAATCACAGCGTTCAGCGATCGCTACTCTGATTTCTCAAGCAAAAACACTGAAGTGCTGGGTATTTCAGTAGACAGCCAATTCAGTCACCTGGCTTGGATCCAGACCGCACGCAATCAAGGCGGCATTGGCGATATCAACTATCCACTCGTTTCAGACCTGAAGAAGGAAATTTCCACGGCATACAACGTTCTCGATGACGCAGAAGGTGTTGCTCTTCGTGGTTTGTTCATCATCGACCCTGAGGGTGTGATTATGCACGCCACGATCAACAACTTGCCTGTTGGCAGGAATGTTGACGAGACCCTTCGTGTACTTCAGGCATTCCAGTACGTACAGTCCAATCCAGATGAAGTCTGTCCAGCTAATTGGACACCAGGAGAAAAGACGATGAAGCCTGATCCCAAGGGCAGCAAAGAGTTTTTTGCTGCGATCGGCTAATCCACTCGGTTCAAACTGAGCTCACACAAGGTGTCAACCGAGCTCAACCAGGTGTAAGTCTTACCCGTCACTTCAACGGATAAGACTTACACTTTTTTA
The DNA here is from genome assembly GCA_002171515.1 of bacterium TMED88. Lineage (GTDB taxonomy): Bacteria > Myxococcota_A > UBA9160 > UBA9160 > UBA4427 > TMED88. The sequence goes on along the minus strand of NHEP01000266.1, from coordinate 7,814 downwards.
TTTGCCGAGAGTGCAACCAAAATGACTCGGTAGTTAGCAAGAAAGACTGGGTAGAGCCAAGTCGGAACACGATCATCGAGATCACACGGATAGGTTGTTGCAATCTGTCTGGTCGTAACCGCCACAGTCTGTCTAAGGCTGAGGAACGACGAGTGACTGGTGAGAGTCCTTCTCTCTAGGAAGGCTCTTCCCAATGCCTCACCCGCCTTGCAGACTGACATTGGGACTGTGACGACGAAGTAATCATTCTTCTCAAACCTCATCATTTGCATTGCCAACCAGCACTTTTGTGGTCAGTGTGAGTGGAATCGAAACGACCGCAGTGAAGGAACTACCTCCATTCTTTGACTGGCGAGGTGAACTTGGAAGGCTTGATTATTTAAAAGAGATTTTTAAGCGATTGCTTATTGTGTCACTGATACTTGGCATCAATATTGGCTTGTGCTTATTAGTGGGTTTAGAGATCACTCCCGAAACCTGGGACAAGAATCTATCGCTAACGACAATTTCGGCCTTTGTGATTATGGTACCAATCGATATTCGAAGGCTTAACGACATAGGCGTCAGCACTTGGTGGCTCGTACCAGTTTGGATTCTGAGTCANATTCCAGANCCAATNGATGGATCACCACAGGTTGGNGCCTATACATTNCTGGTAATNGTNCCTTTACTTCTATGGGGCCTATTTNTTTTATTCAAGCCTGGAAAAGCANTGAGAGANGCTCGTCGAAATCAGGGGTNATTTNATTTGATTGACNCCAATACGNTCGATTAACANCGATCGATTGATNTGGATTGATGATCATGCAAGAGACTTAAGGAGCCTTATCAAGCTCNTGTACNACAACATCNTTAGATCCACTCCCCCGAAGAAGAGCTTCGAGGCCTGTGCTTAGATCNTTCGCCATCGCCACACGACTGCCATCGCTCACAACAATACGCGTTAAGGCCGGCAACCCTCCACGACGTGCTCTTAGATAAATTGGCTCNACATAAAGAAGAGCATTNCCAAGTGGCACNACCAAAAGGTTGCCTTGCACAACTTGAGANCCGGCACGATCCCAGAGNCCAAACTGCTGGCTAATCTCTGGGTTTTGATTGATCAGAGCCTGNATCTGTTCTGGACCAAAAATCGGTANATCACTAGGAAAACGCATCAGAACCAGTTCTCCATAATGATCAGCATCGCTTCTTGCTGCCAACAAACCNGAAAGATTGGGACGNGCTANNGGAGTAAGAGGCTGTANAAGCAAGAANTCAGANTCCANNCTGCGCTTTAATTGNGCTGTAATATGATAAGGAGCTACNGGAATNTGNGTTGTTCCNTACANCTCTTTNGGAACCTGCCAAACATCATCNCCACTATAAAATATNCGTGCATCNGTAACNTGATAACGGAGCAATTGCTGTACCTGCAGTTCAAGNANNGAGCTAGGAACCATTAAATGCTGACGCAAAGACGTTGGCATTGANTCCAAGGGTTGAAATAATTTNGGGAAAANNTTCTGCCAACCNCGAATNATCGGGTCNTCNGGTTCACTCACATANAGATGAACNGATCCNTTGTANGCATCAACAATAGCTTTCACTGAATTGCGNACATAACGCATCTTTTGTCCNTCTGGAAGNGTNGAAGNATAGGNATAGGTATTCGANNTGGTATATCCATCAACGATCCAATANTGATGTTGATNNTCCTGATACCGNTCGAGACCAGACTCCATCGGAACAGANACNAGATAGGGATCACCTTTCAGCTGCAGAAANGGTGCTAGNGCGTTCACACGCTTCTTGACATCACGNCGAAGCAATAAATGTGAATCAGGTNGCAANACGCCCGTATTGAGNAAGCGTGGNTCACGGATATAAATCGATGCAGCAATACGCTGCCNNAACGATGCNAGTGGGANNCCAGCGCTCCCTGAATAATGGTTATAGGTGTTTTCGTCGCCTTCAGGATGATCAAACTCCTCAATTTGAGTTGGAGCAACCGCATAGGGAGANGGAAGCATTCCAAAATAAAGTGCAGGCCGTCCGATTGGCACATTTTTCTTGACATCGGCGCGACTAATCTCAAGGAAATCGTTGCCATGAATACGCTCTGAACGACCGATATCGCTAATGAAATAATCAGGGAGTCCGTCTGCTGCTCTTGAGTTCACTGGACTCAATGTGAATCCAAATCCGTGGGTAAANACGAAGTGACGGTTTTGCCAAGTCCGTGATCGCTTGGGNAGGGCTGCCTGGTCNAGTTCACGCGCNGCAAGGATCACNTGNTGGCGTTCAAGNNAATCAGGACGCAACTGNTAGCGATCNACCGCNGCATTGGTAAAGCGGTAGTAAACCCTGAGCTGCTGAAGCTGTCGATTGNTCGCAAGAAGAGGTTGGCTATCCCACAAACGGATATTGCGCAAAGTACTCTCNCCATCCTNNAGATCTTCNNGACTTAAGNGAGTNGAGGGATCGAAATANTCAGTCTCAATNGNATCCAATTGATAAGCGTGNCGCGTGGCCTCAATCGCGCGACTGATGTAAGGNCGCTCNAGCTGTAATTCCCTNGGNCGCACCACAAGCCAGTTCATCAGCGGGAACAACACCATCTCCAAGCCAAAGGACGCCACTGCAATCGAGGCCAGGATCAGCCGAACCTGACGGCGACGAAGACCGGGAAAAGGCGCAGGCAAGACAAACAATGCCAACACCAGCAGTGCAATCGAGCCCACTGATCGAAGAGGAAGCAGTAGATGAACATCAAGCCATCCGGCACCTGCGACGATTCCATGCTGCGTCCAAAGCAACTGGTGCCTTGAGAGCCACATCAGCCCGGAGCAGCTGAGCAGCACCAAACCAAAACCAGGCCGCAAACCATGGCGTTGGCGCACGGTTAATCCAGGAAAAGCCCAATCACTGAGGCAAGTTGAACGTGTTAATCGACTCCATAAAGCCGTACTTTGCGTGAGTAAAAGCTGCAGTAGCACTAACTCGAGGCCAAGTGCGATCGCAGAAAAACGACCCAAGTCAAAGCTCAGATCAGAGCCGAGCATGGGTTCAACGCGTCCGACATCAGGAATCGAAAGAGCAAGACTCCAGAGTCCCCAGCTCCGCGCACCGATCAAACAAAGACACACACTTCCATAAATCTGGGCAAGACCTAAATGTCGGCTGCGAGTGAGGCCGAACATGATCAAAGTCAGCAGGAGAATGGACAAGCTCAGCAGCGGCCAACCCGTCGAAAAGGGGAGACTCCACCAGTACGACAATGAAAAAGGTTCGTTCCAGGCCAACCAGGCCAGTCTTGTATCAATGGCAAGAACGGAGAGCAGGACCAGGAAGCAGGCCACGAGACAGAACCCGTAGCGATAGCCGGTCAAGACGGGGCTTCGTTCATCCTTTTCAGATTCAGGCTGACGCAGCCATGACTGACGCCATAGTGCACAACTACCAACAAACAAAAAGACAAACAGTGCTCCTGCTAATTGAAGAAAAAGGCGTTTGCCGTAAACAGACCCGAGTTCAAATTGATCAAACCAGTACCACTCCACCTGAAGCCGGGAGACAATCACAATCAAAGGGATCAACAAGATCCCAAAACGCCCCATGATCCGGATGATCTTTGCCACTGGAGTGGAGAGAATCAAGTCGCTGCAGGCCTTTGAGCCAGAACGGATCGATTCATAGGTCCCTCAAGACCAGCTAAATCGTGAAAACGCGAACTCGACAGCGTTTCTTCCGCAATCAGGGCCTCAACAAGACGATCCATCACCTCGCGTCGAGGCTCCAACAGGGCAATCGCCTCGTTGAGAGCTTGGATTGCCAGCTGACGAACACAAGCATCAATCGCTTTACCTGTGCTCTCTGCATAGGAAGGACGGGTCTGCATTAAATCCCTGCCTAAAAAGACCTCCTGGTCTCCGCCTTCAAGAGCCACAGGCCCCAGAGAAGAAAATCCAAAGCGAGTCACCATTTCTCTGGCGAGATGAGACACCATTTGCAGATCTCCGCTCGCTCCCTGGGTGATCTCACCGGGCCCAAATACCACCATCTCTGCCGCACGACCACCGAGTGCCATCACAAGGCGGGCGCGCAGATACGCCTTGCTGACTAAGCCGGAATCAATCACTTCTTCATCCGGGAAGAATCGAGTAAACCCGCCCACACCGCCACTGCGTGGAAGCAAGGTCACCTTATCCACGGGGTCCGCATGAGGCGTATGGGCTGCCACCAAGGCATGGCCAATTTCGTGATACGCGATCAGCCGTTTTTTGGCACTGTCTTGGAGTGGAGAGGCAGATAACCCCATCGTGATGCGTTCNAGGGCNGCNTCTAATTCNGAGNTNCCNACAAANGNNCNNTNNTNCCGCGCCGTAAGGATCGCGGCCTCATTGATGAGATTGGCCAGGTCAGCACCTGAGAAGCCTGGTGTTCGTCGTGCCCAATCACTCAACGACACCTCATCGGATAGGGGCCGGGTGCGGGCATGGACACCAAGAATGGCCTCACGCCCNTTNCGNTCAGGTAGNTCGACATGNATGCGACGGTCGAAACGNCCNGGACGCATCAAAGCCGTATCAAGNACATCAGCCCTNTTGGTAGCGGCNAGCAAAATCACACCTGAATTNTCCGCAAANCCATCCATTTCNGTGAGCAACTGATTCAGGGTCTGCTCACGCTCATCATTTCCTCCCCCAATCCCTGCACCACGTTGACGACCAACCGCATCAATTTCATCGATAAAAATGATGCAGGGAGATTTTTCCTTGGCTTTGCGAAATAGATCGCGAACACGACTCGCACCAACACCAACAAAGAGCTCGACAAACTCAGAGGCAGCGATGGAGAAAAACGGCACCCCTGCTTCCCCAGCAATGGCCTTAGCGAGCAATGTTTTGCCGGTTCCCGGCGGTCCCACTAACAAAACACCTCGAGGGATACGCGCTCCAAGGCGAATAAAACTTTCAGGCTGCTTCAGGAAGGTGACGACCTCCTGAAGTTCTTCCTTGGCTTCGCTGATCCCGGCAACGTCCTCAAATCGAACGGTGATTTCATCTAGAGGGCGAATGCGGGCTTGGCTTCGACCAAAGCCCATGGCCTTATTCGCGGCCTGCGCCGAGCGCCGAAGAAGAAAGGAAAGACCGATCACAATCAAGGCGATCAGGGCCAAATTTCCTGCCACCCCAGCCAATGCTTGTTCCTGACGAATGTCTTTAACCGTCAGTGGAACACCAGCTGCTTCAGCTGTGCGCAAAATCAATTGATCGTTGGCCAGAGTGGAAACAGTGGCGTTGCGTCCATCGTCGTATTCAACGATCACCTCCCTGCGAGCGGGAACCAATTGCAGATCTTTGACTTTTCCCGCTGAAATTTGCGTCAATAACTCGCTGTAACTCGGCGGCGGATCCGATTTAAAACGAGCAAAAGGATTGGTGGACTTTTCCTTGACATCGGTCCCAGACGCCTGGGAGACAATGATTTCACGATCTTCCGGACCTGAACTCACACCGTTCCTGCGATCTATTAAGAATAGCGATTTGACGAGCGGACTCTCAAAAGTAGATTATGGGTGTTTGGAAGAGATCCGGCTGCAATGGCTGTACCGAAGAAGAAAACCTCTAAGAGCAAGCGCAATCAACGGCATGCTGTTTGGAAGGCAAAAGCAGCGACTGCTGCACAACGAGCCATGTCAATCGGCAAATCAGTGTTGAGTGGCCGCGCTCAAGGTTTTGTTTACCCGGTTGCTGATGCTGATGACAGCGAGGACTGAGTTCATTTCAAAGTGATCTCACGAACAGCGCGTTGGTTCGTGAGATCAATCACAACATCGGATTGAGGCAGATCCTGCAACCAAGGTGCTGGAAATGCAGTTTCAATCATCCGAACAAAATCTTGGACAGCGGATTGAGACAGTTGAACACCGGTTGTTTTGGCTTGGGTCTCCACCTGCTGTCGCTTCCAAATCCGGCTTGATGTGCTGCTTTGAGATTTGAGGTGCCAGAGCTTATTGATTCGATTCCAGATCGGTGAGTAGTCGGGGATGAGCCGAATGAGCTCTTCGCGATACAGCAACTCTTCCGTCGTGAGTTCAAGCGAATGTGAATTCTGTGCGGAAGAAACATCATCAGAAACGAGAACGCCCACGAACCATCCCTCCAGAACAACTAAATCAGGAGTGGAACAAACCCATTCACTGCGATCCCCTCGACCTTGACGAAGGGATTTATCAAAGCGAGGGGCATTCAAAACACCCGTTTCCCGCCACTGATCGAAAGTTTTGGCCATCAACTCCAAATCGTGACTACCCGGTATGGCCCTGGGCACTCCCCAGGGATTTCCTTCCATCCGTCGATCAAGCTCTGGACCAGGCCAATAAAAATCATCGATCGAAAGAAAAGCAATCGACCATCCCAACTCCGAGCTGGCTTGGACAAGCCAATCGCAAAGGGTGGTTTTTCCACATCCAGGGAGAGCACTGAGTCCGAGCAGAGGACGACCACCCATCTCCAAAAGGGTCTCTACCTGCGAAAGCAATGGAAAGGCCACACCAAGCAGCCAATCATCTTGGATTCCTTCTGGCCAGGCGGATCGGGCTAATTGCATGCCACCACGTTGCTTCCATGCACTCCACCAACTATCGAGATCCTTCCATCCAAGATCCTCCAGAAGAGAAGACAACCCATTCGGAAGTGCATCAAGAGCCAAGCTTGAAGGCCTCGAAAACGACTGAAAACACGCACCCAATGCGGATGTTGTCGAGGGCTAGCCACCCCAGCGGCCATGGTTCTTGCTTGACATAGCTGCGTGCTCGAATCAACAGCTCGATCACGACCACCATTAAGAACACGACAACGGGGCGTTGACCGACCGCTTCAAACCAGTACATGGTGAAATTGCTGCCCAGCATGAACCCCAGCAGCAGGGAGAGAACACCCAAACTTCGGCGACGCCAAGACCCGGTTAGTGCTCGTGTGAGTTGAACACCAATTCGTCGCTGAAACTGTTCATAGCGGGTGAGATGGGTCGTCATCAATCGGGTAAGACGAGAAGCATCTGCAAGTACTCCAGCGTGACAAGCCCATCCAGACAAGGGGGGCCACTCGAAACAGTGCATGGAATCTGGGCACTGCCAAGATTATCCAGCACCGCCACGGCTTGATCTTGATACCGATGGAGCTCCTGATCCCATGGGGAGGGCATCAGCAGACACCTCAGGCCAGCGGTTCTTGCAGAGAGAAGGCCCGGCGTTGAATCCTCAAACGCCAAAGCCGCATCCGGATCGGTGTTACTGCATTCAAGCGCCTTTAAATAAGGATCAGGACTGGGTTTATGCCTCGATACATCATCGGCACTAATCACACCAGCAAACGGATGGTCGTCTCCGGGAAACAAGGTGTTTAACAACGCGGATACGGAAGGACCACCACTACTGGTCACAACCCATTGAACAATTGCCCGTGCCTGAAGCTCACGAAGAAGTCTTGCCACACCTGGGCGGAGAGACACAGCACCGGCACGCACTGCATCGAGATAGTGACGCTGTTTCGAAATGCGCAGCTGAGCAAACTGCGCATCGCTCAAGACGTCACCCTGCTGTTGCGCAAAGGTTTTCATGCGAAGGCTTCCACCAGGAATGCTGAGCAAACGCTTGTATGTCGCTGGGTCCCAGGTCCAATTCAAACCCTGTTCAACGAAAGCTCGGTTGAAGGCTGGTCGATGCCCATCCATTTCAGTGTCCGCAAGGGTGCCATCCACATCCCAGAACACGGTCTTCAAGACAGGCATGACGGCCATGCAATTCATGGCAACAGCTTGAAGGACGA
>NHEP01000265.1 GCA_002171515.1 bacterium TMED88 | reverse complement strand
TGCGATCTTCAATCGTTTGAATCAGATGGCGATTCGTGATTCCAATGGCCAGATGGAGTGGCTTGGGATGGATTTAGGCGCGGATGGGAAAAGTTTTTCGTTTGGGCCGGTTGGTTTGTCGCTGTATGGCGGTTCAATCGGGATTGCTTGCTTTGAGGCTTGTCTGCGTCAGCAGGACCTCATCCCTGCAATGGGTGACTCGTTGACCAGCTCCATTTTGATTGCAATGGAACCATTGATGAGCGAGCAATCAGGTGATTCACGTTTGCGCTGGTGGAGAGATCAGCCGCTTGGTATCAGCGGATGTGGAGGCATCTTGCTCGGATTGCAACAGCTGGGTAGGGGCGATTGGGTGGACGTGTTGGTGGACGCTGCGCTCCCGCGTTTCATCGAGGCCGATCAGCAATTGGATGTGATTGGTGGCAGTGCAGGGTTGATCGGTTCTCTATTGGCTCAAAAGTCTGAAGATGCTCTCCGTTTGGCTGTTGCGGCGGGAGATCATTTGCTGGAGAGGCAACAACCTCAGGGCAGTTGGCTTTCCGGTCGAGATACCAAAGGCCTGCTTGGCTTTTCCCATGGAACAGCTGGTTATGCAGCGGCTCTCGCTCGCTTGCATGCCACAACGGGTGAGGAGCGTTTTCGCAAGGGCGCTGAAGCGGCTTTGGCTTACGAGCGCAGTTTCTTTCAGGCCGATCAGGGCAATTGGCCTGACTTTCGTGATCCAGCAAAGGCCGCTGATGCTGAGCCCTCTTTCATGGTGGCGTGGTGTCATGGCGCGCCCGGTATCGCTCTTGGCAGGGCCTGTCTTTGGGGAACTGATCTTTGGGATCAACAGTGTGAGGAGGAAATCAGGATCGCCATTCAAACCACGCTGGCTCAACCTGAGCCCAGGATGGATCATCTCTGTTGCGGAGGGCTTGGTCTCATGGCGGTGTTGGAAGCTGCGGTCGCTGGTCCTTGGTGTTCCGACGTTGAAACGCGTTCGATGGCTCAACAGAAAGCAGAGTGTTATCGAGCATCGGCGCTCGAGCGTTGCAGCCGTGGCAGATTGGATTTGAGATGTTTTCAAACTCAGGAAGGCTCTTTATTCCTTCCGGGATTCATGACTGGCCTGAGTGGAATGGGTTTGGCCTTAATGAATGATCAAAAGTCTCGATCGTTGTTGTCAAACTTGATGAGTGCTGGCTTGTTTCCTCATCAATGACTGGCGAGCATCCGTTTTAAATAACCATGGTTTTTGAGGGTATCCCAGTTTCCAGATTCCGTGAGTTGTCCTTTTTCCAGAATGACAATTTGGTCTGCCTTTTGAATCGTTGATAGACGATGAGCAATACTGATTCGTGTAATCCCAAGATGATCGATTGTTTCCGTGATGTGCTGTTGAGCTTTGTTGTCCAGAGCACTGGTTGCCTCATCCATGATTAAAACTTTGGGATTGGTGATCAGTGCCCTGGCAATGGCAATCCGCTGCACTTGCCCCCCTGAGATGTTTCCGCCTGAATCACTGAGAAGAGTTTCTAACTGCATGGGCATCGCTTTCACTTCATCAGCGACGGCAGCTTTTTCGAGAGCATCCCAGATTGCGCTTTCGTTGCGTTGAATACCTCCACAGATGATGTCATAAATTGAGCCTGAATTGAGCCTTGCTGTTTGCATCACAACTCCCATCTGTCGGCGGTAAGAGCGGATAGCAAGCTGACCAAGCGGAATCCCATCAATCAGAATTTCTCCAGACTGTGGGATCGTGAAGCCAAGGAGCATGCGCACTAATGTTGTCTTCCCACAGCCGCTGGGTCCAGTAATGGCAGTGTGCGCACATGCAGGAACTGAGAAGCACAGATCTTCAAAGAGTGGTTCAGAACTTCCAGGAAATTCATAGGTGATGTGCTGAAGCTTGAAGTCACCTCGTAAGTGATGATGGAGTGCGCTTGATTGATAGCCCTGCTCAACATCGGCGTACATCACAGGCTCTGCTCTCTTCCAAAGCACAGCAGCGCGTCCAGCTGTATTCGCAATCAAATTTACCGCATTGGTTATAGCGCCATTGAAGCTAATGAATGCTGCGTTAAACGAAATGAAAGCCACAATAATCTGATTAACATCTGACTGATCTGCGCTCGTGAGGATTCTGTAGGCAACCACTGAAAAAAGGAACAGCGATGCGAGTGGAGATACAAGTGCTCCGTATTGCTCAATTGCATCGTTGTAAATGTTGTTATGCAGTTGGATAAGGGCATATCGATTGATCTCGCGTATCCAGCGTAAAAGCACAAAAGGTTCTGCGCCAGCACTGCGAATTTGTGGCATCCCCATCACGGATTGCAGCGAGAAATTGGTGATTTCTGCACCACTTTCAAGCAGTGGTAATTGTAATTGAATTGATTTCCATGTAATACCTAGAAGGCTGATGACGGCAATCAGAGTGAATACTAATGCCCACCATGCCAATTGCCGATCGTAGGTAAACATCAGTACAAAGTAGCTTAATGAAAATAGGGTTGAGAGAAGTGTCGTTAAAACACCACTTCCTAACAGCTGACGAAGCTGACTAATAGAATTAACTCTTGAGGAAAGATCGCCTGTTGAGTATTGGCTAATAAAGCTCATCGGCAAGCGCATTAGCCGATCCCAAACGGCTGATTGCAACCTTAAGTCGGCTACGCTTTCAAGCCTTAGCATCATGAGGTTTTGAAGAAAGGATGTTGTGACGGAACCAATCACGATGAGTATGACGACGCCGACCCCCTCTATTAGTAATTGTTGATCATTTTGCGGCAATACTTTGCTTACCAAAGTGTTGGTTAGCATCGGTATGGATAGGTTGAATAGCATCACGACTGCAGATGCTGCAAGGAGCGCTAAAATAGGACCAACTTCTGAGGAGAAAGCAAAAGTTAAAACTGAAAGAGGACCTTTGACGATTGAAGGTAATGAAGGATATATTTCGTATGCGTTCTCTTCTAACCCTTGTGATTCTGTTGCAAGAGTGTGTGTTTGTTGGTGTCCGCTGTACAGCCAATTCTCACCATTGGCTCGATAAAGAGCTAAGGGTTCTTGATTGTTTTTGTCGAAAACAATCATCAATGGGAATTCGTTATCGTTGCTGGGATCAAGATCCCAGTGGCGAGTGCTCAAATCACGGGGAGCAATCACTGATCGATGATGAATATCGTTATAGTCAAGTAATTCAACGACAGTTGCCCCCGGCAAAGGCTCAATCTGTTGATCTCGACGACCTAGCCTATGCAGGCAGAAGCCAAGCAAACGCATTTCGGGTTGATGATTGTCATCTCGAGAAAGGCTAAAAAGTAACTCTTCTTCTAGGTTTTGAGCGGCTAAAAGTGCATCGCGAGAATTTGTGGTTGTCATGCTTTTGTTCCGATTGATTGGGCTTTCTCAGACTGAACTAAATCGAAAAAAGCAGATTTATTTGACATTAGTCTGTCTGGCGGTCCGTATTCAATTGCCTCGCCATTTTGCATTACTAATACTGCATCACTTCGCAAAGATGCGTCAAGGCGGTGAGATACATTGACGACAGTAATTGCTTTTTCTTTGAGGGTGTCAAGCACTTTGGATTGGGTCGCGTTATCCAATGCACTTGTTGCCTCATCAAATAGAAGAATACTTGGCTGACGTAATAGTGCTCGACAAATCTCGATGCGTTGACGTTCGCCACCGCTTAGATCTTTGCCATTGTCTTTAAGCTCTCGGTGAAAGGATTCTGGATGATTGTTAATGGTGGAAAGGATTTGAGAAGCTTTTGCCGCTGTTTCAAGATCATTTAAGCTGTAGCTAGGATTCCAAAGAGTGATGTTATCTTCTACGCTTGCGTTAAAGATGAATACTTGCTGGGGAACATAGGCTAGGCTGCTACGCATTGTTTGGTCGCCATGTTGTTCCCAGGGTTGGTTGTCAAATAACAGTTCGCCTGAGGATGCAGTGTAAAGACCTGCAAGGATTCTGATTAACGTTGTTTTTCCAGATCCACTACTTCCAACGATGGATAACTGAGAACCTGCTGGTATCGATAAGGTGAGATCTTTGATAAATGGTTCGGAACTGGGNGTGAANCCAAAATTGAGGTTNTGGAGTTCNATCTGTCCTGAGAGCTTTGTTGTTACTTTTTGAGCTANTGGNNCATNANGATCGAGGAGTTGGAAACTTCGCACCAATGGATCATTTTTGTTTTTGCGCAGATCTTCCAGTCGACCNAGNTCGCCAATGAGCCTTTGNATAGCAGAATTGATTTGAGGCAAGGAGGAAATCGGTGCTGTGAGTTGGCCCTGAAGGAATTGAAAGGCCACCAGCGTGCCAAGAGATATCTTTCCTGCAATGATCAGGAATCCGCCTGCTGCAATGATGAGAGCATTGAGGAGGAAGCTACTGCCACTCGCAGTAATCGTAGCCAGAGCCATTTGTGCCCCCAGCTGTTGATTTTGGATGACTACATTCCCAAAGCTTGCTTGCCATTGACTCAAAAAGTCAAATTCCAAACCTGAGGCTTTTAGTGATTCGATATTGTTAATACCTTGCAGTCCCTTCCCTTGAGCCTTTCCTTCCTCGATGGCTAACTTACGATTAGCGTCATAGCGTTGATCGGTAAGCCACCAGTTCAATCCCAGATTGCCAGCCATGATGGTTAACACCAGAAGTGCTAACCAATGCGAAATGAAACAGGCGAAAACCAGAACTAATGCTGCGATCCAAGTTGAGCTCATGAAACGTACAAGTCTTGCCACTAAAACTTGAGTGGTTTCCATTCCGAGTAGTAATCGGCTCGCGATTTCGCCCTGGAAACGCGTTTGATAAAAGTCGAACGTGACTTGGAATAATTTTCTGAATAGATCCGCTGTCAGCTTTTTTGAAAGCAACAGCTCCATTCGCCGTAGGATTACAAACTGGATGCTTAATAAGGAAAGCCATCCGATGATGCTTAAGAGTAGAAACCAAATAATTGGAATGCCAAAGTATAAGCGTTGATTTTGTAAAAAGCTGTCAATAAATGTGGAGGTTAATCCAGCCACCAGCAGCGTTAGAATGGCTTGACCGGTGGAAACGATCAGAAGTTGAAGTAATGATGCTTGATAGGGCTTCAAAGTGCGGATCAAACTCCAGACCAGAGATGGTTGCTTCCCTTCCGCTACGAAGTCAGGTCCAGGTTCAAATTCAAGGACAACGCCTGTAAAACTATCAAGAAATTCTTCCATCAATACGCGCACCCGACCTTGTGCTGGATCACTTAAATAGGCATGCTCTCCTTCAAAGCCTTCAACAACGAGGAAATGATTAAATCCCCAAAACACAACACAGGGGAAGCGTCCTGCTTCCTGAAGCTGCTCACCAGAACAGCGATAGGCCCGAGCTTTGAGTTTGTATTGACGAGCGCCTATTAAGACCTGTTTTGCATTCGATCCATCCCGATTCACGCCACATGCTGCTCGTAACTCACTGAGCTCGACAATCTTTCCGAAATAATCAAGGATTGTGGCTAGAGAGGCGGCTCCGCATTCGGCTGCTTCATACTGCAGCCGCGTTTGTGCTTTGACTCGTTGTCCCTGCAACGTTTTTTTCATCTACTTCGTACCTTGATTGGTGTCATCGAGGCTTCCATGGGGGACCACCTTCTGCGGAGTGTCGGGAGGTGTAATACCAAAAAAGCTACGAATTGCAGGAATGACTAGAGAGATTGGGGCAACCCTCCTTGTTGTAATTTCTACACTAAGGGCATCACCTGGTGTTGGCGGATATGGAAGCTCTGAATCGGAACTCCATCGATAGCCCCCACCATTGATCGGGCTTTGATCACTTTTTTCAAGCGCTACAACTGCAAGCGTGGGCACCGACTTTTTTGAAACAATGGAATTAGCTAGAGCTTTGACGCCAGTCCTGGCTGTTACTTCTTCAACACCGCTGGGTAATTTCGCCATTGAGACCACTTTGCCGCGTATCCCACCAACTTCCGCCCTCTTGTAACCCGCGGGTGTTGCAAGCACTTTCATTCCTGGTTGAACTTGTGCCATTTCCTTACTGCTCAGAAACACGGGAACCATGACTGGTTGGTCCAGTTGATTGTTGCTCAGTTGCATCAGTAGATCCCCTTCTCCAACATTTTCACCGTTATTGGGAATAATGCTCGAGATATAAAGATTTTGACCCGCGTAGATTAGTTGCTTGTCGATGATCTTTGCCGTTTGTCCGCGAAGTGAGGAATATGAATTTTTAAGCTTATTCGTTATGTCTATGAGTTGGTTTCTGTTACTGAGTATCTGCGACCTCACGTTGTCTACTTGTGATTGCTCTTGTAACATGCTTTCCATATTGACAAACCCCTTTTTTGCCAATTCGCTCATGCTTTGCAAGTATGCGGATCGGCTCTTGAGCTCATTTTTTAGGATTACTTGTTTGCTTTGAATGTTTAATCTTTGAGCCTTATTTGTTTCTAGTGAACGCTCTACCTCTTCAATGCTGCTGCTCAGTTGCTCAAGCTCACCCGCCGATTGGATCCACATCATTAACTGGCCTTTGTGAATTTTGAGTCCGGTAAAGGTTTCTTTGAGATTGCGTGCGAAAATCTCCGATGCGGTGGTATTTGTTGAAAGAGAGGTGGTGATGTGACTTTCTTCATAGATAGTTTTTGCCAGCCTTAGTAATTCTTGATTGTTGATTCTGTCAGGATATGTGGCAAAATAACGAGCTTGCTTCTGCCACTCTTTGTGGGGTTTATTAAACATATAGATTGCAATCCCTTTGGTTCCGCTGAGGCTTGCATTGATCGTACTGACAGGTAATAACACCCCGCTGCCTTGAACACTGACAGGAATTCTGGCGAAAGTCGCCCATAATCCACCAGCTAAGGCTATGAGTGCACCCAATCCAAGTGTTGCTCGCAACGGAGGAGTGAGTAAGGTTACTGGTCCATTTTGATCCCCACTTCTGTGACGCTGTTTCAGGGCGCGATCATTAAAAAGTTGATTCATGGTTGTTTGGTAAGGCGATTTGTTTTAATTCTCAAATCCACATCTTTTTGGCTTGTCATGGGCCAATTTGCTGAGTAACGATAAAGTTCAGCAATAGAATTATTGTAAGAAAGGGTCGCTTGTGATTGTTGTTGGGCAGCAGTGGAAAGAAGACCAATAGCTTGCACAACGCTAACGATATCTCCTGCTCCTACATCAAATCGTGCTCTAGCTGCTTCTTGTGCAATTTTTGCACTACGTAAGGCCTGTTCCGCACTTGCTATTGCTATCCGTGCGGTTTCCATGGCACCATAGCTTGATTGAATCTGTTGGGTGATTTGAAGTTTAGATTGACTTGCTGTTGAGAGGAACTGACGGCTCCGCGCAAATTGTGTTTCTGCATTTGCAGCATTAATACCCCCATCAAAAGCATTCCATCGAAACCCAATCCCAATACTCGCCCCCCAATTTTGTGTATCCTTCCTATTCTTGTTGGGATCTTCGGTTACCAAGATATTCTGGTAACCATTTTGATTGCTTAGATTCCCGGATGCTTGGATTGAAAAAACTGGTAGGTATTGTCGAAGTGATGAAATACCAGTCCACTCAGCAGCTTCAGCAGCTGCAATATTTGCAAGAATCTCTTCGTTTTGCTGAAGGGCTTCGTCGATGGTCTGGCTTAAGCTTTGTGTCCAAACCCCTTGTGGCTTGGCCTTCTCTGCTGGAATCGCTAGGCGCCCTGGTGGTAGGGCAAGATTTTTAGCCAGGCGCGCTGTTTCGCTGATGTAGTTCTTTGTGTAGAGAATAAGCTGATTGAGCTGACTGAAGAGTTGTGATTTTGTTTGCTCTACGTCAAGTACGGTTGTCATTCCAATGCCTTGCCTTGCACTTAGAATGCTGAGTTGTTGCTTGTTGATAGCATAAATTTGCTGAAAACTGTCTATAAGTTGTGCGCTACTCTGAATTGAAAAATAACTCTGTTGGATTGCTAAAATTAGGTTTCTTGCGCTTGCATTGAATAATAGCTTTTGCCTTCTGAGGCTGTCTTCTGCTGAGTTGATGTCTGGTTGTCTGGTTAGATCAAGAAAATCCCAACTAATTCTTGCGGTTGCGGTTGTATCAAAGGTCTTTGATTTTGTTTTCATGGTATTAGATGTTGTGTCTCCTTGGATGGCTTCAATTGCTGGCCCTTGGGCATAGTTATGCTCTACATATGTCGCCCAGTTATACCCTGTGAATGGTGATCCACCGTCGATTCTCAATGTTGGGTACCACTTTCTCTTTGCGCCAATGAGCCGCCATTCACTTGCTTGTATTTCTCTAAATGCAATTTCTAGGTCTGGATTGTTTTTCACTCCAAGGGTAATGGCCTCTTCAAGGCTGATGGAGATACTATTCTTTTTGATATCTGCTTGTAGCTGTTCAAGCTTGCTGACGAGTTGATCTGAATCAATTTCCAGCTTGTTTTGATTTATGAGCGATGGTGAGGGGGTTGTGGAATTTTTTGTGTTATCTAATTCTATGTACCTCGCTTTTGCTGGAATTTGGCTCATGGCCAGTAAGCTCAAACCTGCTGAGGCTTGAGCAAATCTTTTGATCCTTTTTTGAGTTGAACTTCTCATCACGCACATTTTAATCTTTATCTGCCGGTTGTAAAGGGCTGCGCCTGCTTTTGCGTCTGCTTCTGCTTCTGCGTCTTCGTCTTCGTCTGCTTCTGCGTCTTTGTCTGCGTCTTCGTCTGCTTCTGAGTCTTCGTCTTCGCCTGCTTTTCTAGGCTTGTCTCATTCCTGTTAAAATATATTGTTTTCAATGTCTATTGGGTTGAGAATTCGCCTTATTGCATGGTCTTTTGTGTGTGGGAGTTGTTGAAGAATCAACAGGAATGATCATCTAATATCGAAAAAGCTTAGTGTGGAAATGTTAGGCAGAGTTGGTGTTCAACAAGACTCTCCCGTTTTGGTTAAACAGTGAGTTTCGCAAACGTCAGGCGGCAAGTTTGGGACGCAAAAGCCACTTAGCCCTGATTTGCTAGCACAGCCAGACACGCCTTCATGTTTCTTGTCACTGAGTTGAGTTCTATGGGTAGAAGCAAATTCGTGGCCATGTCCTTTTACAATAATGACAACTTCATCATGTGACTTCGCTGCTTTGATTTTGTCCTGAAGGTTGGCATCCTCTTTGACTTTTTCAAGGAAGGCTTTGGATAGTTTCTCTCATGTAAAAATTTAGCGAGTTCAATCCAATCCCTCTGCTTAGCGTGGCAAGCCACATGTGCATGAGTGTATTTGATATAATGAGGTAAAGAACCGACCTGCATTTGGTCCAGCAATTTCACCAGCATTTATCCCCCCTAATACCACTTCCAGTTCATCATCTGAAAGCTCGGATTGAGCTTTTTTCAAGTCTTCAGCAGAAATCATAAATCCCGCGTCTTTAGCTATGGCAACTACTGCATCAGAATCAGCAGCGGATTTGAGCTTCTCCTGAAGGCTGGTATCGCCTTGGACCTTCTCCATAAAGGCTTTGAGTTGTTCTTCTGACATGGGATAGTTGCTAATAGAGCTGTTGTAGCACTGGTTCAGCAGTTATGCCGCTGGTGGTTCAACTAAGTATTTATTAGTGCCAGGTATTGAAGGCTGATTGATGGTGTGTATGGGTAATTAAAGAAATAAAAAACCCCAGTCAATGCAGGGGCTGTGAGTGTTGTCAATTGTAGTATAAGTTTTTTCTAAAACCCGATCACTTGTAGTAATCCACAGCCAACGTCCCCAGGTACCCACGTCGGATCACCATGTCTTCCCCTTCCACCAGCCACGTTTTCCAGCTCCTCGTTAGAAATCTCTGATTGAGCCTTGGTGATTAAATCAGCGGAAACATTAAATCCAGCTTCTTTAGCAATCGCAGCAACAGCATCAGCA
>NHEP01000264.1 GCA_002171515.1 bacterium TMED88 | reverse complement strand
GCGGGCCGTGGCCTCGGCGGGCTCCGCATATTGGGCTGAGTTCTCCTGGTAGGCGGATTGGAGCGATTCATCGTTGGCTTGAACCCAAGCCGTGAGGGTTTCATCGTCGATCTCGGCTTGCGGGTCTCCGGGCGGAAGCTGTGTTGGGTCAAGGGTCACGTAGGCAAGGCGGCGTTGTTCGAGTCCATACAGGGCCGCGTCTCGGGCCTCACTCGGGCTGACCGATGCTTGGTCGTACAGCAGGCCGATCATCTTTTGTCGGAGAAGGTCGGTTCGCATTCGTTCGATAAAGGCGCGCTGGCTGCCGTACTCCCACTTCGCATACTCGACGAAAGCATCTTTGTTGAAGCGGCCGGTGTCATCCCGGAACTCAGGGGACTGGGTGACGAGTTGCTGAATTTCTTCGCGGTCGACTCGGATGCCGAGCTCGCGTGCAGAGTGGGCGAGCACAACCTGATTCACGAGTTCTCGAAGGGCGAGGGCATTGAGTGCATCGGCTTGCTCTCGGCCGTCGAACTGCTCGCCCATTTCGTCGCGATAGAACTGTTCGAGTCGGGCGCGCAGGCGATTGAAGTCGCCCTCACTCATCTGGGTCCCTGAGATCTGAACGATGGACTTTCCCGAGGGGGATGAAGGCCCAAACTGGCCGCCGACCCCCATGAAGAAAACGAAGACCGCACCGACAAAGGCCACCAGAAGTAGGGTGAGCCATCGCTGGCCCTTCCGGATTGACTCGAGCATTCGATTTTTCTCCAATCCCAGGCCGGCGGGGGAAGCGCCTGCCTCGTGATAATGCGTCGCCGCAGAGCGCGCGACGGGTCTCGCAGCCTTCTTGAGACGCGCGAGAGTACGAATCCGTTTCGGTTGGGGCAAGCGGAATCGCGCGATGAGGGGAGCGCGCCGGGCAGGCAAGCCGGATCGGTGCGCCGCTTGCTCGCCGAGGCGCACACTGTTACTTTTTACGACGCTCAGCAATTCTGGTAAAACATTCGTCAAACCAGACACTTAGGCGAACATGATTCCGCGTGACCCCGGCGCTGGCCGCGGTGGGGTCACGACAGCAGACAAAAGTTTCCGGGCTCGAAAGAGCGGGAGGCCGACTCGCACCCGGCGGCCCGAAGACCGGGCCAAAGGGTTCGAAAGGGCCAGGGGGAAAGCGACTTGATTCTCGATACCGTGCTCGGCTGGTTTTCTAGCGACCTCGCGATCGATCTGGGTACGGCCAACACGTTGGTCTACGTAAACGGACGGGGGATCGTCGTCTCCGAGCCCAGCGTGGTCGCGGTCTCGAAGGATGGTCGCGGCCCCGACAAGGTCCGGGCGGTCGGTAAGGCGGCCAAAGAAATGCTCGGGCGAACACCCGGTCACATCGTCGCGACACGGCCGATGAAGGATGGTGTGATCGCTGATTTCGAAATCACCGAGGCCATGCTGCGTTACTTCATTACGCGGGTTCACGACCGGAAGCGCATGGTGAGGCCTCGGATCGTGATTGCGGTGCCTTCGGGCATCACTGAAGTTGAGAAGCGCGCTGTCAAGGAAAGCGCAATGCTCGCGGGGGCTCGTGAGGTTTATTTGATCGAGGAACCGATGGCCGCGGCCATTGGGGCCGGCCTGCCCGTCACGGAACCCTCGGGCAATATGATTATCGACATCGGCGGAGGGACGACCGAGGTGGCCGTCATTTCGCTCTCCGGCATCGTCTATTCAAACTCAACCCGCGTGGGCGGCGATAAGATGGACGAGGCGATCATCAATTACGTTAAGCGCAAGTACAATCTTTTGATCGGCGAGCGAACAGCTGAATTGATCAAGATCAAAATCGGAACGGCTTTTCCTGCGCAGACCCAAGAGCATCTCGAGATTAAAGGACGCGATCTGGTAGCCGGGGTTCCGAAAACTCTCGAGATCAAGTCGGAAGAAGTGCGCGAGGCCTTGGCGGAGCCGATCAACGCCATCGTCGAAAGCGTCAAAATGGCGCTTGAGCGAACGCCTCCGGAGCTGTCGGCCGATATTGTCGACAAGGGGATTGTTTTGGTGGGGGGCGGTTCCATGCTGTCGAACCTCGATATCCTCCTCCGGGAGACGACCGGCTTACCGGTGATGTTGGCCGAAGACCCGCTCACCGCCGTTGCGGTGGGGACAGGTCGTTGCTTGGATGAGTTGCGGCTGCTGAAGGAAGTCACCATTCGCTCCTGATGAAGCTCAGACCCTTTTGCGTCCGGCGGTTTCATCGCGGCGGGAGAGGAGGAGTTGCCGGTCCGAGAAAGTGAGGACTGGCCCTCAAAGGGATGCCTGGATTTTTGAATCGACTTGCGGCGCCGATCGTGTTTTTGGTCCTCGTTCTGATTGCCACGGTCACCATGGTGAGAGACCGAGGTGACATCGCGGGTGAGGGGCACCGTGATCTTCCCTGGTGGCGTGGAGTGCTGCTTGAAGTGGCGATTCCGATTCAACGGGCCGCGGCCGCGCCCTTTGATGCGTTGGGGGATGCATGGGGTCGCTACATCGACCTAGTAGGAATTCAGCAAGAGAACGTTGAGCTGCGGTCTCGGATTGTTCTTCTTGAACAAGAGAACCTGCAGTTTCGCGAGGCGCTGGTCGCCGGTGAACATCTGGAACGTATCGCGGCGATGCGCGACGACTTTGAGACCCCCATGCTCCCGGCTGAGGTCGTGGGCCTTGATGTGTCGCCTTGGTTTCGAAGCGTATTGGTCGACCGCGGGAATCAGCATGGTGTGCGAGCAGGCCACCCGGTCGTGACCGAGCAGGGTGTGGTGGGCTTGATCACGAGGACTTCGCCGGGAGCCGCCAAGGTCATGTTGGTCTTGGACCGGCAGAGCACAATCGATGCGGTGGTGCAGCGAAGTCGAGCCCGCGGGCTGCTTCGGGGCTTAGGGGCCGGTGAACTGGAATTCGAGTTTGTCGTTCGGGAGAGCGACGTGGAGGTCGGCGATCTCATTATGACCTCGGGGCTCGGAGGGCTTTATCCAAAGGGGCTGCGCTTGGGGCAAATCGTCGCGCTAGAAGAGCCCGGCGGGAGCCTGGTTCAGGTGGCCCGGGTCCGGCCGATGGTTGATTTTGGGCGGCTTGAGCAGGTGTTCGTGATGTTGAGGCGGGGGCCAAGCCTCGACCTGTTGTATGGCCCGAATACACCCGCGCCCCACGAAAAGCCCGAGCTGCTGCCCGGGCCGACGTCCCCGGTGGATTCCGAGAGCCCCTCTGAGCCGTCTGCAGCGCCGCGGCCCATTGAAACCGCTCGGGTCGACCGGCCGTGAAAAAGTGGTGGCTGTGCCTGGGGTTGGGGCTGCTGGCCTTAGTGGTCCAGGGTGCGCTGGCCACGCTGTTGCCCCCGCCTTGGTGTCCCGATCTAGGCCTTTTGGTGGTTCTGTGTGTAGGGCTTCGGTGGCGCGGGCTCGCCGCCGGGCTCGCGCTGGCGGGGGGACTGGGTTTTTCGGCGGATTGGTTGTCGGGATCCCTGGTCGGTCAGCATGGGCTGCTCCGTGTATTGGCTTTTGCCAGTGCGTTGATCGCCGGCCGCCAACTGAATTTGAGAGCTGGGCTGCCCCTTGTCGCCTTCGTGTTCGCGGCGACGCTCCTCTACGGAATTGCGGCTGCGCTGATTTCACAGTTTTTTTTGGATATGGGTTGGCTGCCGGCGAGTGTCTGGCTCGGGGGCATTTTGCATGCGGCCATCAACGGTCTTTGCGCCCCATGGGTTGCGGCAGGGGTTCGACTCCTGGGTGTTTGGGCGGGAGATGAAGATGGGGTCTCCCGCGCGCTGCCCATCGAGTCTTCTCGGAGGCCGGTTTGATCTTCAAGGGCTCGGATCATGATCGTCTTTCTTCGGCCAATGAAGCACCGAGCGAATTGCGGCTGGGGTTGATCGCCCTGGCCATCCTCGCGGTGTTTGGCCTGTTTGTTCTTCGCCTGTTTCAGCTGCAGATTCTTGAAGGGGCCGATCTGGCCGATCGGTCGCTGCGAAATTCGGTGCGGACAGTCCGACTTGAAGCGCCCCGGGGCGATATCGTCGACCGTGAGGGGCGAGTCCTCGCAACGAGTCGCCCCGCCTTTCGTGTTCAGGTGATTGCCAACGACCTGCCCGATGGGGATGTCACTTTTCCCGTTCTCGGCGAGTTGTTGGGCCGAGATCCAGAAGAAATTGAGAAACAAGTCGGCCGCCCGACTGGACGACGTCGGTTTCAGCCGGTGGTGGTTGAGGGGGATCTCGGGTACGCGGCACGCGCCCGAATCGAAGAGCACCGATACGCCATGCCGGGTGTCGTGACCGATATGGTGCCCAGGCGGGACTACGTCGAAGAAGAATCGGCGGCGCACATGCTCGGGACGATTGGTCAAATCGATGCCCAGCAACTCGGTCAGGAGGCTTTCTCGGGCTATCGCGCGGGCGACGTGATCGGAAAATACGGTCTTGAACTCGGGCTGGAATCCCATCTACGTGGCCGAACGGGCGGGCGCAATCTTGTGGTGGATGTGGCCGGTCAGGAGATCGACGTCATCGAAGAGGTTGCACCCGTACCGGGCGGGCGACTGATCTTGACGTTGGACCTTGATCTTCAAAGAGCGGCTGAAGAAGCCTTTCGCGTGAAGGCGCCTGGAAACCCTGACCGAATGGGGGCGCTGGTCGCGATCGATCCTCGCAATGGAGATGTGCTGGCCATGGTTTCTCGGCCAGCCTATGACCCGAACCTCTTTGCCGGTGGCATCGATGCCAGCACCTGGGCCTCGTTGACCGGCGACGCGTGGCATCCCCTGCGCAACCGAGCCATTTCGGGCCAGTATCCCCCGGGCTCGACCTACAAACCCTTTGTCGCGCTCGCCGCGTTGGCCGAGGGAAAGATTGATGCCGAGACGACTGTCTATTGCCCGGGGTATTACCGGCTGGGGCGACGTGTGTATCGTTGCTGGAAGCGAAGTGGTCATGGAGAGGTGAACTTGGCGGCGGCGCTTCGCGACAGCTGCGATGTTTTCTTCTACCAAGTGGGGATCGACCTCGGGGTCGACACGATTGCCTCCTTTGCCCGGCGATTCGGCTTGGGGACGCGCACCGGTGTGGCCTTGCAGGGCGAAGCCGCCGGCTTAATTCCCACCCGGGCTTGGAAAGAGAGAGTCCGCGGCGAGTCCTGGATCAAGGGGGAAACGGTTTCTGCGGCGATTGGTCAGGGCTACGACTTAGTGACCCCCATTCAGCTTGCGAATGCTTACGCGGCCCTCGCCCATGGAGGTGTGCACTTCCCGCCTCGGCTGGTTCAGCGACTCGAGTCGTGGGACGGGCAGGTCGTGGCTGAGAATCCAATCGGCGAGGCGAAGCAGGCTGGGGTGGATCCGGTCTTTCTCAACCAAGTTCGCGAGGGGCTGATTGCCGTCGTTGAGGGGACCCCCGGGAGGCCGGGCACGGATCAGAATCCGCCGACTCGGACCGTTCAGGGGACAGGCGCACGAGCGCGCGTGACGGGGCTGTCCGTGGCAGGGAAAACTGGAACGAGTCAGGTGGTCCGGCTGGACGTTGTGGAGTCGATGGCGGAGCAAGATATCCCGATTCGCTATCGGGACCACGCTTTGTTCGCCGCGTACGCCCCGACGGAAGCCCCTGAGATCGCAGTCGCTGTGGTCGTGGAGCATGCCGGGGAGGGCGGGGGCACTGTCGCTGCACCGATCGCCCGGGCAGTGATCGCCCAATGGTTTGAAAAGAAACGAGCCCGCGAGCGCGAGTCCGAAGCCGGTGCGGATGTCGTCCAGCAACAGGCAGTTGTTCACCCAGTGACTCAATCGGAGCGGCCGTAGCTGTGCTGGTTGATCGACGATCGCTTCAGAATTTCGACTGGGTGCTGCTGGGGCTGGTTTCGATGCTGCTGCTACTGGGTGTTGTGAACTTGGCCTCGGCAGCGGCCGCAGGCGTCGAGGGGGGCATGGCGGATATTGTCCGCCGGCAGGTGACCCTGATCGGCCTTGGGTTCTTCGTGGCCCTGGTCGCTGCTTTGATCGACTATCGTCACATGGAACGGTTTGGGCCGTTGATCTTTGGCGCCGCCTTGTTTCTCCTCGCTCTGACTCTGCTGGTCGGGACGGTGACTCGGGGGGCCCAGGCTTGGCTCTTCGAGGGGAGCTTTCAGCCCTCCGAGATTGCGAAGATCGCCTTGGTGATCGCGCTCGCGAGATATTTTCACCAGCGACCGCCTCAGATCATTACCCAGCTCCGGGATCTGGTGACCCCTCTGTTGATCACCGCATTGCCTGTGGGACTGATCATTTTGCAGCGCGATATGGGTGTGGCGCTTCTGACTGTGCTGGTCGCGCTGACGTATCTTCCTTTGGTTCACATCCCCTTGCGGGCCTGGGCGGGGGTGGCGTTGGTGGGCCTTGCTGGCCTCGCCGCTTTATGGAGTTTTGGCCTAAAGGCCTACCAGCAGAGCCGAATCCTCGATTTTCTCGATCCGTCTCGCGATCCCTTGGCCTCGGGATATCAGGCCATGCAGTCGCGTATTGCCGTCGGTTCCGGCGGTCTTCTGGGAACCGGATGGCAAGAAGGCACTCAGACTCAGCTGCGCTTCCTGCCCACCCAGCACACAGATTTCGTCTTCAGCGTCTTGGCGGAGGAATGGGGATTCCTGGGAAGCACCCTTGTCCTGCTGACTTTTGCGGCACTCCTGCTCTGGGGGCTTTGGATTGCTCGGAATTCGAAGGATGGATTTGGAGCGATGCTGGCCGTGGGGCTCGTGGGCACACTCTTCTGGCCTGCGGCGATCAATGTGGCCATGGTTTTGGGCTTGGCGCCGGTCATTGGCGTTCCATTGCCTCTCTTCTCCTACGGCGGGAGCGCTTTGTTGTCCGCGGCGATTGCCATCGGCCTCCTCTTTAACGTCTCGATGCGTCGATACGTGTTTTAAGACCGATGCCGTTGGGCCCCACGCGCTCCTCGCTGGTGCTGGATCTCGGGCCTCTGGCTGTCTAAGCTAGGGGCTTCGCTCCCGATGAACCGAACGACCCGAAAGGACCCCCCTCATGAGCGCACCGTGGATCACTTTTCGTCCTGAATTAAAAGTGCTTGATTGCACTATTCGCGATGGCGGTCTTGTGAACAGTCATCTCTTTGACGATGACGTCGTGCGAGCCGTGTACCAGACCTGTGTGGAATCCGGAATTGACTACATGGAGCTCGGTTATAAGGGTTCCAGGAAGCTCTTTGCACCGGGAAAATTCGGCGATTGGAAGTTTTGTGACGAAGACGACATGCGCAGAATCGTTGGCGATAATGATTCCTCGTTGAAATTGGCCGCGATGGCCGATGCCGAAAAGACCGATTACCACGAAGATATTCTTCCGAAAGAAAAGAGTGTCCTCGATGTGATTCGCGTCGCGACGTATGTGCACCAGATCCCCGTTGCGATCGACATGATTCGGGACGCGGCCGACAAGGGGTACGAAGTGACGTGCAACTTGATGGCGGTTTCCGTCCTGCAAGATGCTGAAATCGACCAAGCGCTTGAGTCGCTTCGCGATACACCCGCCAGTACGGTGGTCGTCGTCGATAGCTTCGGTTCACTTTATGGAGAGCAAATTGGCCGGCTGGTGGATCGCTACCGGGCGGCGTTCGAGGGGACGGGTAAAGAGGTGGGGATCCACGCCCACAACAACCAGCAGCTGGCTTTTGCGAATACCATCGAGTCCATTATTCATGGCTGCAATCGAGTGGATGCCACGATGGCGGGCATGGGGAGAGGCGCGGGAAACTGTCCGATGGAACTGCTGCTTGGTTTTCTGAAGAACCCTTCTTATCGAATCCGGCCAGTCCTTCAGCTTCTTCAGGAACACTTTGTCGGGCTGCGAGAGAAGCTCGAGTGGGGCGCCCTGGTTCCCTACAACATCACCGGCCAGTTGAATCAACATCCCCGTGGCGCGATTGAGATGCTTTCGGGTGAGGACCGGAATAATTTTGTGGAGCTGTACGATCGGCTGGTCGCCGATCTCTGACCGAGGAGAACCTCCGTGAAAGCAGTCGTCTGTAAAGAGTTTGGTCCTCCCGAAAAGTTGTCGGTCGAGGAAATGCCTGACCCCGAAGCGGGCCCGGGGCAGGTCGTCATCGAGGTGAAGGCGTCGGCGGTCACCTTTCCAGACACGCTGATGATTGAGGACAAGTATCAGTTCAAGGCGGCGCCGCCTTTTGTTCCGGGCGGTGAAGTGGCCGGAATTATTTCGACCGTGGGAGAAGGCGTCGAGGACTTCACCGAGGGGGATCGTGTGGTCGGAAGCGCAGGCATTGTCGGCGGGTTCGCCGAGAAGGCAGCGGTGCCGGCGGTGTCCACCCGAAAAATTCCGGATGGCGCCGATTTTGCGGAAGCCACCGGGCTCCTATACGCCTACGGGACAGGTTATTACGGACTGCATCATCGCGGGCAACTTCAGCCCGGCGAGACCCTCTTGGTTCTGGGTGCTGGGGGGAACGTGGGCCTAGCCGCGGTTGAGCTGGGTAAGATGATGGGGGCTCGAGTGATTGCAGCGGCCTCCAGCGACGAGAAGCTGGAGCTGTGTCGTGAACGAGGGGCGGACGCTTCGATCAACTACTCGACGGAGAATTTAAAGGAGCGAGCCAAGGCTTTGACCGATGGCCATGGTTGCGATGTGGTCTACGACGCGGTCGGGGGCGACTATGCCGAGGCGGCCATACGCGCGACGGCTTGGGGGGGGCGTTTTCTGGTGATCGGGTTTACCGCCGGGATTCCTCGGATTCCTCTTAATTTGACGCTTCTGAAGAGCTGCCAAATTGTGGGTGTCTTCTACGGCGCGATGGTGGCGCGTGAACCAGAGACCCGAGATGCCATTGCGCGAGACCTTCTGCAGTGGACCGCTGATGGCCAACTCAGCCCTCATGTTTCTCGGCGGTACTCTTTGAGCGAAGGGCCTCAAGCGCTCCGAGATATGATTGACCGAAAGGCAGTCGGCCGGATCGTTGTTGAACCCTAAGCAATGAGGCGCGCAGCAAGCCGCCTGCGACTTTTCCATGTTCAGGGCGACGGGGCCAGAGGGGATTGGATGAAGAGGAGTTTTCGGTGAACGGCTCGACGGAGTTGTCCGGCAGGGGCGCCGATGCGCCTCGTGTCGGAGCGTTCTTCGATATGGATAAGACGATCATTTCCGAAAATTCGGGCTCCGTCTATATGAAGCACCGATACGAGGAAGGCGAGATCGATGCCCTGACTTTGATCAAAGGCCTGGGGGCCTACTTGCAATACAAGGTGGGCATCTTGGATTTGGTGGCGTGGACAAAGTCCATGATGGTCGATTTTCAGGGTCGCAGCGCAGCGGCCTTGGCCGAGGAGGCTGAGAACCTTTTCGAAGAGCGGATTCTGCCCACCATTTATGCTGAGGCGGTCGAACGAGTCCGCCATCACCAAGCCGAAGGTCATGAAGTTTGTATCGTCAGCGGAGCGACGCGTTTTGTCGTGGAGCCCCTCGCTAAATATCTGGGCGTCCGACATATGGTCTACACGCGTCTTGAGGTCGAGGATGGACTCTTCACCGGACGTGTGGTTGAACCGATTTGCTTCGAAGAGGGCAAAATCTTCTGGCTCAAAAAACTGATTGAAGACCAGAATATTGATTTGGCGCGAAGTTGGTTCTACACCGACTCGATCACCGATATGCCGCTTCTAGACAGAGTGGGCCACCCGGTGGTTGTTAATCCCGACCCGCTCTTGTATCGGACGGCGCTCCGCCGCAGATGGCCGGTGCGGCTTTTTGATCCGGATCGGATTCTCGATGAGGATCCAAAGGCCGCGGAGGCTCTGCCCGAGGGCGCCCTGGTTTAGCTTGAGAGCTTCGTGGCCAGCTCTTCGAATGCGGCCTTCGGGCGGGCTCCGACCATTTGTTCAATGACTTGTCCGCCCTTGAAAGCGAGCACAGTCGGGATGGAGCGAATGTCATATCGACCGGCCACGCCGGGCGCTTCGTCGACGTTGAGCTTGACAACCTTGACTTGGCTCTCGTAATCCGTGGCCAGTTGCTCGATGATCGGGGCAATTTGCCGGCAAGGTCCACACCACTCCGCCCAGAAATCCACGATCACGGGCTGGTCTGAGTTGATGACTTCGCTCTCGAAATTGTCGTCGCTCACATGCAATACGTCTGCCACGGGTTTTTCTCCTGCCTGTTTTCAAGGGGGCTTTGCCGAAGAGGCTTGAGCCTTCCGGGTTTTCTCTACGTCGCGTCTAAACGACCCAACCCGATCAGGATAGCAGTGGCGGGCATTCGCGGGTCGATCGGCGCAAGGTTTTTGGCTCGGGCTATGTTGGTGCCCGGCAAGCGCCTCGCACCATCTCGGAGGAAGACCCAATGGCTCGAATTATTCTCCTCGAGGGGGACATTACGGAGCAGCGAGTGGATGCGATCGTGAACGCGGCCAACACCGCGCTGAAGCTCGGTTCTGGCGTCGCAGGGGCAATTCGCGACAAGGCGGGGCCTGAGGTCCAGGCTGAATGTGACGCGCGGGGCGCCATTGGCCTGGGCGAGGCGGCACTGACCGGAGCGGGGCGGCTTCCGGCTCGCTTCATTATTCACGCCGCCAGCNTGGAGCTTGGGGGCCCGGCCAGCGAGGACACCATCCGGTGCGCTGTCGGCGCCAGCTTAGCGCTGGCAGAGGAAAAGGGTTTTCAGTCGGTCGCTTTCCCGGCGCTCGGGGCCGGGGTGGGCGGCTTCTCGCTGCAGGCCTGCGCTGAAATCTCTTTGGAGGAAGCCCGGCTTCGTCTTACTCAGACGAGTTCCTTGGAGGAGGTTCGATTTGTGCTTTGGGGTGAGCCCGCCTTCCGCGTTTTCGAGATGGTGAATGACCGGGTCAAGGTTGCGGCCCAGATGGAGCGTCTGAAGAATCGCTGAGGTCGCTCTGACGACCCGCGAGCGGGTTCAAGGCTTTCGAGGCAGCCGGTTGAGTCCGCGTCTATACTCCGGGAGGCGCCGCACCCCTCGGGGCCGACCCCGCTCGGACGCGGAGGATGTCCGAAAGGACCCCATGATCGAACTTCAACAGACCGCTGCTGCGCTGTATCTGGCCTCCGGCATTGCTGCCCTGGTCGGGCTGACGTTGCCCTCCCGGCAGGCGAGCCGTTACGCGGTGGTGGGCCTTGGGTTCGGGGCGGTGGCTCAGGGGTTGGCCTTTGCCACCCTGCACCGGTTGGACACGGTGCCTTCGCTTCGCTCCCTTTCTCTGTTTGGTTCGTTCGCAGTCTGGGTAGGCGTTATTTTCTTGCTTCTGCTGGTTCGACGCATCCGGCTCACCGGCCTCTTGGCGGCGGCGGGACCCGTGGCTTTTCTGGTGGTCTTCTTGGCCTCAATGGGGTTGGAGAACCCGGCGGATTCCGGCGGGCGGGTGGAGGGGATCGTGCCCCATGCTCATGTCCTCCTCTCGAGTGCCGGATTGAGTCTCTTGGGGGGGGCAAGCCTCGCAGGTTTGTTCTTCTTGATTCAGCACCGTCGCTTAAAGCGGAAGACAACCTCCTCGCGGCTCCCGTCCTTGGAAGCATTGGATCGGGTCAATCGGATTGCGCTGGCTGTGGGCTTCGCGCTCCTGACTTTGGGCGTTCTGACGGGGCCGCCTTGGTTGTACAGTGTGTCGGGCGAGTTTTGGTCCGGCAGTGAACACGAGATGTGGACCATGATGGCCTGGGGAATTTATGCGGGTCTCACTGCGGCGCGCTTTGTCGGAGGGCAGGGCCCCCGCCAGGCAGCGGCCAGTGCGGTTGCGGGTTTTGCATTCCTATTTTTTGCCGTTGTGGGTGTGGGGCTGCTGCGATGAAAATCTTGTTGTTCGGAATGAGTCACCGAAGCGCACCCGTGGAGGTGAGAGAGCGCTACGCGGTCGAGGACCATTCTGCGGCTTTGGAAAAGCTGGTCGCGCTGCACGAAGTCGATGAGGCCGTCTTGATCTCCACCTGTAATCGGGTTGAGGTGGTGGCGACCACACGGCAGCCCGACGCTGCGATTCTGAGCCTCTTTCGCTTCTTTCACCGCGAACTGGGAGGCGATACGCCGATTCCCGGAGGCGGGGAACTCGATGATCATGTCTACGAGTACCGTGACCGGGATGCTGTAAAACATATTTTCCGGGTTGCCTCGGCGATTGACTCGATGGTTGTTGGGGAGCCTCAGATTCTTGGACAGGTCAAGGACGCCTATCGTAAGGCTCTGGAGTCTGGGAGCTGTGGTCCGGTCCTCTCTCGACTCTTTCAGCGCGCCTTCGCAACAGCCAAGCGCGTTAAGAATGAAACGAGAATCGCCCACCGCCCAGTTTCGGTGGCGCGGGTTGCCGTTGACTTGGCGCGGCAGATTTTTGAGGACTTAGGTCAGAAGACGGCTCTGATGATCGGTGCGGGCGATATGATCGAAGCTTCCCTGATCGCTTTGCGGAGGGAGGGGCTTGGGCATCTTCGTGTTGTCAATCGGTCGCCTGAACGCGCGGAGGCGTTGGCCGCCCGCTTCGGTGTTTCGGCACATGGGCTTTCAGAGCTCGACGGGTTACTGGAGGAATCCGACATCGTGCTGTCGTGTATTGGAGGCGATCGGGCGATCTTGACCCGTGAGCGCGTGGCCGCCGTCTTGCGAGGGCGAAGAAGTCGTCCCTTATTCTTGATCGACTTGGGCGTACCTCGCAATGTCGAGCCAGAGGTTCATGGCCTGGATCAGGCTTTTCTGTATGACATGGACGACCTGCAAGAAGTGGCGATGAAGAATGAAGAGCAACGACGGCGAGAATCGTTGGCGGGGGAAAGGATCATCGTAGAGGAGGAGGAGCGCTTTGCGGGTTGGCTGGTGGCGCTTCGGGCGGTTCCGACCATCAAGCACCTGCGCGCGCGGGCGGAGCACGTTCGTTTCAGCGAAATCGAACGTTTCGCTCAGCGGCTCGATTTGTCGCCCGATCAGAGAGAGGGCGTTGAGTTGCTGACCCGCGCCATCGTGAACAAGCTTCTGCATCCGCCCCTCGCCCGATTGGGGGCGCAAACCGACCGCGAGGAGGGGCTGGCGGTGCTCGAAGAGGCGCGGGCTCTTTTTGCCTTGGACGATCCAGGCGCCCCCGGCGCAGAAATTGATCGTGAACTTCAGGGCGATGCGATTCGTCGCGTGGACCTTTCTGACTGGTCGCAGGACGATGAGTCATGAAGAGCCGTCGCCAGTTGTCGGAGAGAAAATCGTGTCGGCTGTGAGAATTGCCACACGGGGCAGCGATTTGGCTTTGGCCCAGGCTCGAACGATGGCCCGAAGAATCGAGCAAGAGCTGAATCATTCTACGGAACTTCTGGTTTTGACGACGACTGGCGATCGGATCCAGGACGTCTCTCTTTCGAAGATCGGGGGAAAGGGGCTCTTCATCAAAGAAATAGAACAAGCGCTTCTGGACCGCCGAGCGGATGTGGCGGTTCATAGTGCGAAGGATCTGCCTGCTGATTTGGCCGACGGCCTTGTTTTGGCAGCGTTCCCAGAGCGGGCCGACCCACGCGATGCGTTGGTGACCGGGCAGTCTTCAGGGTCGATTGAAGACCTGCCTCACGGAGGGCGCGTCGGGACGGGAAGCACGCGACGAATTGCTCAGCTCCTCGCTCTGCGTCCCGATCTTGAAATTGTTCCGTTGCGAGGCAACGTTCCGACTCGCCTTGGGAAGATCGAAACGGAGTCACTCGACGCGGTGATCCTCGCTTCTGCGGGCTTGGACCGGCTCGGGCGTTCTGCTCAGATCAGTGAGCGTATTCCGAGCGACCTTTTGCTGCCGGCGGTCGCCCAAGGAACGCTGGCCTTGCAGGCGCGCGAAGATGATCCCTTGGTCGAAGCGCTAAGCAAGCTCGAAGAAAAGCACGCTGGTCATTCCGCTCGCGCCGAGCGCAGTTTTCTGGAGCATCTCGAAGGTGACTGCACGGTCCCGCTCGCCGGTTTCTGTGAATCGATCGACTCAGATACGCTCCGATTCCGCGGTTTAGTGGCTTCGCTCGATGGCCAAAGGGTGGCCCGGGCTGAACGGACTGGAAAAGCCACAGATCCCAAAGCATTGGGTGCGGCCGTGGCCGAATCAGTTTTGAATGCGGGTGGGGCGGAGATTTTGGCTGAGCTTCGCCGCGGAGAAACGGGAGCATGAGGGATGTGCGTCCCCCCGGTCGGCTCATCCTCGTCGGAGCGGGACCCGGGGATCCGGATCTCATTACCGTCCGGGGCGCGGCAGCGCTTCAACAAGCCGACGTGGTTTTGTATGACGAGTTGGCCTCTTCCGAACTGCTTTCTCTCGCGACTGAAAGCGCAACCTGCATCAATGTGGGAAAGCGAGGTCATGATTCTCCCACCCGGTCCCAGCAGGAGATTCAGCAGTTGGCGGTGAACTACGCCCTCGAGGGACAGACGGTGGTTCGCTTGAAGGGGGGCGA
>NHEP01000263.1 GCA_002171515.1 bacterium TMED88 | reverse complement strand
GGACCTTCGAATGCCGATCCAACGGTGCTCAAGGCCTTGTCTCGAACTCCGATTGGTCATCTCGATCCGCTTTATGTGGAGCTGATGGGCGAAGTTCAGGAGCTTCTTCGTTATGCCTGGCAGACCGACAATCGCTTGACCTTGCCCATGAGCGGCACGGGCAGCGCAGCCATGGAAGCAACGCTTGCCAACACGGTGGAACCCGGCGACACCGTTCTCGTTGCTGTGAAGGGCTATTTCGGCAATCGTCTTGTCGACATGGCCGGTCGCTACCGCGCCAATGTGAAGGTGGTCGAAAAGCCCTGGGGGGAAGCCTTTACGAAGGATGAGCTCGAAACGGCTCTGATTGAGCACAAGCCCACCATCCTGGCGATGGTGCATGCCGAAACGTCCACCGGCGTGTGTCAACCGATGGAAGGGATTGGAGATCTCTGCCGAAAGCACGATTGCTTGCTGTTGCTCGACACCGTCACATCCCTTGGAGGCGTTCCCCTCTATCTGGATGAATGGAAAGTTGATCTGGCCTACAGCTGCAGTCAGAAGGGATTGAGCTGCCCTCCAGGTCTTGGTCCATTCACCATGGGACCGCGTGCTGAAGCCAAGCTTGCAGCGCGTCAAGACAAAGTGCCCAATTGGTATCTCGACGTTTCCCTGCTCAATCAGTACTGGGGCAGTGACCGTGTTTATCACCACACAGCACCGGTCAACATGAACTTCGGCATGCGTGAAGCGCTGAGGCTGCTGGCGGAAGAAGGATTGGATATGGCTTGGGCGCGTCATCGCAGCAACGCAGAAGCGCTGTGGTCTGGCCTGGAATCGATGGGTCTTGAAATGCATGTTCCCGAGGAGCTGCGATTGCCCACCCTCACTACCGTCCGTATTCCTGATGATGTGGATGGAAAGGCCTTCACTCAGCACCTGCTCAACAACCACGGGATCGAAGTGGGTGGTGGTCTTGGCGTTCTTGCTGGAAAAATTTGGCGAATTGGACTGATGGGTTACAACTCAAACCCTGAGAACGTCAGCAGGTTGTTGAACCTGTTTGAAACGGAGTTGCCCCAGTTCCGTCAGAACGTCGCCGTCGCTGCTTAAACCAGCTCGACAGCATTTCTTTCGCCTCCTCAGCCTGCACACCACCGATCACGGTCATTCGGTGGTGTGCACTGATGTGTGTGGCCAGGTTGATCGTGCTTCCCATCGCTCCCCGCTTCGGGTCAGTCGCAGCAAAAATGACCTGCCCGACTCTTGCCTGAACCAAGGCGCCTGCGCACATGGGACAGGGTTCTAAGGTCACCAACAGCGTGCAGTCATTGAGGCGCCAGTCACCACGCAGACGGCAGGCCTGACGAACCGCCATCAACTCAGCATGACCTAGGGGGTCGTGATGCAGCTCTCTCTGATTGATGCCATGGCCAATGCAGCGGCCGTGGTGATCCAAAACAACGGCACTAACGGGCACCTCTCCGCATTCGCCGAAACGACGCGCGCGCTCGATCAAAATCCCCATCCACGCTTGCATCTGCTTCGGAGATAGTTCGATTGGAGACTGCACCGTCAGGCTCTTGGCCGTGCGCATCGTTGGATGTGCCACCACTTGGATGTGCCACCACAGGGGAGAATGGTCATTCCCCATCTTGTCTTCTTGGTCGGACCTTCAAGGAATCCTGAACCGGTAGCTCTTTCGGCGTTTGCTTCACCCGATGCGCTCGACCCTCAACTCCTTCAGTTTTTGGAGGGTGCTTCCGAGCGGCTATGCCGTTGGATCGGTTCGGCCGGTGAGCGGGGTCCATTGCCAGCGCTCCGGATCCTTCCAGATGCTGCACCGCAGGTCCATGGTCGCGACATGGGACAACTGCTGGATGACCTTCAGCAGGTGATGGATGGGGCGTTTCAGCCCTCCCATCCCGGGTCGCTGGCCCATTTCGATCCGCCGCCGCTCAGTGCGTCAATCGCTGCCGATTTGATTTGCGCTGGGCTGAATAACAACCTTCTGGCCGAGGAGCTGTCCCCCAGTTTGAGTCATCTGGAACGGCAGCTTTGTACCTGGTTTGCTGAACGCATTGGCTTTCCTGCCGGCGCTTCTGGTGTTGCCGCCAGTGGGGGCTCGCTGAGCAATTTGATCGCCTTGGTGTCCGCCCGCCATCACGCTGGCTTGGATCACAACCCAGATGCTGTGGTGGTGGTGAGTGCTGATGCGCATGTCTCCTGGCGCAAAGCAGCGCGCGTGATGGGACTTCAAAGTGATGGAGTTCGTTCCATCCCGGTGGATGAACAAGGGCTCATCGATCTGCAACAACTCGAGGATGAACTCGAAGCCCTTTCAAGGGAAGGACGTCCCTGTATGGCAGTGGTTGCCACAGCAGGCACGACGGTGCGAGGTGCGATCGACCCCCTTTCTGCAATGGCTGATCTCTGCAACAGCTTGGGCCTATGGCTGCATGTGGATGGGGCGATCGGCGCGGTTTTTGCTCTCAGCCCCACCACCACCCATCTGCTTCATGGGATTGAGCGCGCTGATTCGATCACCGTGAATCCCCAGAAAGTTCTTGGCATCACAAAGACCTCATCCCTTCTGTTGGTGCGCAAGGCCAAAGTTCTTTCTGAAGCGTTCTCCACAGGTCTTCCGTATATGGAGCCTGCCCTAGAGCATGATCACGGCGGAGAACTGGGTCTTCAGGGGAGTCGGCCGGCGGAAGTGCTCAAACTTTGGCTTGGCTTGCGCCAGCTCGGTGAATCAGGGATTGAACAGGTGTTGTCCGCCGCGATCGCTCGACGTCAGTATTTCCAGCAACAATTAGATCCCAACAGGCTGATCATTCTCACCGGTCCCTTGCATGTGCTGGCCTGTAGGCCCCAACGCGGACAGGCTCAGCAGCACGAAGCCTGGTCGATGGAGACACGCCGGCTCTTGCTCAGCCGGAGCATCATGGTTTCGAGGCCGCTTCATCAAGGACGGCATTTCCTCAAGGCTGTTCTTGGCAACCCGCACACCGATCACGGTTTGCTGGACCAACTGGCATCAATCTTGAATCAATCCGTGGAGGCTCTGCCCTGATGGCTGCCCCAAAACAGCAACGCGGCCGTTGGGTGGCGATCGTCACAGGCATTGTGTCCGTGCTGATTGGTGTGGCCTATTTGGCTCTGATCACGGTTCTCGATGCCCGTGGCCCGATGCGCCCTCCTCCGCCCGAGGCCCTGGTTGGGGTGGTAACCGCTTCTTTGCCGATTGCCGCAGGGGTTCCACAACCTGTCTGAGAGCGGTGTCGAGAAAGCGTTTGAGGGCGCTATCGCGTCGGTTGAGGTCGTAGTGCCTCTGCACCACGTCTTGCACGCCACCATCTCCCCAATCTTGATCTTGTTGGAAATAGGTGATGAAACTGGCTCCTGCAATCCGCGTTAACCATGCAGCTGCAACACCCTGAACGGCTTTTCCCAGTAAGAGGGTGGGCAGATTCACGCTGAGAGCGGTGCCAATCAAGGCAACACCGCCTTTGACAACACCAAGACCTGCCAGGGTGCGCCCCACCGAGACGGCCAGCTCTTGTGCTTTGTCACGTGTCAACTGCACGTTGTAGACCTTCGCAACCTCCATCACCATCTGGGCATTCACCGCCGCGGTGCCAAGCAAGTCGATACCTGGTAGTGGTGTCGCTGCCACAACGCCTGCACTAATCCAGCTGTAACGATCCACGATCCGTCGCGCCTCCGTCTGGCGCTGTCGGTTGAGAAGCGATCGCCCCTTGTCGCCCAGCGTTCTGCATTGCAGAAGAATGTTGTCGGCCAGAAGCTCTTCGCCGTCCGCATGGAGCACCACGGCCAGGCGTTGGAGCAACACAGCTACCTCAGCTGGAGGTTGCCAGGGTTTCTGGCCAGGTCTCGGCAAGGATTGGGGGGAGGCACTGGTCGGGATCACGTCTTCAGCGGTGAGCAGGCCTTGGCAACGTCCGCGAAGCAAGGCCAGTAGACGTTTTTCCTCTTCCTCTCCCCGTAAATCGCATTTGTTCAACACCAACATCAGGCGCTTGCCCAAACCCCCAAGGCTGCGCACTACATCCCATTCAGCAGAGCGAAGATCACCATCCACCACCACCAGCATCAAGTCAGCACGGCTGGCGCGTTCACGCGCTTCTTGTTCCCGATCTCTTCCATCCAGTCCGCTTTCCAGGATTCCAGGGGTATCGACCAATTGCAGGCCTCGTTCCAGCTTGCTGAGGCGAAGCCGATAGGTTTGGCTGCCAGTTGTGGAGCCCATCGGTGCCCCAACTCGCCCAACGATGTCTTGGAGCAGGGCACGAATCAGCGATGTTTTCCCACTGGAGCCTGTTCCAAAGACAACCACCACTAAATCGCCGCGCGCCAATTCCCGCGCGACGCGCTCGCGCTCCAGATGCAGAGCTTGCCGGGCCACATCGTCTTGGAGACGTTCCAGCAGGCGATCAATGCTGTCCAGGCTTTGTTCAGCCGCTTGACGACGCGAGCCCGGAGGAGAAGGGGAAGTCGTGGTGGCTTTGGTGGCTCTGCGGCGGGTTTTCCATCCCTTCCACAACGGCCAGCCAACTTGAAACACGAAGGCAAGGACCAGGATGGTGCCGATGAGCAGCACTGGACCCACAAGCCAGGGCGGAAGGATGTAGCTGAGATCCCAGAGCAGATTGCGAATGCCCTGGAGCACCAGGCCGAGCACCAGCAGGACAACAAGTCCCGCTGCACCCAACAAAATCAAGCGATTGGATCCCTTCATCGGCCCGCCACACCGCCCTGTCCAGCAGCACGCATGATNCGACTCCANAGNGAGGCNGCNAAGGCGCTGGAACTGGCTGAAGGACTGTTGTCATCGTTGCCNAGCCAGATNCCCAGCACCCAATGGCGACTNGGNTCNTAGCCNATGAANAGCANNTCNCGCCCATCNTTGGTNGTNCCTGTNTTNCCTCCNTCTTGNCCNCCNAGNGNNGCNGNNCGCCCGGTGCCNNTNCGNATNACNGNNCGCATTAANCCCTGCATTTGCNNNGCNGTCTNNCCCTTCAGNACACGACGAGNNGCTTGGCGCTGACTGNTNTNTCCGGACTTGTCANCTGCAGAACTGCGATCTCCNGTNAGGCTGCCGCAGNCNCTGGGNCGATCCAAGCGGCAGGTTTCTGCATCGAGNAAACGACGAATGGTGGTGGGAGGTTGCCAGATGCCGCCATTGGCNACAGCGGCATAGGCACTGGTGAGCTCAATCAAGCGAACCTCACTCTGTCCAAGAGCNAGCCCNGGTACAGGATCTAAGGGNGTGGAGATTCCCAGNCGTTTCGCCAAGCTCACCANNTGNTCCANNCCNACNCGTTGGGCNANGCGCAGCGCTGCNGTGTTNTGGCTNGAGGCGAAGGCACTGGCNAGGGTNAGNTGGCCCGAACAGGTGCTGTCNAAGCGTTGNCCNCCCCAGCGNAGGGGGCTGCAATCCAANGTGTCGTTGGGTTTNAGTCCTTGCTCNAGGGCCGCTANNTANGTGATNAGTTTGAAGGTGCTGCCTGGTTGGCGCATCGCCATNGAGGCACGNTTGAACTGGCTCGAGCGNTAGTCCCGACCTCCGGCGATGGCGAGAACCCCGCCNGTNCGGCTNTCCAGCACAACNGCAGCTCCCTCCTGAACNCCANGNNNTGNGNTGNTGGCCAANAANCCGCTCAACTGGCGTTCCACCACGGATTGCAGAACNGGGTCCAAATGGGTTTCGATCAGGAAATTTCCTTCATTGGCCACGTCTGGGCCCACGAGCTCTGTGAGATCTCGNCGNACNTGATCGGTGTAAAAGGGTGCNGANCGACTGACCTGCTCCCGACTGCAGGCCTNTTTGGCNAGTTGNATCGGTTNNCGACGCGCTAANCGCGCCTGCTCCAANGACAGNCGACCGCCATCGGCCATTTTGTTGATCACCCGATTGCGTGCTTNNAGAGCGCGCTGGGGAAACTGACAGGGATCGTGCCCATTGGGTGATGGCAACAGNCCCACCAGCAGAGCGGCTTGCTGCACATTCAGCTCTGCTGCGGATTGATCGAAAAACACGCGTGAGGCATCTTCAAATCCCCAACCAACGCCCAAGTACACGCGATTGAGATAGCTCAGAAGCAATTGGTGTTTGCTGAAGCGACTTTCCAACTGCAAAGAAACGAGCAACTCTTTCCATTTCCTCGCCAGGGTGTCTCCATCTCCNACGTAGTCGGGATACAGGCTGCGAGCTAACTGCTGCGTCAGGCTGCTGCCNCCCTCGAGCACCTGTCCGCCGATCAAATTGGTGCTGAAGGCCCTCAGCGTGCCAATGGGATCGACCCCCGGATGCCACCAAAAGCGGTTGTCCTCACTGCTGAGCAGAGCGTCAACCAGCAANGGCGAGAACGCATTCACCGACTTGAGCTCGCGATGACGGCTTGAATCGACGGAGGCCAGCGGTTTGTCGTTGCCGTCGTAAATGGCTANCGGACCGCGCACGCGTGCCAGTTGGCCGCGGATCGGCATCGTGATGTTGGACAGCAACAGCAGAGCACCTCCGCCACCAAGGCAGCCCAANANGAAGAGGCCCAACCAGCGCTCAATNCGATGGCGTCGTCGCCCTGCTGCATCANTCAATTNAAGATACGGAGCTGTCTCNTCTAGAGCCGGCGCAAACTGAACCACGTCTCCATCGCGCAGTTCCAGCTGCTTCACCCTGCGCCCTTTCCACCACAAGCCATTGGTGGAGTCCAGATCTCGAAGGATCCAATGCCGCCCCTGGCGTTGNAGCAANGCGTGTTGGCGGCTGATGGCCGGATGATCGATGCGCACTTCCAGAGGACCATCGCGTCCAATCCGATAGCCATCGCCATGCAATGGAATGGTTCGTTCCNCCTGATCTTGCTGATGAATGATCAGTTGGGCTGAATAGGGCCCGTCAGGATTTCGCTTGTCCATTGCGTTGGGAGAGAGCGTCGATGGCGAAGCAGAGGACGGCGAGATTGATGGCGATGTCTGCGCCATTGAAGATGGGAAAACGGAAGGGCACCAGCTCCAGGAAGTCGGTGACATATCCCAGCTGCCAGCGGTCGATGCCATTACCCAGCGTTCCTCCAAGCAGGCAGGCCAGGGCCAGACCTAACCAGAGATCGAGGCGCTTGGATCGCCAGATCCAGACCAGCAAGCCAAGCGAAACGAGCAAGCTGAGAACTCCGAGCAGGGCGGTGGAATCACTCAACATGCTGAAGGCGGCTCCGGTGTTGCGGACAAGCCNTAACTGCAGCAGTCCAGGCAAGAACGGTTGCGACAGATTCGGAAGCAGGTGAGANCGAGCCCAATATTTGGAGNCTTGATCCAGCAGCAGGATCAACAGNCTGATCCCCACAACCGTGCGACGCCNGATCAGTCGGTGACTGCGGCTGATCATTCGATCCAAAGCAGACGACGAATAGGAAGCGCGATCAAGGCGATTGCGACGCAAAGAGCCAATTGGGCCANCAAGGGGCCGAGGCTGTAACTGAATAACAGATCAGGAAGGGNTTCACTCCAACGGCTCAANGCCGNACCGAGTAGCAAATTCAGAATTCCGCAGAGCTGAATCGTGATCACTCCGGCGATGCCCGCCAACGTCAGGCGGGCCAAGTCGTTCATTCCCGCTTGATGNGCTAGCCGTCCCGTGAGCCAGGCGGCTGGCACAAAGCCTGCGAGATAACCAAACGCGGGAGTGAGCACGTAGCTCAGACCTCCACCGTCGTGAAAGACGGGAAGATCAACCAGCCCAACGGTGATGTATGCAACCGCTGCCATCACTCCTGATCGGGGGCCGCAGACAAGAGCGCACAGCAGTAGGGCTGGCACTTGCCAGGTGCTAGGCAAAGTCAGCAATCGGGGGGGAAGTTCTGCAATCGGCAGGACGACGGCCGCCGGGATCAGACTTCCCACAAGGATCAGTAGCAGTCCCGCGATCGCGCCGCTCCAAGTGGCAAGAGCCCGCACCGGCAAATCACAGCTGACCCCATCCTGCTGTAGGAGAGGGTGATTGCCCAGGTGTCATGACCGTTTCCATCGGTGACAAAGTCCGACTGATTAGTCCTATGTCTTATCTCAAAACAGCAGATCCGATGCCGATGCTTCGACCATCCGATCTTGTGGGCAGTGATGAATCAGGAGCGGTGGTGGCTCTCCATCCCCTCGAAATTGCTGCTGTGCGATTCCGTCGTGGCACCTTTCTGATTCCGCTGGATCGTTTGTGTCCCGCTGGAGTTGAGGATGAAAAGCAAGGGTGAGCCGTTTCGACCTATCT
>NHEP01000262.1 GCA_002171515.1 bacterium TMED88 | reverse complement strand
ACCTAATAACTCGGAAAGCGAGCACATGCATGCCGGCGGGAGATGCAATCTCCGAGCTATTAGGTTGCAACCTAATAACTCGGAAAGCGAGCACGTGCATGCCGGCGGGAGCACGCGCGCGGCGCGCACCTTGACGATCGTGAAGCCCTCGCGCAGCGGCTGCCCGCGCTTCTGCACGACCTGCTCGTAGATGCCCGCCTTGGCATTGTGCGCCTTGATCGCGGTCGGGGCGACCTTGGTGATCTCCGCGCGGATGTTGGCGTTGTACGCCTCGATGGCCGCCTCGGGAGACACCCACCCCTCGTCGCCCCGCTTCTTCTTGTCACCCCTCTCGTTGACGTTGGTCCGCTCGTACGCGTTGTTGGCTGCCACCATGTGCTCGCTGTTCTCCCCGTTGGCCTTCCTGAGCTCGTCGTTGTACGCCTTGATCGCGGGCGTGGCGAACATCGACGAGCGGTCGTCCGCGACGCCATAGTCCTGTGTAGCGATGACGTGGAGCAGCTCCTCCGTGTCCTTGGGCGCCCACGGCTGCTCCGGCTGCTCCACCGCTGCGACCATTCTCGATCCATCTGGCTCGAGCTCGCCGCCCTCAGCGCCCTCGCCGTGGGCCTCACCGCCCTCACCGCCGCCCTCGCCGTGGGCCTCGCAGCCCTCACCGCCCTCACCGCCCTCGCCGCCTGCACCGCCCTCACCGCCCTCACCGCCGTCCTCCTCCTCGCTGGCCACGGCGCTCCCTGCCTCCGCCTCCTCCTCCTCCTCCTCCTCCGCCTCCTCCTCCTTGGCCGCGGTCGCGGCGCTCTCCGGCCGCCTGCGCGGGTGGATGAGTCGGTTGGGCTCGCCCGTGAGCGGATTGACCTCGGGCTCGGCGTTGCCGCCGGTCGCCGCCTCGCCCAGCGCCGCCAGCTCCGCCGCTGCCTGCTCCACGGCCTTGTCCGCCGGGTGGCGCGGCTTGCAATCCGATAGCGCCGCCGGCATCCTTGTCGGCGAGGCCCACAGGCACGGCAGCGCGGCCACGCGCCCGCGCTCGCCCTTCTGCGCGCCGTCGTCGAGGCCCTCCGCGCCAAAGCCGACGGCAGGGCGCGAGTCGGCGGCCGCCCGGAAGAGCCGCCGCCACATCGCGCCCCGCTTGGTGGTGATGCAGTCGGCGTCCGCAAGCGTGAACGCGACGCGATCGCACGGCTCGCGCAGGCCCGCGTCGACAATCGCCAGGAAGAGGTCGAGCTTCACGTTGCGGCGGTCGAGCTGCGGATCGCCGCGGCGGTACTCGGGCTTGATGACAACACGCACCACGGAGATCTTGAGGTGCGGCCCCTCACGACGATCGCGCTGCACAGACTCGGCAACCGCCCACATGGCGGCGCAGAGTCCGCCACGCCCATCCGGCAGCGTGGCGAGCAGCAGCTGATCGGGCGGCAGCTCGAGCTCCGCACCACCGCGCCCAATCTTGCTGGTCTGATTGTCCCGGGCGTCCATCGCGTGCTTCACGGTGTTGTCGCTCGACCTGCACGCGTCGGGCGTCGCCTGGCACAACTCGACGACCGGCCCGAACGAGTCGTGCAACGCCTTTGGCAGCAGCTCGCCCCACGTACGCATGTCCATGGTGACGACTGGCGTCGTGTTCGGTATGAGAGAAAGCGCGCGGTCATCCTCGCCGCGCTCGTCGTTAGCCTCATGGCCACCCTCATCACCGCTCTCCTCGCCGCACTCGCTGCCGTTCGAGTCGACCGGCTGCTCGCGCTCCGTGTCGGCCTCCGACTCGGCCGTCTCCTCAAGCGTCGTTGCCTCACCATCCAGCCGCCGAGCGAGCTCCCGCAGCACTTGCGGGCGGCCGCGTGCGACGCGGCAAGCCCGCTGCATGAGCTGATCCAGCTTTGCCTCGTCGACAGCAGAGAGCGCGCCCTTCACCGTTTGGAAGGTGAGCCACTTGCGCGCTCCCGACGATGGCTCGTACCGCACCGGCGCGTCGAAGCGCTTTGCACAACTCAACTCCTGTGCGTAAAGCGCCTGACTGTCGAGCCACGCGTGCGCTGGCGCAAAGTCGAGCGCGAGGTGGCGATCCGCCGTCGCCACAAAGTCGTCGCGTTTCAATACGAAGCACGCACCGAGCGTCACGGCGCCAATGACACAACCCTTTGCGCTCGCTCCCTCGGCCATCTCGGCGATGAGCACCAAGCCGCGCAGACGGCACGGCTTGTTTGTGAGCTCGAGCGTCTTCTTGCCGTCGACCACGTCACGCGCACGCGCCGCCTCGATGCGCATGATCTTGGTCCCCTCTAGCTTGGCTGGGAAGAGGAGCGCTTCTGCCGCGACGACCGCCGAGTCGCGCGAGCGATTGCGCTGCAGGCGGCTACGCGAAGGTCGCTGCTCGATCTCCTCGTCCGTATCGTGGTTGGACTCGCTCGCCTCCGCGTCCGGCACAGTAAAGCCCACGAGATTGCCGTTCGAGTCGGCATCCGACTCGTCCTCGTCCTCGCTCTCGTCGTTAGAGCCATCCGAAGCGTCAGCCTCGTCATGGAGGAAGCGTGAGCCGGCCCTCTTCCTGCCCTTCCTGGAGGAAGCGTCAGCCCTCGTCTCCTCCATAGACTCGTCCTCGTCCTCCTCCTCCAGCTCCTCCTCCCTCTCCTCCTCTTCCACCACCTGCTCCTCCACCTCCTCCTCCATCGCCTCGGCACCTGACACATCTCCTGCAAACTGGAGGATCGGAATCGACGCAGCGTCCACCACGTCGCGCAGACGCCGCCGCACGCGTCGGCCAATGGGCGGCGGCGAGTGCTCCGCGCTGCGCCTACCACCCTCCGCACGCGACGGCGTGCACGGGCACGACGCGCTGCTCGCCTCGTTGCCCATCGACCGCTCCAGAAACTTGCGCAGGAAAGGGTCCAGAGCAGCGTCCGCCTCGTCGCATGGATGGCAGCGATGAAAGAAGCGATCCGATGTGGCCAGGCATGCAGCAAAGTTGGCGTCCCCCTTTTGCCGCAGCGCGAGGCGGTCCTCATGGGAGACAGGGAGCGACTTTGCGCTCAGGCGGCCGGGACGGAAGCAAGTTGGCGAGGCCTCATCGTCGCTGGTCGACCTTGAGCGTGAGGGTGAGCGCGAGCGTGAGGCGGAAACAATCGTTGCTCGCCGATGCTTGCCCTCTGCTGGCGGCGTCGACGGCGGCGACGGCGGCACCGACGACGGCGGCGACGGCGGCAGCGACGGAGGCGCCGCGCCAGACGGGAAGGCCCAGCTAGCACCAAAGTGGAAGGTGGACTCGTCCTCAAACTGGTCCGTCAGCGAGCCCGCCGAATGCTGCTTCAAGTACCAGTCGCTCAGCTCTCGCGCCTGCTGAGCTCTCGGCCACAGCTTGACGTTGGCCTCTTGCGCTACGAGCGTGATGCGGCCGTCTGCGTCAGCCTCATCCTTGGCTCCCTTGATAAGCAGCACGGTGCCGTCGACATACGAATGCTGCGCGTCCATACCGCTACGCATGATTTGGGCCGGCACGCTCGCCGTGCAGTCCATGATGTCGAAGACGTCGGCCACCTCGCCCGACGGGAGCGACGTTGCATGAATGCTGCCCGTCACCACGCCCAACACGTCCACGACCTGTTCACCCCTCAGCCACGCATCACGCAAAGCATCCAGCGGCGTGCAGCTCGACACGCTGGAGACCATCGGCGGTGGGTCGCCGGTCGGTCGTGTCTGCCACCAGGCTCGGAGCGACGCTGCCTCGGGCACGTGCGGCTCAAGCTCGCACCGACCCACCCAAGCTGTGCAGCGAGGCTCACCATTGAACCACTCGACACGAGCATTCGTGATGGCCAACGGCGCGCCCGGTGAGAACGAGGGAAGCTCGCCCTCTTCGGGACCGAAGCAAGTGATAGGCACCGACGCGTCGCTCGCGTCGCACACGACCATGTTGATGCGACGCCCCTTTTTGCCGCTGGTGGCCTCGTATGGCACGGGCGGCTCAGCCGACGCGACGATCGCAAGCAAGTCGACCTTGTTGTCGGTGGCGGCGGACGCAATCGACGCGATCGGCTGAATGGAGGCGCTGCGGCGCAGCGGCGTGACCTCCGGGCTCTCTCGAAGCCAATGCGCGTGCAGTGCGTGCGCCTCTGGGATGGAGGCAGCAAAGTCGACCTGCTTGCTTGATGCCTTCAGCTGTGGCACGCCATCGAAATCGTCCGTGCGTGCCTTTGCCGATATGATGCCACCAAGGGAGACATCAATCTGCTCATCCCAGTCAAACACTGAGGGCGGGAGGGCGCACGGTGAGCG
The DNA here is from genome assembly GCA_002171515.1 of bacterium TMED88. Taxonomy (GTDB): domain Bacteria; phylum Myxococcota_A; class UBA9160; order UBA9160; family UBA4427; genus TMED88. The sequence goes on along the minus strand of NHEP01000262.1, from coordinate 8,345 downwards.
CATGTGGTAAGGGCGGTGAGGGCACGTGGTAAAGAGGTGAGGACGTGTGGTAAAGAGGTGAGGGTGTGTGGTAAAGAGGTGAGGGCGCGTGGTAAAGAGGTGAGGGCGCGTGGTAAAGAGGTGAGGGCGCGTGGTAAAGAGGTGAGGGTGCGTGGTAAAGAGGTGAGGGCGCGTGGTAAAGAGGTGAGGGTGCGTGGTAAAGAGGTGAGGGCGGTGGTCCCTCACCGGTGAGCTCAATCGAACGGTGACTCGCGTCGGCAATGGTCAGCACGCGTCGCAAGGTCTCGGATGCCTTTGCCTCGTTCCACGTTGATCTGACGTCGTCCATGCGAGTCACAAGGGCAACGATACGCACCAGCGTACCCTTGGCGAGCGACGGCACCGCGTCGATGGCCACGAGCGAGGGGAGAGGGACGTTCGGCGCGTGATCGCGACCATGCGCCGCCCACCACGCTCGGAGCGCGGCCGCCTCTGGCACGTGCGGTTCGAGCGTGCAGCGCCCGAGCGAAGCAGACACCTGCCGCTCATCACGATACACCTCTATGCGCGCTCCGCCGATCGCCAGCAGCGCGCCTGGAGCCAACGCCGGTAAGGTGCCCTCAGCGGGGCAGAAGCACGTGAATGGAAGCGCATCGCCGCTCGATGCGTCGCACACCACCATGTTCACGCGTCGCTGCGCCTTGCCGCTCTGGGAGACAAAGCTGATCGGCTCCGCGGCAGACACGACGATGACAAGCAAGTCGACCTCCGACTTCGCGTCGGCCTCAGTGGCGAGCGACGCGATTGGAGTGAATTTGAGAATGGGCAACGTCGGGTGTACGTCATCCGGGCGCACATGCTGCCAATGCAGCCGCAGCTTCTGTGCCTCCGGAATGGCAGGATCGATGTCGACGTTCTCAGCAAATGCGCGCAGCTTGGGGGTGCCAAAGTAGGTGCCAGTTTGCCCCTTAGCTACGACGATGCTTCCCACCGAGCCGCCGAGGTGCTCGACGCGCGACGAGCTGACTCTGAGCGGGATGGAGCGCAGGCTTTCGTCCGCAATCGTGAGCGTCCGCTGCGAGCCCTCCGTGCCGCTCTTGGTAAGCCCATGCTCGACAGCCTCGGCATCGACCACGACACCCAGCACGTGGACATTCGTGTCCACAGGAAGGGAAGGGAGGTCCGCAATCGGAGTGAATGAGAAATTGTGGTGCGGCAGCTTGCCGTCGTCGTCGAGCACGCGAACGCCGCGCGAGGCGACCGCAGAGAGCGTGATTTCGAATTTGTGGGTCGTCTGGTTCCACTTGTCGCTCTTGTTCTTGATATTGGCACCGGCCAGGGGGATCTGGATCACAGTACCCTTCTTGACACGCGCAAAGAGCTCGTCCGCGCCGTCAAACGTGCTGATCTGAATGTCGCCACTCGTGTCCGCCACCTCCATTTTGACGACGGTGCCGCGCCCTTTCGTGTTGCCCCACTCGTGGCGACGCACGTCCATGAGCCGTGCAACAAGCTGGCTCTGATCCCTTAGGACGTATGGGGTGACCTGCGCGACAGGGGGAACGCAGGGCGCTCTCTATCAGTCGCGCTGCAGCCGACGGACCTAAGGGCCTGTCGGTGACGTTCGCGGGGCGGCGAATCACCGCAGCGATGGCCACCCGCGTCTGCTTGGCAGTGTTCCCCGTTATCGGCGTGGTGGTAGCGGCGTTCACAGGGGGGCGCATAGAGGGGTTGGGGGACGCCAAAGGCGCCGGAACGGTGCCTGGAGCTGCCTGCTGCGGCATGCGCAGAGCGGCCCCCGGATGCGAAGCGAGGGGCGCCGGCAGCGGCAGCGGCACTAGCGCGGTGGCCACAGTCTGCGGCGCGTGCTGAGCTACCTTCTGGCAAGTTGGCGGCGACGATACTGGCGGTGGAGCGAGCGGCACCGGCAGCGCCACGCGCGGCGGTGGCAACGGAACGAGCGCCGGCGGTGCGGGCGGCGTCACACGGGGAGGCGCCGCTACAGAGGACGCGGCGAAAGTGGGTGCTTGGGCTACCAACGGAGCCGCCGGCGGCGCTTGGGCTACCAACGGAGCCGCCGGCGGCGGTGTCGATCGCACAAACGGAGGCGTTGGGCGCAGCGACAGCGGCGCCGGCGGGTGAGCGCCCAATGGCTGCGGCCCGGCAAGCGCGGGCGCCGGTGTGGGACGGACGGAAGCAGCGAGCAGCGCCGCGTCGAAGCGCGGAGGTGCCAACGGTGTGATGGCTGCTGCTGCGTCGGACATGGCAACGGCCGGCGGAGGCGAAGGCAGCGGGGTCGGCGGCGGGGCGGCGCGCGGAGCGGTCGCCGCCACATGCTGCTGCACGGGCTCGAGCAGCGGAGTCTGCACGTTGCTCCGGAAGCGCCGCTTGCGATAGTCTTGAACGGCAGCCTTGTAGGCGACCACGTCCGCATCCCACTCGCGTCCCGTCATCTGTGAGCGAGACGGCATAGATCAGGGACGTGAGCAGTCGGTGGGCGGCGGCTTGAGTGCTCGGTGGGCGGGGCAGTACCTGCTTGAACCACAGGGCCGGCTTCGATTCTGACCCTCGCGCTGCCGCCGATCGATACACATCGAGCCGCGGCGGAGGGAACCGACCCGCGTTGCCGTCATCGATTGGCGGCATGTCGAGTGACGCAAACGACTGGCTCGCCACGGGTTCGATGCGGCCGTACTTGGCAAAGCGCGCGTCTTTCGCCTCATCGGAGATGGGCTGCAACGTCACTGGCGGCTCCGTGACCGAAGGCTCCGTCGACACGCACTGGACGAGAAGCGCAGGCGGCTCGTTGCGAGACGCGCACTGCGGCGCCGGCGCCGGCATCGCTGCTGCCGGCGGCTGCACCGTGCCCACAGGCACGAGTACGGGGCGCCCAGCTGCTGACCCCGGCTCGTCCGATGGATGCACTTCATCTGCCGTCGGGGGCTGCTTGCAAGTCGTCGATGGCGGCGGCGGCTCCTCTTCATCGGAGACCGCCAGCTTCATGTGCTTGTCCAAGGGCGGTGGCGGCTCAGAGCCCTCGGCCGGGCGCTTGCGGCGTCGGCCCTCGGTGAGAAGACCGCAGTCGGACACGCAGACCAGCCCGCCGGGGCGTGGCTTGACGGTGGCTCGCGTCGGATGCACCTTGCCGCACGCACTGCAGATGATGGGCTTCTTGTCGTCGCCCGTCATCTGAAGCACGCCCACCGAGTCTTCCACTGGAGCACGATACTCAAGCATCGTCTCGACGACCGCGAGCTCGTCGGCCGCAAGCTTGAGCTCCGCACGCGCATCCAACAAGCAAGCCAACAGACCTTTGACGATGCGCGTGCCCGAGGCGGACAAGCTCACGCCCTCCGCGTGCTTCAACGCGCGACCCGGTGTGGTCTTCAACGAGAGCACTTTCCTTCCGAGCGAGCCCTTCACCACCTGACAAATGCGCACACATGGCACCATTGCATCATCAGCGAAGATGCGCATGCGTGCTGCGCAGGCGGCGCGAGGTATGACGTTGGCAGCGCACGATTGCATGAAGTGGCATGGCCGTGGCCGCGTCGAGCAATACCACATCGCTCTGCGTGAAGACGGCCGCCACCACCGCGAAGATCAAGTCCTGTGAATGGACAAGACGCCGGCCGGTCTTTGTGTAGCCCAGTGGCTCGCGACGCTTCGCTAGGAAGGCGTGCAAGTCGAGGTTGCCGTCAAGCTTGTAGGGTGGGCCAAAGCTCAAAAGCTCCCGGAGGCTCGAGATGTCATTGTACAGTACTTCTCTGCCGGTCAGATCGATGTGGCGCACGTCGCACGCCTTGTCGGGATGCCGTTCGAAAAAGTCCCATGCCGCGTCATAGAAGGCGTCGGGCGCGTCGTGGACGACGGTCACACTGCCCAAGAGGCACGCCTGCACGACGCCCGTGCACATCCCGACGCAGAAGCATTTGCCGCCGTACAGAGGCTCGTCGTTGGCAATCGAGTGGCCCAAGATGATCTTGTTGACGACGAGAAGGCCGGCAGACTGGTCGCGAGGCGCGGCCGCCTTCAGACGCTCGGAGTAGGACAGCTGCATCGCCTTGGCCTCACTCTTGGCCACAGCCCGCTTTTCCCACTTCTCCTTCCTGGCCTTCATGTCTTGGTAGTCGTCGCGTGCGACCATGCCACGCCAGCACGCCTGGATGCGCGTCGCAGCAGCCGCACGCCTGTACACCGCAATGTCCACGCACATGTCCTCGAGCATCCAACCCATCGCGGGGCTGTAGTAGAAGGACGTGTCCGCGGCGCCCTTGCTGACTGCATGCAGCTCTTTGTAGATCTGCTCGCCAACCGCATCCCACTCTTCGTGGACGGTGAGCGTCTTGAGCAGCTCCGACGCCGAGTCGCATGATGACGCCTCGCGTCTGACAGCCGGCGGGTTGGCCACAGGCGCCTCCAGCTCGATGGCTTCTAAGTCGAGCTTCTGCACCGATAGCGACGCGTGCTCGATAAACGCCCTTTGCCGCACGATGGGTGGCGGTTCGGGCGTCTCCGACGTCTCGAGCACGCTAGCCGGCACGGGCGTCGACAGCTCGGGACGTGGCGACTCGGGCAATGCCGGGGACAGGCACTGTGCGACGGCCTCAAAGTCGAGCTTCCTCAATGGCGGCGGCGACGGACATGGCTCGCGACGGCTCGCGACGACAGTGTCGCCCCAGATGGTGTCGTATTCGTGCTTACCGTAGTACGCGTCGTCGTCGTCGCGGCCGCGCAGATGGTAATCGGGCTGCTCACGCGCGTCCACGCGCGCGCCGACGTCGAGGTCCGCGACGCGCGCCTCGATAGCACGACGCGCCCGCTTCGAAGAGCGCCCCTTGTCCTTGTCATTGTCCTTGCGGCCGGTCGTTCGCTTCCTCCGCCGCTCGATGCTCGCCCAATGGTCGGGAATCGCAGCCTTCGTTGCTCGTACGTCGCTCTTTCCGCGCCACGACCCACGCCACTTGTCCAAGCCGTCGCGCCCCGCACCAACACCATCCGACCCCTCCCACACCGCGCTCTGCTTTTGCATTTTCTCGTTGGTTACCCTGCGAGCGAGAGGTGGACGCGCGGGCACGAGGCATGCGCGCGTCAGCACGCGTCAGCACGCACATTCGGCAAAAGCGCCCGGCATGGACATTGTCCAGCTATGCGGGCACCACTTGCCAAGAGCGGCCTGCGGAAGCTGGTGGTGGCGGCGGCGAGGGGAGAGCCGGCGCGCTCGGCGGCGAGGGGAGAGCCGGCAACACGTCACCTGCTCATCTTGTCAACGCTCTTGCCCGCGGTGTCGCTCTCAAGGGCAGTCTCGGGGGAGGTCATGGGGGCACTCTCGAGGGCGCTCTCGAACGAGCCCGCAGGCGGACGGCAGCGGCGCGACTTGCGCTTGATGTGCTCGTTGATCGCGTTCTCACCGGCGGAGGTCTCGCCGGCGGAGGCGATGCCGCCCTCGGGACACCTGCTCATCTTGTCTAACAGGCTAGCGGCCAGGGCCGCCTCCGTGTCCGCGTCCGCGTCCATGAGCTCTCCGAGAGCGGCAAACTGATTCTTCGTGCTCTTGATGTACGGCTCCTCGTTCTCCTTGTCATTCTCGGGCGCGCTCTCGGGGTCGTCGGGCAAGAAGCTTGCCGGCGTAGGCGACCGGCTCCGGCTCGACTTGCGCCGACGCATCTCATCCAGCGACATCTTCTCCTTTTCGATGAGCTCCTCGGCGAACACCGAGGTCGGCGATGCCCGTCTCCTGTGGCACGCGGTGGGCACACGACCGGCCAGTGGTAGATGGGTTCTTGGTCCGACTCTCGGTCTCTTGGTCTCTTGGGTTCGCGGTTCTTGGGGCTCGCAGCTCATGGAGCTCGCGCGCGCACCCGCTCGCCTNGTGCTTCNTCTCGCTCGCCTTGNTNGTCTCACGCNTCTCGTNCGTGTACCTGAGTAAGTGGCACANTTCTTGNCGCGTTNGAGTTCGTGAGGCTTTGAGCTCTTGGGATCGGGTNCTTGGGCGCTTGGTCTCTTTGTCTCGCAGTTCTTGGGCCCGCNCGCGCACCNGCTCGTCTGGTACTTCTTCTCGCTCGTCTTGNTCGTCTCGCTCGTCGTCATCTCGCTCGTCTGGTACTTCTTCTCGCTCGTCTTGCTCGTCTCGCTCGTCGTCATCTCGCTCGTCGTCATCTCGTTCGTCGTCTGGTGTCTGCGAACAATGGCAACGTCAACATGCAACACGTCAAGAGAGGTCAGCCCAAAGCAACGTGCGCGCACGTCCGTGCGACGCGCGCGTCGAGAGCGCTCAGGCACCACATCAAGCGTTTGACGTGCAAGCGCGTGTTGCCGTGTGAGAGCATGGGCGTCGCTGGCGAGGCGCGCGCACGCGTGCTGTGCGCGTGCCGAGTGCGCGGTGAACGCGTGTACTGGTGCGCGAGCGCGGAGCATGCGGTGGCGAGGGCCAAGGCCGAGGCGAGCCCGGTGCGCGAGGCGGGCTGACATCGCTCGCCTCTTTTCTGCACCGTGCAGAAATTGCTGCACGAGGGTGGGGGAGGGGGGAAGCGCGGTGGGGTGGTAGTGGGGTTGCGGTTCTGGGGCTGTGTTGGTGGTTGAGTGGTTCGCTGGGTCTTGCGGGTGTGCCATGGCGTTGGTTGCTTCGGTGAGCTTCAATCCCGGCCTTCTTGAGCAGCGCGAGGAGCGCTGGTCGACCCGAAGACGCGAGCGCGGCGGCACCCTCGTGGACGGCGAGCGCGCTGGCGAGCGAGTCCACGTCGATCGTGGCGGCGTCGAGCGCCGCCGCCTCGTAGAGCGTGCGCCACGCAGCGCCAGCCTCGGCGACGCTCGGCGGCATGATGGGCGCGATCATGACCCTCCCTCGGAGCGCGAGAGAACACGCAACCACCACAAGCTTCAACCACCCGACCTGGCTTGCGCTGCAAGCAGGCCGAGACGCAGCAAGCGAAGCAGAGCGGCTTCCTGCGAGCGAATACGACGCCTCTCGTCGCACGTGAGCGTGTCACTGACGTACTGCGTCCACGTCTCGTTGAGATGCAGCTTGCTGAGCAGGTCTCGCGCGTGCGAGCACGCGCGCTGTAGCCTATTTTTGCTCTTGCCGGTCCTCCAGCTTTTGCCGAGCAGGTTGGCGTGCGTGCAGTTGATATCGGCGAGGCTCGATTGGTTAGCACGAGCCTGCCAGTAGCGACCGAGCAGCTCGAGCGCTGCTCCATCGGCCGTGCAGAGCGGCACGCCCTCGCGTACGCACTCGTGGACGATTTCCACGATGGCCACTGCCCTGGAGTCACAGCGCGGTGCGCAGCCGAGGCTGCTTGGCACGGTAGCCTGCGAGCATTTGCAGGGCGTGCCGTCGCCGCGCGCATTCTCCCACCAGTGGTCGGTGCTGCAGGTCGCGGAGCACGCGTCGCCGAAGTGCATGCAGAGCGCGAGGATGAGCGTGGTTCGCATGCGTGGGCCGATACGGGCGTCACCTTGCGAGGGCGACGCGAGAGACTCAAATCGCGCCGCCCTCGCAAGGTGGAGCGCGCGCTGTGCGCATACAAGTGCCACGTGGCTCGGGGACCCTTGTTGGGGCTGTGTTGGTGGTTGAGTGGTTCGCTGGGTCTTGCGGGTGTGCCATGGTGTTGGTTGCTTCGGTGAGCTTCTTGGTGCTTCTGGTTGCGTCTGGTGGCTGGCTTGTCTGCGTGCGTGTGTGGTGCCCCCTCGGCTGTGACTGTCCCCTGTCCTGCGGTGTTGAAGAAGACCAGTGCAGAACGCGGTGCGTGCATTTCGTTTGTGCCACCCATTACTCGACGACCGCGGTCTCCGCCTCCGCCTTCGCCACCTCGCACGAGCAGCCTGGATATAGCGAACGCAGTTCGTACGGCGAGAGGGACAGCGCATTCTCAGCATTCATGCCAAGCAACCCACGAAAGCATAAGGACCGTGCTGTAAACGACAGGAAAGGACGTCGCTGTGCTGAAGCAGCAGCAGCAGCTATCCTTTTAGACACTGAAGAAAGCTCCGAGCTCGAAGAGAAGAATCCGATAGGCGACGTGGCGGCTTACGCGAGTGGAGCACGAACACCTCGCCACACAGCAACTCATCCATGGCGAGAGCTTGGCGCTGTACGTTGGGAATTACAAAGCATTTGGTCCAACGGCAAGAGAAGTGACAATCTGCATGGTCCGATGAAGCCGAGCGTGATGAGCGGTGCAAGCACGCGGCCGGCGAGCGCGTGTGGCGACGGCGCGAACGGCGGTGAACTGTCTGCTCACGCGGTCCATCTCTTGGCGCAGTCCACGCAACAAACGCCGGGGAAGCAGACGCCGCCGTCACTGGAGGCGCCGCCGTCATTGGAGAAGCCGCCGTCACAGGAAGCGCCGCCGTCACAGGAAGCGCCA
>NHEP01000261.1 GCA_002171515.1 bacterium TMED88 | reverse complement strand
GGGTGGTGGCTTTCATGGCGCTGGTCCTGGGGGAGGCGTCTGGGCATGACGATGCTCGTTCTTCTCTTAGGAACTGCGATCCGCAATCTCAGTGGCTGGCAGCCGGATGAAGCCGTCTCAGCGTGGGTCAGTGGCCCCCTGACCTCGCTTGCGATCGCGGAGCTGTTGCTCGCCATCAAGCTCAAGACCGTTCTGCCTCGATCCAGGCAATTACTGCCTTTGTTCGGAATCGCTCTGCTCGCCACTCTGGGCGGTGTCCTGATCGGCGCTGTGCTCCTGGCAGGGCCGTTGGGTGCTCAGCGCTCGACTCTGGCTGGTCTTTACACAGCCACGTTCTCCGGCGGAACGCTCAACTTTGTCTCGGTTGCGCGCAGCTTGTCTCCCTCTCCATCACTACTGGCCTTGGCCACGGCTGCCGACCAGATTGTGTTCACCCTTTGGTTCGGCGTCAGCCTCTGGTTGGGCCGGCGGCATCGGCCCCTTGCTGCTAACGAGACATCGGCCGAACACGTTCCCGAAGCTGCCGAAGCGTCCGCTGCTGGCGGGTTCGCCCCCGGCTGGCCAAGGGCTCTGGTCTGGGGTCTGACCGCCGTGATCGCGAGCGAGTTGATCAGCCGGACCCTGGTATCCATCGGTCTGGGGATCCCCTCCATCCTGGTGCTGACATCGGTTGCGCTGCTGATGGCCCAGTTGCCCGGGGCAGAGAGTCGCCGGTCCAGCTACGGCCTGGGTCTGCTCCTGATCCAGCCGTTTTTTGTTGTCATTGGCCTAGGGACTCCGCTGGCAGGGGTGCTTGCGGAAGGTCGTTGGATCCTGGCGTATGCCTCCATCGTGGTAGGCGTCCATGCCCTTGCCGTGCTTGTGATGCATCGCCGTCATCACCTCCCTCTACCGGAACTGTTGGTGGCATCTCAGGCGGCGATCGGCGGCCCAAGCACCGCCCTGGCCCTGGCCACGGGGATTGAACGCGACGAGCTGGCCGTGGCAGGCGTCGCTCTTGGACTGCTGGGTTATGTGATCGGCACCTATTTCGGCGTGGCGGTGGCGACCTGGATGGTCTGAGCTCTCACCCGCCGATGCCCATCAAGCGGAAGGGAGTGATGCCAATCTGCCTTCCTGGATTGGAGTCGACATGGACCTCAGGCTGTTCGATGTTCTCGTTGCGTTTGCGGGGCTCTGCCTGCTTCTCCTTGCCGGCACAGCTCTGCGTCAGCGTCTGCGCTGGCTGAGGGCCCTCGGCATTCCCGAGGCGCTGATCGCCGGTCTGCTTGGACTGCTGATCGGGCCTTTCGGGCCCTGGAGTTTGTTCCCGGAGCAGGTCTACCGCATCTGGAGTCAGACCCCTGAGGTCCTGATCTCCGTGGTGTTCGCCACTTTATTTCTGGGCCAGAGGCTGCCGAGCCCACGGGTGATCTGGAACCGGGCAGCCAGCCAGACCGCGTTCGGCATGGTGCTCGGTTTCGGTCAGTACCTGGTGGGAGGTCTGCTGGTGCTGCTGGTGCTTCATCCGCTGTTCGGCACGAGTCCTCTGATGGCGGCCTTGATCGAGGTGGGCTTTGAAGGGGGCCATGGAACAGCAGCAGGTCTGGGAGCGTCATTCCGGGAGCTGGGCCTTCCTGCTGGCGAGACACTCGGCCTAGCGATGGCGACGGTGGGTGTGCTGACTGCCGTGCTGCTCGGCAGCACCCTGGTGGTGATTGGCCGCGCCCGCCAATGGCTGGCCAGAGTGGACGGTTCGCCCCAGGCTCCGTCCACGGTGGATCCGATGTCCGCCGAGGAACGACTCAATCTGGAGCGTGCCTCGGGAACGGTTGATTCGGACACCCCACGATCGATGACGATCGATGCACTCACGCTGAATGTGGCGCTTGCCGGCGGTGCTGTCGGCCTGGGCATCCTGCTGAAGGCCGTGCTCACCTTCCTTGGTGGTGTGCTCGGAGGCCCTGAGACCGCCCGTCTGATCGAGGCGATTCCCGTGTTCCCTCTCGCCATGGTCGGCGGCCTGTTCGTGCAGGTCACGCTTCAGCGCAGCCAGCAAAACGATCTCGCATCGCCGGTGGCTCAGGCGAGTCTCGGCTCCGTGGCCATGGATCTGCTGATCACGGCGGCCATGGCCAGCCTCAACCTTCCACTTCTGGAAGAGAACTGGGTACCGTTCGTCGCCCTGGCCATTGCTGGCCTCGCTTGGAATGTCTGCGCCTTTCTCGTNCTGGCTCCGCGGATCTTTCGCGATCACTGGTTCGAGCGAGGAATCGCGGACTTCGGCCAGGCAACCGGGGTNACGGCCACGGGTTTGCTGCTGCTGCGCATGGCCGATCCTCTTGGACGGAGCAGGGCCATGGAGGCCTTCTCCTTCAAGCAGCTGCTGTTTGAACCGTTCCTGGGTGGAGGGCTCGTCACCGCCCTATCNCCCTTGTTGATCGTCAGCTGGGGATTGCCGCTTTTCACNGCTGCAGCCTTGGCACTCACCCTGGCGTCGCTTGCCTTTGGATTNCGGCTCGGCCGGGGAANCTGACGCGTGTTGNCAATGTCGTTGAGNGTCGAGGNAGGTTCCATGNACTTAGCAATCTCAATGGCCGTTGTTTTGCTGGCAGCCGGAGCTGGGTCAGATTCCCTCTCACCTGATGGTCAACGCACTNACACATGCGGCCGTGAGCGTTTGTCGGNATCTGGTTGTTTCAANGCCTGGACCAAGCTNACCCATGAGGGACAGTCGGGTGNGTGGGTTCCTGCTTATTGCAGTGATCAACCTGATCAATACAGCTNGGGGAGCTGCTATGGCGGNGGCGTTCCCTGGTGGTGGTGGAACGGCANNGGNNGGATTGGTGATCCNGTGNTGAANGACTTCTGGTTCCGTGATTACGCGGGGCCTGAAGTCAATGGTGTAGTCCGCAACAACAACTCTTACGGCGACGCCCATCGTTTGCCAGGTCAGCACCATTGCTACAAGGCCAAGGAAAGTACCTTTTGCATGGAATTCATGCGGACTCGTTAGNTCCCTTGAACCTTGCCTGGATCTTGACAAGGCAGCGATCAATCAAGACAGCTACTTGCATTCGATTCTGATCGGGCGATGAGTTTCTTAAGCCAGCCTTCAAGGTTTTGAATGCTCGTCGGGGACAAACGTTTTGAGACCCGCAGTCATCAGCGTTGAGGGACTAAATCTTTCCAGGAATGACATTGATGTCTCAAGAATGCTCATCAAGTTTCCTGAGCATTCTTCAAACCAGCCGTTGCGGCGCATTCAAAATAGTTGTCAGCATCATTTCTGAATGGATCGTTCCCAATTGTTGAGAGAGCAGCTGCAGCGATGGTTGCAAGCTGAGCTGATCGATGCCGAAGTCGCCGAAGCGATTCAGCGATGGGAAGACTCCCAACCCAATCAATCAACGCATTCATCGGTGCGTCATTTGGCTGTGCCCATCCGTTTGTCGATCCTGCTGGGTTCTCTGCTGTTGGCTGCTGGCTTACTGCTGTTCGTCTCAGCTCACTGGGATCAGATGCCACCGCTGTGGCGGGTGAGCCTGCTTCTGTTCATCGTGATCGCTTTGCACGCTGGTGGTGCTTGGTTTGCTGAGCGTTTTCAGCTGATGGCGACTGGCTTGCACGCAGTTGGGACGGTGGCTTTTGGTGCTGGAGTGTTTCTCTGCGCTCAGGTTTTTCACCTCGATGTCCTCTGGTCGTTCCGTTGGGGCCTCCTGCTCTGGTCCTTTGGAGCCGCAGCCGGGTGGATGTTGTTGCGGCAGTGGCCCCAATTGGCCTTGCTTTCACTGCTTCTGCCTGGATGGATCAGCGCACTGATCATGTTCGAAGTGGATCGGTTTTCGAGCTCTGAACCGGATTGGGTCGTCGTTCCAATTGCTGCTGGTGCACTTCTGACTGCTTTGACGTATTTCACAGCACCAGATCGAACGCCCTTGACCCCTGCTCGGTCGGTGTTGATGTGGATGGGTGGTCTCGCGCTGGTGCCGTTAGCTGTGACTTGGGCTGTGGTGGCGACGGGTTTGGATTTGCCTGCTTTGGGACAGCCGCTTTGGTTGTCGTTGCTGGTCTGGGTTGTGATGCTTGGTGGGCCGCTCATCCTTGGTTGGTGGCTGCGACCCCATCGCTTTTGGCCTCTGGCCCTTGCAGCGATCTGGATGATCGTCGATCTAGTGATCCAGGTTCAAGGATTCAGTGTGCTGAGTTTTGCTTGGTGGGGGGTCGGGTCTGTGGGCTTGATGGTTTGGGGAAGTACTGAGGCCCGAGCAGAGCGAGTCAACCTCGGCACCGTTCTGCTCGCCACCACACTGATTGGCTTCTATTTCACTGAGGTGATCGGTCGTTTTGATCGCTCTCTCTCCCTTTTGGGGCTTGGCTTGTTCTTTTTAATCGGTGGATGGGGATTGAACCGATTGCGACAAGCTCTGCTTCCCAATCTTCCTCCCAAATCTCCGTTCTAGGTGTCATGAATCGTCGTGTTCGATGGAGACCAGGTCTTCGACTTGCTGGTGTTCAAGCCGCCCTGATGCTTTCAACTGGGTTGTTGTTTTGGTTCGATCGTCAGATCAGTCCTCGCGCCTGGGTGCCAACGGCACCCGTTGATCCAAACCTGCCGATTCGAGGGCGTTACATCACCTTGAATATGGTGGTGCCGTTTATTCCCACCAGGACGGATGTTCCTACCATTGACCTGGTTGGATCCTGGCAACATGTGCAGCTTCGCGTTGAGGCGGATCGGCTTCAGGCTATGCAGAAGGTTCGAGCAGGATTCAGCAATCATGGCGGTGTCATTCAGCTGAATGAGGGATCGCTGGTGGTGAATCCTGGGCCAGAATTAGCCTTTTTTATCCCACCCGATGTCAAGGATCCGTCAATCCGACCGGATGGAAGCACNCTTTGGGTTGAGGTAACACTGCCTGGTTTAGGAGCACCGAGACCGATTCAGCTCGGTGTCGAGAAGGATGGTCAGATTGAACCCTTGGCATTGCGCTGAAACATGGATTGATGGAATTTTGCTGTGCCTTGTTCTTTGGAGAGCAGTGAGATCGCAATAACAGTGAACTGTCAGATTTTTGTCCTGAGGTTCAATATCAATGCGTGAATCAGGCAGAATTGTTACTGAAGAGCTTGATTGAGCAACAGATCGCTAACAGCACACAGCCTGGCTATGAGCTCGCTGACGGATTCTGTTCACCTGACCCAAGAAACAAGAGGAGGCGGCGAAGTCGGTGCGACATCAGGGTAATTCTTCAATGAAGGGGACATGTCATCCCCCTCGAAAATGATGTTTCAGCAACCTGACTCTTTCTATCGACTCTGTCATCGATCTCTCAACTGATTGTCTTCTTTCGGACGCTCGAGCCTTCGATCTGCGCGACGCACCCCTTGCCTAGAAGCATCATCTTTGAAATGAATTGATCGCTGTCTGGTTGGTCAAGCCTGCCTGTTGTAAGGGGCCTGAGTCAGCTTGTCTCAGCTGTGATTGCATGGAACCGAGTGTGACGCTTCGTTTTCAAGACGAGCCATTCGCAGAGATATCAAAAATGAGGAGCGGTATCGACGCCTCAACCCAGATAGGGCACGGGGGTTAGTGAGGCATTCCTACTCACTGACGCTCCATCAGGAGCTCAATAGGTTTAAAGACATAGGCACCGAGCCAACGCAGTTTTGTTTCATCCAGGCCATGACAAAGTCCGAACAGTGGTCATCGGGTATGAGCCGGAGGCAAAGCCTTCAGCTGGGAGCCCTGTCGATGCTTGGACTGTTGACGACGGGTGCAACACAACCTGCTCAAGCAGCTGCTCCGGCCAGAGAGACTGGCAATGGCGCCACGANCGGGGATGGACACAAACTTGTTCCGGACCAAGGGGTACGCGTTACAGAGCGTCCGAAGGATTACATCACACCCAAGGGCCTCAAAGTTGAGCGTGAAATCGTCAACATCAGCGATCTGAAATTCAATCTCAATGGTTACGACCTTGGTAACCGCATTCTTGTGATGCCGCAAAAGATGGGTGGGGGTGTCAACCTTCTTGATCTGGGTACTGGTCGAGCTCTGGCATCGCTCTGGTATTGGAACTATGGCGATTACAACCCCATCAGCCACCATATTCAGGCTTTCCCTAGCAAGAATCCCTACCAGGAGTTTGAGTTCATCAACAGCTGCCAGGGCGGCATGAATTCTCTGATCTATGGGATGCCCACCTCGGTCACCGATCCACCTCCAGGGTTCAATATGTATCGCGTTCGCTTCAACGGCGACGTCATGGAACTGGAAGAGAATATTTCGGAAACCACAGGTCTTGGATTAGGGGTTCACACCACTATTCGCCCCTCTGATGCGAAGAGCTACTGCATCTCGGATGGCCAGAAGGATATTTTTGCCTGGTTTGATCGCGCTTCAACGAAGGTTCTTCAGGCCTTCCGTTACGACTGGGAAGGCAGCTCATCTGATCTGGCTGACTGCTGGAGCGGCGGCGGCGTTCTGAAGATTCAACGCATCAAACCCAATCCTCTGACTGATCAATTTGATCTGCGCGGCACAAAAGGGATCAAGATCAACTGGGAAATGGTTCCCATGGGTGAACTCTTCGTGCCGGAAGGAAAGATCCCTGGCCCGAATGTGCGCGCACTCACAGGAGCTGATGCATTCGTGTGGCATCCCAGTGGGAAATGGGGTGCCGAAATCATTCGAATGCTCGGCGGTTGCGTGATTCACGATGTGGAGCAAGGGATGACTCCTGTGACCTACTGCGCCTTCCCTAGCGCTTCACCAGACACCTACCCCGTTGAACAGATTGACGATGACACTTGGCAGGTGGTGATTGACAAGGTCTATTCACCAGGGCACGAACTGGGTTTTTCACCTGATGGCAATCATCTCGTGATGATGAACAACGGACTTGAGAACAGCGTCGGCATTTTTGACAGCTCAGATCCCGATCCCAGTCAATGGAAAAAGATCAAACAGATCATTGATCCCACCTGGGGCAAGCGTTACCCGAGCCCATTCCATATGGCCTTCACTCCGGATGGCAAGAAGATGTACTTGGTAGTGCTCACTCCAGCGCCGGGCCGTAGTGGAATCATGGTGGTTGATACAGCAACATGGACTCCAATCAAAGAACTGCAGAACATCACGCAAGATATGCAGTCCTGCTCGGTGACTCCAGATGGGAAATTTCTTCTGGTCGCTGTAGGTGGTTTCCAGCGCTATGCCTCAGGCGTTTTTGTGCTGGACGTGGCCAAAGATGAGCCTGTTGGCTTTATTCCCAACCCTGGTGGTCATCACGACCTCACTCTGGTACCAACCAGCGTGGATCAGCTCCCGTTCTCCCGCTCCTGCGCCATGTGATCGCTGGAGAGGTGTTTTTAGCAAAACTCGTTTTTCGCAACATCAGCCGTCGCTTGTTTCGATCCATGGTGCTGATCGCCTCGGTCGGACTTGTGGCTGCCATCGGTTTTCTCAGCGTGGTGGATCTCGGAAGGCTTGAGCAGTCCATGGAGCTCGGTTTCGAGCGCCTTGGTGCCGATCTGCTCGTGGTGAATGACACCGCAAAGGTCAATCTCACCCAAGCGCTGCTGGCGGTTGAGCCTGATACCCCTGCTCTGCAGGAGGCCGTGTTGAAGGACGCGTCGCAACTGCCGGAGTCAGTTCGGATCAGCCCTCAACGGGCTTTGCGAGGCGATTCCCAGTTTGCGAAGAGCATGGGGCTGCCTGATGGAGCCAGCTTGCCGCTTTATGGCATCGATCCAGACCACGACAGTACTGTTCAGCCGTGGCTGGATGAGCAGCGTGGAGTCGACTTCCAGGATGGCCAGGTGATTCTTGGTCACAGGCTGCGGGGGCGCCTCGGTGATCGTCTCCGCCTGCAGGGCCGTACTTTTCAAATTTACGGTCACCTTGCTGCAAGCGGTGTTCCCTCCCATGAGCACGGCCTGTTTTTCACTCTCCGAGATCTCAACAACCTGATCCCCAGTGGTAACCCAGAGACCCTCGGTATCAACGGTTTGCTGGTGCAGGCGCCCCCGGATCTGCCCCTCGAGCGACTGCGTTTCAGACTGTTGGCGCAACTGCAGGGTGTGAAGGTCGCAGGAGGACGGACCCTGCTGGCCATGGTGCGCCAAGGGGGCAGATTGAGCCTTCAGCTGGTGAGTGCCTTCAGCATCCCTTTGCTGATGAGTGTTTTGCTGTTGATCAGCCTTTACACCTTTGGCATCGCCGCTGAACGCCGACAAGAACTGGGACTTCTGCTCAGCCTCGGGGCCACCCCCCAGCAGCTGATTGGTTTACTCACCGCTGAGACCAGCCTGCTGTGCGCCATCGGCAGCGGACTTGGATT
The DNA here is from genome assembly GCA_002171515.1 of bacterium TMED88. Classification (GTDB taxonomy): domain Bacteria; phylum Myxococcota_A; class UBA9160; order UBA9160; family UBA4427; genus TMED88. Next base: position 11,716 of record NHEP01000261.1, on the reverse strand, counting down.
GGGGCTCGCAACGCTATTGCGTCAGCCGCTGGACCAACTCCTCTCTGTTCGCCTGTTCGAAGCCGGACTTACGTTGCCTTACCTCTCTTTTGCGCAGCTTGTTCGACATGGGGTGGTGACATGGCTCTTGATCACCGCTGTTGGGACCATCGCATCCGTGGTGTCGGCGTTGGTGTTGATGGGTGCTGATCCGCTGAGGTTGGTGCAGAACGATGGGTGAGTGTGTGCTCGAGGCCAGCGGTCTGAGCCGTCTCTACGACAACGTCGGTGTGCTCAACGCCAACATCCGCATCAAGTCCTGCGAGTCGGTGGCCGTCCTGGGTCGATCAGGCTCAGGCAAGTCGACGCTCGTGGCAATGCTGGCGGGACTGTGCCGGCCCCAATCGGGCAGTGTGACGCTGCACATCGATCAATCATGTGATCTCTGGAGCCTCACGACAGCCGAGAGATGTCGTTTAAGGCGAGGTCCAATCGGGTTTGTCAGCCAGTTCACAAGCCTATTGCCGGCTCTCACCACGCTTGAAAACGTCATGCTGCCCGCCCAGTTATCTGGGGGATGTTGCCAAGCTGAGCTGCAGGCCAAAGCTCTGCAAGGGTTGAGGGCCGTCGAGCTCGAGCATCGCTGCGACACCCTTGCCTGTCAGCTCTCAGGGGGGGAGCAGAGGCGGGCCATCGTCGCCCGCGGCCTGATCAGTCGACCCAGGCTGTTGCTCGCCGATGAACCAACGAGCAACCTTGATCATGCAAGCGAAGAAGACATATTTCATTGCTTGCAAGACCTTTGCACCAGTGCCGGGACGGCTCTAGTGATGGTCACTCACAACCAGTCCTTGGCGAAGCGCTGTGATCGCGTGCTGGTTCTGGATCATGGTGTTCTGTATGAGCCGGGCATTACCAACGCGCCGTTACCAGCCAGGGCACCCACACGCTTGGATGATGCACACAACGACGCTGCCAATCCGCAACGGCGGCGTCTCCTGCTTGGAGGTCTCTTTTTCGCCATGGCACTCACCGGAGCCGCCGGCATGGCGACACGGACGATTCGGCGCCGGCAAGAGGTGGCTCACCAATCCAACAACCAACTGCAGCGGCTGGCGTTCAGTGGTCTCTCCGCTGAACTCACCACACTGGAACGAATGGGATCAACGGGGTACCGGGGCACAATTGCGGTGGAGAACCTTGATGCTCTGCAGTCGCTCTACCTGTTGCCCTTAGACGTGCAGATCTACGTCCAGCAGGGGAGTCGCTGGAATCCTTTTGCGGCCACCTGGAGTGAAGGCAGTCGTGGAGTGTTGCAGCTGCGACACCCTGCAACCCTGCAGTTTGAACTGCGCGAGCTCCCGTCGAACTTCACCGAATTGGTTCCGGGTTACCTGCATGTTCGGGTCGACGTCACCTATGCCATCGCCGATGGCCCTGATCCTGAAGAGAATCCGGTGGAGAGACGCGACTCTTTCTTCGTGTATCTGCAGCCAATCTGCCCGGATGCAGAAAAACTGGCCCAGAACACTTTTCCTGGGGAGCCACCGCTGTTCATTCCGATGCCTCCCCATTAACTAGCGGTCTCCTTGTTGCTGACGTTGGGAGGTTGAGGACTGTGGACGGCAGCCATGGACGTTCTCCCAAATCGCAACGTCCCTTGTGGAGCAGCCAATGCCAACAGCATCGTGATGTGCACTGATCCAAACGGATGTTTGTAGTTGATCTTTTCTTTGAAGAGAAGCGGTGCGTCATCGAACAGAACCTCCAGAAGTTCGGGAACGATTCCTTTGGTCAGAAAGTCATGCCAAGGTTGATGATGCTTGGCAAAATCGTCCGTTCTGGCCATGACGCGCCCTTTCGCCGTACGTTCGAAGTAATGGTTTCCCATCGTTGTTGACCCGGCGATTTCCTCAACCCACTTCATCAGTTGAGGCATGCCTTCAGTTGGGACTAATCCAGGCACATGGATGACACCATCTTGTTGATGGAGGTGTTTCAGCACAAGGAGATCTTTTTGATTCCACTGAATCGATCCGTTGGTCATGCGATCGCCAGGTGGCTTATGCGGTCATTACGCCAGTGCACTGACCGCGTTGTTGCGTTCTGCGGATGTGTCGACGCGAGTCGTCAAAGGCTATCGAGGCGGCCAACGGGTGAAGCCGCTCGGAGGTGTGGATGACCTCGAGCTCAGGCAAAGCGATGCCCATGCCTGGGTTGAAGTGTGCTCGACGGCAGCGGCTGGCAACGTGTCGATCCCACGCGTTGGATCGACACCACTGCTGAGGCTCCCCTCTCTCAGCAACTGCAGCCAGATGTGATTTCAATGCCTGAGTCATCCTGGTGGCACCGATCCAGCGGCAATGGCTCAGACTTTCGGTGCTGTTGGCCTCCATGGTGGCTTTGGGGCTGGGTTGGGTGATGGTGCGCAACACCTCAGCTGGGCGTCATCCGCTTGATCAGTCGCTGCGTTTGCTAGCGCGCTTCAGTGTGTTGCCCTTGCCAGGCGAAAGTTTTGGCCTGCTCTGCCAGCGTGCGGCTAGTCATCACCCTGATCAAGCTGTTCTATTGGCAGCCATGGCTGAGTGGCATCAGTTGATTGCCAACGCCCAGCTGATTGACTGCCGACGTCGAGATCTTCTACGCCAATGAAAAAAATCCACCGGCGTCTTCGTTCATGTCTCTGACGAATGATTCGCCTCTTTGATTGGTGGCTTTGACAATATTTTCATTTGCTTAGCTAATATTGAATGCATAAAATATCTGAATTGGTCAAGAATGTTTCATCGCTTTCTTGGCTGCTTGAAGCCCAGCTTCAATCGCTCCCTCGAAGTATCCAGGCCAGCGCGTTGAAGCTTCAGTTCCTGCCCAATGGATTCGCCCATGGGATTCTTGCCATCTCTGTCCGTATGTTGTCCAAGCACCTGGAGTTACAAAGCTTGTGAATGCTCCAGTTGACCAGAACTCCGCATTCCAGTTTTCCCAAAGAAGTTCTTCTGGTCTCCCTGCTTCAGGTCCCCAGTAGGCAATCAGGTCATCAAGAATTGCCTTTCTTTTTTCGGCATCAGAGAACTGCTGAAATGCAACTGCTGTACTTGAAGTCACAAAACTGGCAAGGATACCTGGAGTCCCACTGGGTAAGGAGCTGTCGGCGGTGAGCTCTAGCGTCTTCAAATTGCCAACAGCAAATCCGTTGAGATTTTTGTGACGCCAGAATGCAGTTTTGTAGATTGCAAATACCTTGATCATCGACCCCATAGGGCTGCGCTGAAGGAAGGACCGTGTTTCTGAGGGTAATTCCGGTGAGAATGTAATTCGTTGTCTTAATGGGGGTGGAATAGCCACAATGGCTGTTTTTGCTTCAAGGCTTTTTTCATCGCCGTAGTTCACAATTACGCCATTTTCGCTTTGGCTTATTTTGTGAACTGCAGCACTAAGACTGATGACTGAATTGAGCTCTGTTGTAAGACATTCAGCGACTTGTCCAGCGGCTCCTTGAACTAGCCAGGATTCCGGTCCTTCATCTTGAGGTGCGACTGATTGCGTCCAGGCCAGGTGAAGGATGGAGGCATCCCATGGATCAAAACCACCAGAACCTCCCACCACAGAAAGCCATTCAAGTTCGAAGTCACTGAGACGCGATTGACTGTTCTGCTCGCACCAGGCACGAATTGAAGTTCTGTCGAGCTCCTTTGCATTTGGAGCATTCCACGGTTTGGCTGGATCAATAGAATCTGCAAGAGCTCGAAAGGCTTTCATTGCTGCCTTTGCTTTGGCAATGTCCTCTACAGGTTGATTGATCTGCTTGTCATCAAACAGAAGCACACTGTTGGAAGGCTTATTCGCCAAATTGGCCTCAACACGCTCTCCATCCCAAATGAGCACTCCCTTACCGTCGTAGTAACAGGGAAAGGTCTTGATACCAAGTTCTTCAACTAATGATTGAAAACGATGGTGGGTTGCTCCTCCCCATTGCCCACCCAGATCGATGACGGCTCCGGTTTTAGTTTTTCGGCGAATCATTCGTCCGCCTGTTCTGTTCCTGGCTTCAAGAATATGAACACTTAATCCTTTACGGCGTAATTCTCTTGCTGCTACCAAACCAGATAGGCCTGCTCCCACAATCGCTACATCCGCTTGCTGCGTTGCAGAGGTCGCTCGACTACTTGTTTGGTATCCGAGGCCTTCAATCCCAGCTGCACCGGCAATGAGGTCACGTCGGAAGAGTGGCATCGAAACCGAACTCAACTTTTACATTCTCTCTATAGCTATGTTTTGATGGCGCGACCACCAAATCGTTAAGGCCGCACTATTAGCTTTTTTGCGTTGTCGTATTTGGTTTTGATGCTGCTATTGAGTGATTGTGCTTGTTGAGCGCGCAGAAAATCGACGAATCGAAAAAAGATCCGCTGTGCGTTGTTCACTTTCAGTCATTTCTCTATAGCCAAGCAACGGTGCTGCTAATTCAGCTGCCGCAGAAAGGGATGCCTGCCCCCAGGCATTACAACCCACCATGTAACAAATACGGCTTTTGGATTCCGTTTTGCCGACGAGGGGCATGAAATCAGGTGTTTCTGAATAAATTCCATATGTTGCTGGGTAATCTGAACCAAACTCTAAATAGGGGTACTTGGTCCACCCCCATTGTGCCAATCGTCCGCAACGCTGTTTTGCACGGGGACTTTTTAATCCGCTGTAGTGATCTTCTCCACTAATGCGAACAAAATTGCTTTCGACACACCAGTCGTGAGAAAAACCTAAGGTAAAGAAATTGGCTGAATCAGGTGCTTCCATTCCGCCCCACGGGCCTGGATCATTATGTGGCAGTGCTGCAAGATAGCTGTACCGAGGTGTGAGCATACCTGCCAATGATTTGTCTATAAACATCCCTCCTGTCGCGACGATTACTTGATTGGCTTCAATTAATTCACCATCGGCTAGTCGGATTTCTGCATAACGACCTGAGTTGTCATTCTGAATATCAACAACAGGTGAGCACTCTTCCCTGAGCGTGACCGAACCATTCTTGGTTGCTGCAGCTAAAAGTGATTTGGCATAGGTGACGGAATCAATTCGGGCATCCTGAGGAAACCAAATTCCTGCGACGTAACCTGCTGCAGCCCCCTGGGCATTGACCACTCGTTCTGTATCCCACCATTCACAAGGGCAATCTAGTTTTTGTAGAAACTCATATTCTTGCTTGAGCCGAGAAGCGCGCTCTTCCTCGCATACCATCAATGAACCACTTTTTTTAACCTGTTGTTCTGGATCTGGAAGTATTTGATTGGCAAGTTCAAGCTGCAATTGCAGACCATGTTGAGCAAGGTCCAGATAAGTTTTGACACCTTCCCATCCAAATAAATCTGCAAATCCATCCAACATTTCATACGGCGGAAGAGTAACGATCATTTTGATCGTTCTTGGCCCCTTCTCTGCTCCTTCAAACACACGAGAGCCACTGAAGTGTGGAACAAAATATTTTTCGTCACGACCGGTCAACGGAGTTTGATCGTCTACTTGTCTTGTCTGCGTTTGGCCTTCGCCCGCCCGTCCCATATCAAGGCAAAGGATGTTTTTAATGCCGGCTTGGCTGAGGTGATAGCACGCTGCGGCGCCTGTCGTTCCTCCTCCGACCACAACGACCTCGTAGCAGTTCTGCATGTTCATAATGCCTTTAATTCCATCTATAGCCACTTCATTAATAGATGCACCGATTTTTCACGATCCTTTTCAATAGTGTTGCTTTTTTTGACTTTGATTTTCTCCAAATGTGATCTGTATAGATGACTAACGATCTGACCTTTTTCCGGATATATGACGGACGACATCAATCGCCATGTTTAAGTTTGGCGGGATGACTCGGCCCTTGTCCCATGGATCTATCTCGTCGATCCCTCCTGTCGTCCGGCGAGGTGTTGGCTGACCTCACGGCGGTCGGTCTGAATGGGAGACCATCAAGCACCGACAGCTCCAGCTTTGTAGACGTTGTTGTGATTGGCGCCGGGCTATCTGGCTTGACTGCTACTCGGGAGTTGAAACGCCAAGGCCATCGTGTTCGCCTCTTAGAGGCTAAAGATCACATCGGTGGGCGCATGGTGAATCAGCGTGTTGCCGGCAACGGCGTGATTGATCTTGGTGGGCAATGGGGTGGCAAAACCCATCATCGCTTCCGAGCTCTCACCGATGAACTGGGCTTGAAGCGCTACCCCTCTTATTACGACGGGAAGGGGATTTTTCTTTGGAATGGCAAGGCACACACGACTGAGTTGTTTGCCAATTTCAACCGAGCCATTGGTTTCTCCAACCCTGATGACATCGATTTGCCGATCTCAGAAAAGGAAGCTGCACTGAAGCTCTGGAAGGAGTTATTTGACATTGCGAGCACGATTTCAGCAGATCAACCTTGGACTTCTCCCAATGCTGAGGAGTTAGATGCAACCCCGGTGTCTCAATGGCTGGCGGAGCGTAGGGCCTCTCCCCTGGCGCAATGGATGTTCGGCTGGATCTGTCGCGGTGGTGGCGCTCAGGTGTTTGAGCCCTATGAAGCGTCCATGTTGCATCTCGCTTGGACACTGGCGGTCGCCCCTCCCCAGGAGACTCCAGAAGAGTGGTTGTTGTTTGATGGCGCAGGAGAGGTTGCCAAGAGGCTGGCCGCTGAGTTGGGCCCCGATGTGTTGCTGAATTCACCGGTCGCAACGATCGCTCAAAACGAAGATGGAGTCTTGATTGTCTACGGAGATTGCCAAACCGTGAGGGCTCAAGCGGCCGTGGTGGCTGTTCCTCCGGTGTTGCGGTTGAACATTCAATTTGATCCCCCCCTTCCAGCGCGCTTTGTGCAGCTGATGCAGCGCACGCCGATGCCCTCCAAGTGGAAGGTATTGGCTGTTTATCCCACGGCGTTTTGGAGACAACAGGGGTTCTGTGCCGCAGGGTCCGGCAATTTATCGGTTTTGGAGCAGACCGCTGACGCGTGTCCCCCCTCTGGGCAGCCAGGGATCATCGCCAGTTTTGTCTCTGGAAATCGGGTTGGCACATTCAGCCAGCTCAGTGATCAGCGCCAACGTGAGCTGATTCTTCAGGATCTGGTGTCGTTATGGGGGCCGCAGGCTGCCAAGCCCCTGGAATTGGTGATTAAGCGCTGGACCGAGGATCCATGGCAGACGGGTGGCTATGGCCTGACCCGATCACCTGGAGCCTGGACAGCCTTTGGTTCGTGCTGGCAAGACGCATTCGGGAAAGTGTTCTGGGCTGGCACCGAGCAGTCCACGCGTTGGCCCGGCTACTACGAGGGCGCTATCGAGGCGGGGCTGGTTTCTGCGCGTCAGGCCACCAAGGTTCTTACATGACGACACGGTATGCGTTGCAACTAAAGTCTGAATCGATTGGCGGATCACCCGGAGATACTGGGAAAGTCGCTTGAACCGTGCGCTGTTAAAAAGATCGCCAGTGGACTTTCATTTGTAGATCAAGAGATATGAGTGTTTCTTCATTCCTGATTTTTTCCAAAAAAATCTGCACGAGGTTTTGCCTACGGGCACAACCAGAGACTCAGGAACAGTCAATTTGAATAATGCCAGGCGATCTGGGTGCGACTGAGTGCATCTCCGCGGAGGAGCAACGCTGGCCTTCGTGGCCTATTTTGCCACCTAACTTTCAGTCATTGGAACTGATCTGAAGGGTTTGTCCCCCAGTTGTCCCTAGGATTGTGTGCAACTGGGTTTGTTGGTGGGCAACTCCCAGTGGCCCGACTTCGTCTTGCGCCCTCTGTTTGTGAGTCATTAGGTCAATGAAGGAGAGAGTAGGCCGGTTGGAAGATGAAGAAGAGGCCAAACCGAACATAACCAGGATTAATAAACTTCAGATTCAATATGCACGACACAGCAATACTCACTAAACACGAAAGCTCATACGTCATCGTCATTAGACGTCAGATGGCAATGGCGCCCCCGTTATGAGCTCTCTCACATCAAAACAGGTAAAAAAAGCTCCTACCGAAAAGAGAGAGCTTTCTGGTTCAGTTGATCTGAAGCGAAGTTGGATTGCAGATCAACCGATACCGGGTGCCTGAAGAGCCACAGGTATGGACTCAGCAGCAGCCGGGCCAAGGGGGAAGCAATGAGCATGGCGCTCGTGCATCACTTCCATGTCGAGGCCGGCACGGTTGAGGATGTCAGTTCAGGCGAAGCAGTGTCCGTGCTGTGTCTCTGCTGATCATGGTCTTCGCGAGTGGATCGATCGTTGCCTGATCAATCCAACGACCTGCGAGTTCGATGTCTTCGTAGGGGTAATCCGTGGAAAACATGATTCGTTCCGGGCCGAGAGTAGCGATCGAGCACTGCAGTGCAGCGTCATCACAGACGCCTGAGGTGGTGATGAAGAAATTTTGTCGGAATACGGCGCTGGGTGTGGTGCCGATGTCGTTGCGATAGCGAGTCGACGAATAACGACTGTCTAGTCGCCAGAGATAGAAGGGCAGGTTCTCCCCCATATGTCCGAGGATCACGTTGGCGTTGGGATGTTTTTCGAAAACGCCTTTCACAATCAGGCGCAACGCATGGGTAGCTGTGTCAAATGACCAGCCCCAAGTGGCACCATCGAGTTCCTTCACCATCGAAGCGGGTTGGTTGGTGGGAAGTCCCGGATGGAGATAAAGGGGGACATCAAGCTGCTCGAGTGTCAACCACAGCGGATCCAATCTGGGATTGTCGAGGTATTCCCCTTGTGTGCAGCCGTTGACCAGAGCTCCAACGAAACCCAGCTCGTTCACGCATCGCTTCAGCTCCGCGCACGCGGCATCGATATCTTGCAAATTCAGCGCCGCAAAGCCTCTAAAACGCTGGGGTTGCAGCTCTATTGAAGTGTGAAGAGCATCGTTGGCATGTCTGGCCATGGTCGAGGCTTCGGACGAATCGGAAATCGCTTGAATTCCCGGTGCAGTCTGTGACAACACGGCGATCTCGATCCCGGCATTGTCCATATTGGCTAGTCGCGTTTCAGCCAGTTCAGGCAGCAACGGTTCAATCACGTCCAGCACCTGTGGGTCGAAAAACTCCAACGCCTCTGATGTGGGGAGAAGCTCTCTGATGGAGAAGTGTTCTTCAAGAGCGATCTTATTGATGGTTGGCTCTTTCCCTGTTGATGCCGGTATTGGTGGGGTGCGGTTTTGCTTCACCATCGGTCAAGCTCTTGATGCGCCAAACATGGCATGCACATCCGCCGATTGACCGGTGTCATGGTGCTGTGATTTGAGTCTGTTCTGTTGGTAGCAGCGATGGCGATGAAGCAAAAACCAGTGAAAATACCTGAGGCGGTGAGGGCTCTGCACATACGATTTTTATGGATCCATATGCTGTGCTGCACCACTTGGTCCTGGCCTGCTTAAACGCGCCGCTGCAAGGTCCAACATCCAACCTGAGGATCAACGCTGGCATTCGTGGCCACTGATGCCACTAAACAACCATTGATTGCAGTGGATTGTAGGTTCTGGTCCCTGAGTCGTCACTGCCTTTTTGGACAACGAGGCGTGGCTAAAGGCAACTCGGAACAATTCAGAAAGTCGTACCTCAGATTGAAGTCGTTAAAACCTATTCGTGATCAATGGTTGAACGAGCCTGTTGCCAACACGGTGAAAAACTCACGAGCAGCGAACCGCTCGTGAGCTAATCCAAGTGGATCTCAGAAGTAGGTCACGAGCATTGTTTTCGAGAATCCGCAGCAAGCTTGGCAGTGGTGTTTTGAGAAATGCACGCTTTCGCTTGGAACACATGACATCCAGAGCAACATCTTCAGTGACGGACCAGGTCGTCCAATCCAATTAGCTTTCGAATGTACCGATGCCATCCGGTGCAGGTTGTGAATTCACTAAAAAACAAATGGCGAAACGAAACGCAGAGGCGAAAGCCCTAAACGCTGCCTTTCGATATTCATGACCTGAAGACTCTGTTCAAGGAGCAGTCGGCGCGACTTTTGCTGGTTTACCCGGCAAGACTTTCCAGCATCAAAAGTCTGAGCGCTCTCTAGACAGCCTTGGCCAGACTTGAGCAACGCAAGACACTGGTCGTCAATGCTCAGCGCCCAATTGCGACGAGCTTCAAAGAGCTGCTGCTTTTGGCGATCGGTGAGCTTCGACTCGTCTTGGAGGCGCCGTTTCTGGATGCGCTCCTGAAGGCGGCCAATCCGTCTGGCAATCAGTTGAACCAATGCCAACGGAAACAAATTTTGAGCTCATCAAAAATCACCCCGCCTGTTAGGCGAAACGAGGTGTTCGGATTGGTTCGAATGTCCTCAGATCCGCCGAAGCGGGGAAGTCACTTAAGACCTCTCAAAACTAGCGACACTGTAAAACCCAAAAGAGCTGGCGAACTTATTTTCGTAGGATCTAAGAGCATGCACGACCCACACTTTAGTGCCGTTATAGAGATACAGATAAACTGAATTCAGAAATAAGTTGAGTGCTTAGTGACTTATACAGCGACTCAGTCTTTGATCAACACTAAAGGTCCTCCGCTGCAACCGATTACTACTCTCCTTTTTGAACAGTTTCCTGCGATCAATCCGGCAATCCACATCGCCCCATTAGATTTATACCGCTCATTCATCAATACCTTTGACCTGGGCTGAGCCTCATTAGCAAATGAGTCATCGATTGCTCATGGCATGAACATTTCAATACTTGACGGAAAATTAATAGGTGATAAAACAATTGATCATCACACAAAAGGGTGCATTTAACTGGCCCGATTGACAGAATGCTAGAATGAATACCTCATCTCAATCTTTTAATTGTCAATTACTGATTCACGTCCGATAACTTTAAAAAGACGTGCTGCACTATTTGAGCTCTTGCTAGCGATCGCTTCTGAGCAAGTAGGAACTTCAGCAATGAAAGCATCAGACGGATTTACATTGCTTGGGCCAACGGTCTTAGCTGTTATTGGTTATGTCTTTTCGCTAATATTTTTTGGAAGATGCATGCGTATCCTGCCTATGGGTTTCGCCTATGCGCTTTGGGTAGGCCTCGGAATGATCACTTCATCAGTAATAGGAGTCGTTATATTTAAAGAGACACTTAGCGTATCTATAGTAATCGGTCTTACAGTGATCGCAGCGGGCATTCTTGTTCTAAACTCTGCGCAAGGAGAGTCGGTCTAATGTGGTTTGGATATCTCATTCTTCTCTTGGCCATCATCTCCGAAAACATCGGAACCACTTCCCTTAAGGGGTCTAATGGCCTAACTCGTCCTTTACTTGCAGCCGGTGCATTTGCAGGATACGGCCTAAACTTCCTTTTAATGGGTCAGGCACTCAACCGAATCCCACTCGCCATTGCCTATGGCATATGGTCAGGACTGGGAATGGCCATCGTTTCACTGCTTGGTGTTTTGATTTACAAAGAGTCCTTTAATTGGAAAATGGCAATTGGGCTAGGCCTCGTCATGATTGGACTGGTTATCATGAGCACTCCCGAAACCAACATTATTCCAAGAATGATTCAACAATAACGTACAGCTGATTAACAGATAAGCAGGCAGCCAGGAACTGCACCATAACGAATCACCCGTGCACTTGCTGCACTTTAGCGGGCATTATTGTAAGAGAATAATCAATCAAGAAAAGGCACTTTAATTCAATTCTGGAGTCAAGTCACGTAACATGTCATGGTGCTCACGCAACGCCCTTTCCGAATCTCCCAGTAATCCCTTCTGCCAGTATTTTGAAGCAGTCGCCTGATAATGAA
>NHEP01000260.1 GCA_002171515.1 bacterium TMED88 | reverse complement strand
TGTTGCTTACCCCTCAATGACAGCCCGGCTCGCCGCGCCCTCTTCTAACCCAGTCCGTCGAGGTTGTGGCGAGCGAGTCTGAAGGATTTAGGGATATCGATGCATCACCCGCGATGTCGCGAACCGAGCCACCGAGTTCATGCGAATTCATAGGCTCGTGTTTGGACGATTGCCCAAGTCCTCGTGATGGTAATAAATCAGACTTAGCTGTCTGCACGTTGCCCGAGGCACTTACAAGGACGCACTCCAAAAGAGTGCATTTCGACGACTACTGCCAGATCAAACTTACTACGTTGCATGGTATTTTGCGCAACCCTCGACACAGCACTGAGAAGAAAGCGTACGAAGAAAGTACAGTCACCGTGTCACCCACTTTGAAGAAAGTCGACCATCCTGGTCAAGAAAGCCTGCTTGCTAAAGCAATTCGATGTTCTCGTCTCAGTATGATGAACTTACCTACTTTCCGTCCTTTTGAACTGATCGATTACAACTCACTACCTGTTGATCAGCCTCAAGTATTACTGGCAGATTCCTGGATTACCTGCCCTATTTCACCTGCTAACGAGTGGTCTGAGCATTTTGATTACCGGACCGCATGCGAGCAACTCTTACATACATATGAACTTGCTGTATCTCATGAAGAAAGTACTGGACGCTGGACATCGCGTCCACAGAGTGTTGCTCAGTACCTTGCTGAGCAAGAACCTGTATCTACTCGTCGGCAAGCATATCTTGACCGTCGAACCGGTGCAATGAGTACGCACCATCTTGACAAAGACGCTGAGATTAATCATGACGTATCTCGCTTTTATGCTCTTTATCATCAAGAGCTCGCAGCTGCCAATGCATATCTTCACAACCCGCACTGCACATCTGTGGACTGTCAGATCCATGACGACGTCTCTGGTTGCACACGTCCTACTTTACCCATCGAGCGCTCGTGTAATGACATCGTTTCCGCTATTGGATACGACCGTGCTAACCGTGCCTGGGACGTGTTATGCCCAAGTGAAGACCTTAGCACAACTCGCATTATCAATGAAGTTCATTATTTACCCAGCGCTATACCATCACGCGCTACGACGGCAGAGCTTGGCTTCGGTCTACCCTCAGAAGACGACGTCGAAGTTTACATGATGCTTCTGCGTGTTGTCGTAGACTCAGGTGCTGCGTGGACTGCGATTAGGCGTGATCTTGTGGAACGATTGTTGAACGGAAAATCCCTTGACGAGGTTTTGACCCCAACAACCATGTCATTTCATGGCGTGACAGGTGATCGCTTACGTGTATTAGGCAGTGTTACTCTTCTTGTTTGTGTTGGTTCCATGAGGCTTAACACCACAGCCTATGTGTTTGACAAAATGGCTGTACCGATGCTACTTGGTACCAATACACTTCGTGCAAATGGTTTGGTTATCCATAATGCGGCCGGACTCCTGTACAAGCCGGTGGGCGAGGACCTATTCGCTCCGCCTGAAACCGCTGTACAGATTAGTTCTACATTGAGTCCAGGGTCGATTGATGATGCCCATTCCCACCCACCCTCTAGCATTGACGTGGTCGCCTTGCAAGATATGGACGCTGAGGCAGCGCATCTTTACTTTACCCTTGCCGATGCCACAGCTTCTGCTTCCCTACATACGCGCCGACCGCGACGCAGCATTCATGATCGCTGGGACGACGCCCGCCGCCTTGACGCTCTTCGTGACCTTGGTCATCCGGAACTATTTTCAGCCGCGCGCTCTGAGTCTGATTGCTCCGAGTCCGCCGCCTCCACTGACTTATGTGATGTTTCTGGAGGGGGTAGGTATCGCAACGCTAAGCAAGGTTCATTTGGGAAACCCACATTCAGTTGTGGCGTCGGAGGTACAGACTCTGAAGTCAGCAACGTAGCTACTGCAGGTTCAGAGGTCAGTACATCTTCACCCACTGCTACTACGGAGATCCAAGTGGCATTTTTGCATCAAGGCAACGTGATTGCAACACAACACGCAGACTCGTTTCGTTTACCCAGTTGCAGGCTTGGTGTGCACGAGAGTTTCAGTACTGCTCTCACTTCAATAACTTCTTCGAGCTGGCCTTCTAAAGTAGTTGCTCGAGCAACCGTGCTGATTGACTCAACTACACCTGAAACTGCACTTCTAGATCGACAAGATCAGGCTTTCACTCATGTATGGACAGTGCCTGTGACGAGTAAAGAGTTCAAGGACATCATCGACGCGGACAAGACGATCATTGCTGTCTCTACGAGTAAACTCGCGAACTTCAGTTCCACGCTGTCTCCTCAACGACGGTCTATTGATAGTGCTCGCGATTTGACGAGTACGACTGCTACTCTGCTTAGCTATCTCACTACCCACTCATGTGACGAAGCAGGAAGGGGTAGTAACGAGATAGCGAGCCTCGAGTGTGGTGAAACATCGGGAAGGGGTAGCAAGAGCTGTCAACTCGAAGAGTTTGCCGTTGGAGACGTTGTCCAACTACCTCCGACACATGCGACTCATCCAAACGCAGTTGGCAGGGTGGTGCAAGTACGCAGCTCCGGCTTATACGAAGTTGAACTGTTTCACACTGAAACTGTGTGCGCCGAACGTACCCGAATTGATGAATCAGGACAAAGAACAAAGGAATTGCCAGGACCCGTTCGTCTCGTGGTAAGACCAGAGGAGCTATCATCGAATAGTGCTGCGCAGATATGTTCTATGTTCATGAATCGTCCAGAGATATACTCGACACTTGTTAGTTCTCCTCGACAACCTCGAGAAAAGCAAGTTAAGGATAAACGTTCGAAATACAAATCATTCGCCACAATCGCCAGAGATACACTACTAGCGCCGGGAGAAACGGTGTCAGTTGCGGTAAAAGTCGACGAAGGCTTCAAAGGTCCTAATATCGCCATAGAATTGGAACCTACAGCTGAATTCCTAGCCGTCTTACCTGAGCTCGAGACGTTTGATTGGATAATTGCGCAATCGCGGTATAATATCCAGATGGTGAAGCTTCACAACTCGGGAAGCCAACCAACCATGCTTTGTAGTGGTACTCCCTTTGCCTCAGTGCGAGCTTGGGCGGGAGTCGACTGTGAGAGTTTCCAGTTAGATATGGACCACTACGAGCGGCTGAGAGAGAGTAATGCCTCACCACCACCGACTGATATGGCAAGCAACATGGTCATGCTGTCGAACGCATTATACCTATCACAACCATCAGACTCTCCATCGGCCGCAGAAGGTGATGCTGAACTCGATCCAGATGACGTACTGCGTGGTGCCAGCCGAATCGATGAGGTTGCCACTTGGACACCTTCTATCAGTGATACGGAAGCGTATCGGAAAGCCTCATTCCAGGATTCTGGGCCAGCTACTACTGAAGGCCATCTGAAGGATCTCGGTCTCGATTTCTCACTTTGTAGGGATTTAGGTCGCGAAGGGAAACCGTTGTTATCATCTACCGGATATGAAGAGGTGTACCAGCATTTGGTGGACACCTGTATCCAAAACGAATTGGTATGGACGCGAGATGCAAAGGTACCTCGCCCAGCTCACATACGCTCTTCGTTGGTGAGGATTCCGACTGGTGACTCGGCGCCGATAGCACAGAAACCTTATCCCATTCCAGCCAAATATGAGGAAGCAGTACGATCGGAGATCCAGAGTCTGGTTCGTGCAGGCCTGATAGAGCCGGGCCACAGTGATTGGGCGTCGCCTGTTATCTGTATTGTGAAAAAGGACACAGCTAAGGATGCCACAGGCGCAGCCATCAAGGTGAAGACTGCTTGCGACCTTAGGAAGCTAAACGCCGCCAGTCTGGTCGATGTCGGTCTCCTCGGAGATCAACAGGAAGTCTTATCAGGATTCGGTGGGAATCCCTACGTGTCGTTGATGGACGCAGCTGGCGGTTTCTACCAGTTCCGCCTCCACCCCGATGACAAGCACAAGACCTGCTTCGTCCTTCCAGTAGGCTGCGGCGGCACGTCGTTCATTTGGAACGTTGCCCCGTATGGGCTGCAAAGGATGCCAGCTACGTATTCTCGAGCTATGATGGATACGATCCGTGACATGAACCCGGTGGATCTTGGTTACGATGAGAAGATTGCATGTGAGCCTAGTGAAGGACCTATTGATCTTCATCGAGGAAGTCTAGGACGAGGTGCAGTGGTTCCCTGGCTGGATGACCTCACTACCAGATCTGGAGGTGCTTGGAGACATCTAGGTCCCAAAGCTCATATCGACCTCTTAGGAATGGTCTTCGAGAGACTAATAGCTGCTGGCATGACTCTTAAGGCTTCGAAGGCTCATATATTGAGAGATTCACTCGAGGTACTTGGGTATCTAGTGACACCCGAAGGCCTGAAGCCTCACCCTGATAAGGTGAGAGCTATTCAAGAGTCGATGGGATCTGCGTTAGGCAGTAAAAAGGAAGTGCTCCGATGGCTCGGAATGGTTAACTTCTATCGTCGGTTTATCCACCGTATTGGGCATAAGTGTGATCCACTTTATCGCCTATTGCGCAAAGATGTACCTGAGAAATGGGGACATTTACCAGACGATCAGAGAAGTAAACTATGGACGCCTGAGTGTGCTGCCGCCTACCGCCAAGTATGTCATTCGATCACCGAGGACTGTTTATTGTCGCATCCAGATTTATCCGATCCAGATGCTCACATGGCTATGCTGACTGATGCATCAGATGTTGCCGCGGGCGCAGCATTATACCAATGGCAACGTCGTGGGCGTGCGGTTAACGTCGAATTCGAGCCGAATGATACCATTGACACTGACGAGTGGGAGCTGGCTAAGCAGTATGATAGTAGCATAACAATGCCCGACTCTAAAGATTCATTTCTGCAACAGTGGCGGAAGATGAAAGAAAAGGGTTATCGCCTTGTTTGCTTAGGCTACTTCTCCAAAAGCTTCGATGACACGCAGCGTCGATGGGCAATATTCGACAAGGAGGCTGGTGCTATTCTTATGGCTTGCAGCCACTGGCACCGACTTATCGCAGGCCGGCCAACGACAGTCTACACGGATAATACGGTCGCCGCCAGTATCATTTCCAATCACAAGGTGCCAAGGCCAGCTAAGCTACAACGCTGGGGCATTGAGCTAGGCACTTATCTTCCATTTCTCAGGATCGCATACAGGCAGGGAAGCCTAAACGCAACTGCTGATATGCTGACTCGCAACAACCCCCCGGTTGAACGTGGCCCGATACCTGACGACCTCTTCGATAAAGTCGCTTCTGTGTGCTTGGACGGAGTGAGCCTCAAACTCATGGAGCCAAAGTTTCAGAAGGTCATTGATGAGATCTGGGCTGCCGAAGCGGAAATGGATCTGCTTACGGCACAAGATGCCTGTGCCTGGGCGGAGAGTCAGCCCCGCTCGTTATTACTAGCGAGTTTACAGAGCGATGAGCCTCTTCCATCAGTCGAAGCTCCTCGCAGTTTGTGTTCTATGTCGCAAGCCGCCGCCTTATGTTTTCCTCTGGGCCGAAGTACTTCCGAACAGCCTGGTTTGTCCAAACTATTCGAGTCCCAGGTTCAGAGCAGGCTGAACAGTCCACATCTAGCTGATGCGGCCATATTGGCATTTACTCAGCGTATACGCGCTGAACAGCAAGAATTCGATGATGAGAGAGCTAAGGCATCTGCTATATTCTCGCACTGGGAAGCCTATGTCGAGATATTCACCACTACATATGGACGCAAGCCTGTGGCATACGACCTATGCGGTGGTGGCGGAGGTACATCTCGGGGCCTTAATCAGGCACAGCTCGAAGTGCACGCATTCGACCATCGACCTCGACCTCCTAAATTCGGAAAGCTGAATATTGGAATAGCCGAGGATGGTTCTGCACAATTAGTAGATCTACCAGACATGCATTATCATTGCGTCGACTTGATGGATGATGCCATATGGGAAGCCTGGTTGGATGGACTAGATGGAGCTCCTCCACCTGACATAATTCTTTGCAGTCCTCCGTGTGTGCACCACACTCGACTACGCCGAACGGGTGGCGCTCCTGACATCAGCAGTTCGTCTACTATGCCTTACTTCCTCACTCGACTGGAAAAATTTATCACTCAGTATTTCGATCGCACTGGCATCACCATCCCTGTATGCGTTGAAAATGTACCCGAGTCCAAGCTCGCTATATCTAGTGAGTGGTACAGTTCGGAACTTTGTGGCACGATGTTTGGCATGCGTGTGTTCCGGCACCGTCGTTTCCTGAGCAATGCCGAACTCCTTGACGTACCCCCTTGTAATCACCATGGGAAATTATTGGGACCACGAGGAATCACGCGCAAATCTCAGCCATGGAGTACGGATGCGAATCCCAACATGTATGGAGCTTATAGCAGTATGCAGGCTCATCGTGGTACGCTATCGGAACTACACGAAGCCATGGGTTTCAGACCAGGCGAATTCGACTACCAGGATCTTCGCCTAGCACTTCCGTTACCGTATGGACGATATCTCGCTGGCCAGCTAGTATCAGCATGGTTGCAAGTCAATGCCGCTGTTCCTCGGTGGACACCGCGCGATATGCAGCTGCTGCCTGGAGCTAGAGAGAGAATCGCTTCCATGTGTGAACATGGTCTGACTACTCCAAATGTCAACATGGCCACTAACGAGCTTTTTATGCATCAGCCTGTAGATCAATTTGGTCTAGACGGAATTGAAAAGACGTGCGATAGCTGCTTAAGCGGAGCGTCTGAAGCTGGTCGTCAATCTCGACATCAGCGACGTCTGCGTAGCCTCGCCACTTCATCTATTCAACCTCCATCACTGGATCAAGATTTGCCGGCCACCACAAGAAACTCGTCAAGTCCGTGGAACATTACTCGTGCTTCTCAAAGTGCTGATCCGCAAGCAGTAAAACTATTCAAGTTGCTTGAACGAAATGAACCTAGCACGGCCCTGAGCAATGATGCAACCGAATCGCGTCCAACGCCCAGAGACTCACTTGTTGCTGCGCGCGCACACGCGCATGCTAAGTACTCGATTGGCTTAGACGAGCGTCTATATTGCAATACGTCTCAAGGTCCTCGCCTGTTCGTACCTGTTCAACAACGATATGCTTTACTGCGAGCTTATCATGTTCTGCCGGAGCCGCCGAGCAGTGGTCATCGTGATGCTTCGCGCTTACTTGATGTCCTGACAAAGCACTATTACTGGGATAACATTTCACGTGACTGTGATCTTTTCGTTTCTGCCTGTGAACCTTGTAACGCACGTCGCTTATTTGGAGGAGTCAAGACCCGGTACCATTCACGTGATGATCCACCATTTCCTTTTCACACCCTTTGCATCGACTACAAGCACGCACCCCGTATATCTCCGTCTGGTGGGTACAGATACATCTTAGTGGTGGTCTGCGCTCTCACTCGCTTCACTCTGTACATTCCTGCAAAGACCCTCACTGCTCATGAAACTCTTGAACTACTTGCTTCCCATGTCTTCTCCATTTTCTCGCGTCCTCATGTCATCGTATGCGACAATGGTTCCGAATTTCACAACGAGGGCATGGAGCTCATGTCGAACTATGTGGGACTGCGCTGTGTTCATGTCCTACCCTACTCCGCTTTCGCCAACGGTCAAGCAGAGCAAGGTGTTGCTCGCATTTCGCGCCTGCTCCATAAACATACGCGTTATTATAAGGAGTGGGACAAGGCACTACCTCAACTTCAGAATGCGCTCAACTCGGTCAGGCATACAGTGACCGGTATCAGCCCGTTTGAAGCTGTATTTGGGAGAGTGCCCACCTCGATTGCTGAACTGGAAGACCCCTTGCTCGCGCCAGCAGAAACTTCTGGTGATATGTTTGTAGACTCGCTGCGCTCTCGACTATATGCCGCCTGGCTTGCAGTACGCAATGCTTCGCGCACCATTCGTGATAATGCTGTCAAGCGTGCTAACCTCCACCGTGTCGATGTACAGTCGAAAGTTGACATTACACCTGGATCCTGGGTAATGCTAAAGCATGGCAGCGATCAGCAGATGCACCAGTTGCGCAAGCATGGCTATGCTACTAGTCGCAAATACCGTGTTAAAGCGCTGAAAGGTCACAAGGTATTATTAGAGGTGCCAGAGGGAGAAAGCATACTTGAGGAGGTACACATCGATCGTGTACGCCCCATCCCGGCCGCATGGTGGATATCAGATGACGGTTCCACACTCTCTGGTCGATTTGAACCTATTGCCCCCACTATCGCGGCGGCCAATGGTAATCCTCTTGAAGTTGGTGGCAAGCTTCCTGATGACTATCAAGATGATGGTTCTGACTTTTATGTTGCTGCCGCGATCCTGGCAGCTCGCCCGGTCGTTCAGAAGAAGGGAACGCAACGTCGCACTGGTCGCGTCAAATGGGAATATCTAGTCCACTATGAGGGCTACCGTGATCCTGATTGGCAGACAGAATCTACTCTAGCTGATGCTTCTGCCGACATTCAACAAGGTATGGCCCGGGCGCGTACACAGTACATCTCAGAGAATGGTGATCCTCTCGCCCCGGCTCGGGTGGCTGTGCCACTTGAGACGGCTCCTTTAAGGCCTGATGTATCTGGGCCTATCGAGGACGATTTCACTGACGACGATGATGAGCCTAAGACTTTACCAGCTACTGTTTGGGACAGGCCCAGTGTTCGGCGTGCACCGCGCAACCGGTCTGAAGCCAGAGAAGCTCAAGAGCAGGCTAAACAAGCTGCTCAACAGCGTTCCACTGCCAGTAAAGTACAGGCTACCATGAATCATATATTCAGCTTATTACTCCACTTGCCATTTTGAAGTCTATGGATGACGAGGACAACACTACTCTNATATGCTGTCTTTTTCCTGACGAACTCTTTTGTATCTTCTTTGACATCTCGATTTTTTTCTTTTCTCTTGGGGAATGCAGGAGGATTTTAGGGGAACGATGCCCCGATTANCTATACTTGATTGGTCGATGCGCTGTGTATTGACTTTGTATTGGATCCCTACGCACCTTCGGCGCTNTCACTCTAGCCGTGGGGCTTGCTCCGCAGGAGGAAGGGGTTGTGTTCAGCGGTGCTGAGTATATTTTGAAATTGGATGAATTCTTTTTAGACTCTTGGCACAACACATGAAACAGTCAAGGTTATTTCTGATCTCACAAAGGCAGAACTCCCCTTTCGGCTATGCTTGAGATGAAAGTAGCACTCTGACCTCACAGGGAGTGCCGGCTATTGCTGTCAAGGGATCTGTACCGGCATTGCATTGCTGCAGCGGTGGCTGCAGCAAGCCAAGTGTGGATAATGGATGACATGGCAGATTATTGTCATCGGAGCCGATATCTTATTTTGATGNCATGATCATGGCTCTGCGAGCTATCCGACCTGGATTAACCTTGGGTATTCGTGGGATCGGTACGATACACCTCATCTTTGCAAATATCTGCATAGCTCATAGAGCAGCGGCTATGCTGCAGCGGTGGCTGCAGCGAACTAAACATTATCCNCAGGGCATGTACCTAGAACCTATACATTTCTNCATTATCTTCGAGCACCTTCCNAGTCACTGGTCTTCGGGATTACNGTGACTATTATGTCGGACGGTGCGATTCCCAANCCGCCAATCTGNAATGGTGGGTATGCTGCAGCGGATGCTGCAGCGAATTGGTGCTGCTTTAGGGCAACCATTTATAGTTGGGCTATACTACTAAAGGGTCTGACCTGTGCACGGCAAGATGTAATCGAGGACAAGCTGTCCTCGATCCTTGCCACCGTACTCGATCAACCTGCTNTCGGCAGCCGCGTACTACAATTCATTGAGTAGGAGCATTGCTGCAGCGGAAGCATGACCGGAGACCCAAGCACTCCGGCAAGNNCAAGCGCTNNATCTNCTGTNTTCTGGGCGCTAGNATTGCATGTCTTGCNTCGGGTTGGTTGATTTTACCCGAGCAAGACTCTCGNTGCCTNTGNGTGCTTNGTCNATCGCACCACCTAGAGCTCTCTTTCTAGAGCTATCATTCTAGGGCTGTGCGTGTTCTACCTTAGAGCGAGGCGATCTCCTTCGGGAGAGTCGACTCGCTTTTGGTACTGTGTACTTTTCAGCTCTATGCACGCGCTCCGTGGTTTGGTTCGCGTGCACTTTGTTGTCGTCAACTCAGAAACCCTTTTCTATGTCAATCGCTTGATTTACACTCTTATCGCCTGGAACGCTACTTCCACACATCGAGTTTCATCAAATGCAGACGTGTAATGTGTCTGCCGTGGCTCCCCCCCCAGAGCTCTCGGGGCGTGAGCCCATTCAACACCCTGCGTTGGTCCCCCATACCGGTGCAGGGGTAGGAGCGGGAGCCTGTTGCAGGCCCTGCACCACAGCCTTCGGCTCGCCCCTGAAAGGCAGCTCTGATCCCGTAATTCCCCAGACTATCTCAGACCCCAGCGCAATCGACAGCTACGCTCAACACTGTGGTGGAGAATCGAACCTTTCAAGGGAAATGCGGCAAGACAGAATGCCGCTACCGCAGCGGGCAGCTGAATGGCACAGGTGCAGACGCGCACGTAGCCCGCGCTCAGTCGACATGGAGCAGAACGAGCCGTCATTTGCTATTAAGTCGTCGAATGATGACACCAGGATGTCTGAGCCTTGCAGTAANCTTGTGCGGCATGTTAGCCGCTGCACTAAGACATGCGAGAGCTGGAGATTCAGAGNTCAACATNCGACAGACGTAGCGTCTGATGGCCCTCTGCCCTGTGCGTGGTCGCTTCACTGGGCAGCGACAGATTTGGCACGTCCCGTGGCTATTCAAGCCACCAACGTTGCCACGAAACCTGTCCTTTTGCTTTCTCTCACGCACCTTTGGCTTATGCGGCAGATTAGCGNCAAGCCCGAGCATGAGAACCTAAAAGCCAAGGGACAGAGGCTACTCCTCTTCGACTACAGAGGCGATGACAATGAATCCTGTGGCGCGCTCGGCTCAGAGTCATGCAGTTTGGGAAGCTGTGTGTATCAGGGAGCTGAATGCGGGGGATCATTGACAATGCAGTCGCCGCCGCTTATAGCTTNNGGGGAAATGTACCCTCCAGAAATACTGAGAGTACATTTCCNCATCACCCGCCGAGAAAANTCCAACGCTACCATGCATGATCTGCCGCCGATTCGCCACCTTACGCAACCTAGGATGGCTCTCCAGAATACTGAGGGTCTAGGNTGCCGCTCCAGAACGCTGAGCGAGCAATGCCACTGGGGGTCNGCCNTTCTCCCGCGCCTTCGCCGACGCGCTGCTGCGTATCACGATCGGCCTGAACATCGCGGTCGGTCAGGGAGAATGTTAGCGATATTGGCGAGTGATTCTGCAAAACACCAGATCAAAGGGCGGTGTGTGGTTCTGATAGATGTGTGTGTGGTAGGTTCCAAAAAACCAACTGCAACTGTCTGTCTTCACCGCATCCGCTCGGTTTGGCCCTACGAGCTAGTCTCGTCCCCATCCATCTCTCTCAGAGGTATAGGCTCGTCCTATACTCCTGGGCTGAGACTCGTCATC
>NHEP01000259.1 GCA_002171515.1 bacterium TMED88 | reverse complement strand
CGCCAGCAGCTACCTCGGTCACGGGCGTGTAGTCCAGTGTGTAGCCTTCGCATTGCTCGTCGGCCGTAGTACATGAGCTTTCGCACTCGGCCTTGTCGCGGCAGGTATTGACTATTTCAATGCAAGCATATTGGTTATAACCACAATAAAATTTCAGTTGTCCTTCATAACTTTCTCCTTCTGTATTGTCATTGTACAATACCATATCATAATAAGTATGAGATGTATCAGTCCTAGTATTTAAAACACAACCTTCAGGAACCCCACTTAATCCATTACGTACTGTAACCCCATATGCGGCAGTTATGTATACGCCTCTCAATTGAAATTCTTTATTATTATCAAGAGCCCATTGTTGACATTCTGTTACATTCACAGAGAAATCTTGGTCGCGTTGAACGGTAATTATTTGAAAAATGTCACTCTCGTAGTGCTTTGCATCCGCACGGTAGATCGGTGCCAATTCGTTCGAGTCCACGATGATTGCATTCTGACTATTGGAATTCAATTGCGAGGAGCAAGGTGTAATGTCGTTAAATTCGATGGACATGGTGGTTTTGTTCCCCAAGGTCCCGGTCGGTTTCTTTCCAGCATATTCCGTGAATGTCGGCACGACTGGATAGGATTCGGAATAGCCATCGCACGCATGGTCTGCTGTGCACTTCGTTTTAGCAATCTCGAACGTTGCCTCGGTCGTACCAGCGTAGATGGTCGTAACGGATTCGGAGTATTGAATCGGGATATCGCCTAGCATCTTGGCCTGGCTCGCCGTCAAGTTCGTCGCATGCAGCTGATTCAATTCGGTTTTCGTGGACGTTAAATCTTTCAAGGTGTCGAGTTCCGCTGCGACCACGGCTTCGACGCCTTGCAGCTGGTTCAGCTGTGCAGCAGTCGCCGTCAGGCTTACGGAGTTCAATTTGGTCGTGTTCAATTCCAAATTCATATTTGATAAATTATGATGATTGAAATCGATTGTGGTGTGCACTTCACCGATTACCATGTGCGGAATATCGGTCGGCTCTGCCGGCGTGCCGGTGAAGACAATGTTCGGCAGTGCAAAGGCACCGTCAAGCTGTATTGTTGCATTCGGCTCCAAGATCAGCTTGTCGCCAGTTTTCATATTGAGGGTCGTCAGCTCACCGCTGTTGATGCTGTCCAATTTTACGTTCTGGTCCTGCAAGTGATCCACTGAAGTTTGACCTACGGTCGCGCCACCGTTCGTAATATTAAACAAGTTGTTTGCCTGCTTGACAATTTCCAAAAAATCGATACCGTTCGAGCAGGTGTGGTTGCTATTACACTGCGTCATTACGCTGAGCGTGTTATCTAAGTCTGCGACTAATACATCATAGTCCAGCTTTGGAAACGATTCCAAGCAGTGCCTGCTCTCGTCGGAATAGGCACTTTGCTGGTCGCAGCACGTTTTGTCGTAGTGCATGTATTGCAAGCCATAGCACTGTTTCCAGGGCTCGGATGCATGAGTGTGTGTCAATAAAAAGACTAAAAATACGGTATAGAGTATTAAATGTCTTACCATTTTTGTTCTTAGTAAGGTCCTTCTCTTACTTATATAATATTTTCTTATTAACTTTTTATTCGTGGTTCCATATTTTTTTAAGCAAAACTCGTAGCTTACTCTATATATAGAGTATGCTGCTTTGTAAACTAATGGATGGATATATTAGTAAGAGGGAAACGAAAAGCATATCAAAAGTTTAAGAACAAAATATGCGAAGAATTTGAAGTTGAAGTGAAGCTGCAGAATGGACCGATAGTTTGCGTACCACAAGAAATTTTTTATAGTGTTGCAAAAGAGCAATTCCTTTACTACAAAAAAATAGCACCACAGGAAAGCCCACTACTCTTAGCAGCCATGGTCGGAGATGCAAATGCCGTTGCATTGTTTTTAGAAGCCATGGAAAAGGAAGAAAGTAGAATCGCTCGTGATTATTTTTTAAAAGAGACAAAAAATATTTCCGACCTGCCTAAATTAGATGTCGCGATGTTAAGTGCTTTTTATCGCAGTTACGAGGTCATGGACGTTCTTCTAAAGTTTAAATCACTCATTGACTTTGACCGTATCGTCGGTACGAAAGCACTCTCCGCTCTTGATATTTATTTCAATACGCTGAGATACAACCTTGAAAGACGCCGGTTCACGTTTGAATCTGAACTTCCAGGCAAATTTTTACGAATGGTATATTCCAAACGTGTTAAGAAACCCTTCAAGTATTCTGATCGAGTAGCCGAGTTAAAGGTGCTCCTACAATTGGCTCAGCAGACCAGCTGCGAGGTGGCTGGCAAGGAACGTACCTACAAACATATGCAAGAGTTAGGAACGGCAATTCGAGTCACATACCCAAATACATTTGATGAAATCAACCAGTTGATGAACGAGATAACCAAGATTATCACTGAGAAGTTTGAAGTCTGCCTTAGCCGCAAAAGTGTCGATCTAGGCCGGCATTCTCCAGTCACTGACATTTTTAGCGAGGAACCGGGAGAAATCAATAAAGAGCTAGATAAAGTCCTTACTATTTCAAACTTAAAAAGACAAACATCGTACGAAGAAAAGAAAAAATGCAGAGAAAGAAAAGCACGCTTAACGAAACAGATCCGGGAAGAAAAAATAAAATTAAAAACGGTAGAAAATGAATTAAAAGAATTAGGATCTTGTGGAAAAGAATCACGAAAGAAAAAGTCGACAAAAAACCCAAAAGAGTATGACCGAATAAACAATTTATTATTATTTTAATAATATATATACAGCTAGATGTAAAAAGAAATGCGCTGGTTTCTCGTAGCAGCTACTTTATGTGTCATTACACTCTACCTTGTCCAAATCTATGTCCATGATCCACTGCCACCAGAATCTGGTGCGCAAGATGCCTCGCTGCCGCTGAGCTCCTATGGCTTTGGCGAGAGCAAACGATTACTTGTCTTCAATTTAACGGAAATCGGTAGTGCTGAAAACATTGATTTGAACGATAAAAAATTTGCCACACTTACGATATCCGATACGAGCGGAAGTAGCACGTACACGATTGGCATCGAGGTGAAAGGTTCTGGTTTGAGCGAGCGCAAGAAGCTAAACCTTGGATTTGAATTTTGGTCGCCAGCCGATGACGCCGTGCCGTGCACGTCGATTGCAACATGTGATGATGATAAAGAGGAGCTCTTTGATTTTGGCGAAAAGTATGAAGATTGGGTCTTGCGCGGTGGCTTCAATGATCAAACGATGATACGCGATGCTGCTGCCTTTGCCTTGGTCGGTGCCAGGATGCAGCAGCGTCCCGTCGAAGTTTTGTTTCAATTCGGCGACCAATACACCTACGAAGGCGTCTACCTCTTGATTCCGGCGATACAGCGCCGCTTGCTCGAGAAGTCCATGAATTGGGACAGCGGTGGCAAGAAGGAAGATTGCGATGATGAAGATTATGATATTAACAAGGTGTCCTTGCTTATTGAGCATACGATCGAATCGAAAGGCAGAAAGGAGCCGTGCCCGATCTTCGAAGACTATTCGATCAAAATGCGATATCCAAAATGTGATTTTTATGATGAGCCAGACATAGCTCCGTGCCGCGATGCATACATGAATCGCACGACCTTTTATGCCAGCGTCTTGACATGGAAAAATACGTCGCATGTGCCATTGGACCTAGAATCCTTTGTCGATACCTACTACGTCGAGATGCTGATGCGAGAAGATGACTATCCGTTCACGTCGCAGTACTTCTTCCTGCACCCGGATAATGCCAAGCTTTACAGCGGTCCGCGCTGGGATTACGACCGGAACTACTGGCGCATCGCATCGGAAAAAGGCTGGCATTTAAATAATCTTGGCTACTATCCCGGGCACGGTCCGATGCAAGTATGGCAAGAACTTGGCAAGAACCAAGAGTTTATTGACTTAGTAAAAGCGAAGAATGCAAGCATCATGCAAAACCGTGATCTCTATTTATCGGTTTTAAACACAAGGTTGCAAGAGTATGAAAATCACTACTTGGATCGTGAAATCGAGCGCTGGGGCCTCTATGGCAAGAAACGGCAGCACAATTTAGATATCATTGCATTGAACTACGGAGCGAGGGCCAGGCAAAAGCCTAGCTTTGCAGAGGAAGTGGCATTTATGAAGCAGAAGATAGAAGCGAGGTCGAAGTGGATGCAAGAGAACATTGCCAGTTTTGACGGTTACAAGGTCTCCAACAAGATCCAACTGACGAAATTGTATATCAACCTCTTGTTTCCTGTCCTGCTGGTACTGGCTACCATAGGAGTGTGGGTTCACTATGCAATCGACCTTAATCTAGAAAATAAACGAATGAAAGAGGTGTAGTGCTGTGAAGCTGTAAAATATAAAATATAATACTATTTTTATGCTAAGTTAAAAAATGTTACCTACATATATGACTTCTCCAAATCTTGTAACAAGTGCCAGAAGAAAGCTTAGAGCACAGGGAATCCAGATTGTTTGAAACCAGCCTCCCCTGCGCAGCGGAAACCTTGTCACCATACTTGGGCGTAGCTAAAATTCAGAGCCCCAGTTCTTCAAGGGGTGTTCAGTAAGAAATAAGAATTATTTAAAAGCCAAAACCTCCTAGGCTTAAATAGGTGGTATTTATGTAAAAAAATCCACGCAAACAAGCGTGCTTTTTTTTAACCTAGTGGACCAATACTCTCTCCAACTCCTTTGCAAAAATGTAATTCGGTATCGCCATTGCCTCGTGTCAAAAATACCATCTGCCCAAACGAGGCGCACGTTGGTACCTCGGCACTCTGGCTCAGCAAGAATGCACCGCATGAATTTAACTGCGTGCTCGTTGCCGTGATTTCCGATAGCTTTGTTAGATCATCGGCCGTGACCAAAGCTGATTTAGCAACGGCAGAATCAATCTCCGCAGAGGTGCTTGTGATCGTAGCCAAGTCCAAAAGCTTGGTTTCGTGTGGACCCAAGTCCTTGACGGAATTTAAATCATCTCCCGAGGCAGTGACCGCCACGCCGCCAACTTTCAAGGTGGCAGCATTCAAATCTCCAGTGACCGTGACAGTGCCAGCACTTGTGACATCACCATTTGCATCGGCTGTGACCGCTTTGTTCGCTTCCACGGTTCCTAGCGTCACACCGGTCAAGGCGTTCAATTCTGTCGCACTTGCCNTTAAATGCCNCACCTTGTCTANCNCTGCCANCGTAGCCGTGAGCCCTTCNACTTTATTAAGCTGTGCTGCCGTTGCCGTGACATCTTTCATTANATTCAAATGNGCNGANGTCAAATCGGNATGCAAGCCGTCNAGTTTGTTNAGCTCTGCAGCCGACGCCGTTAAGGCATCTAGTTTTCCAAGGTCGTCTGNCGTTCCAGTAAAGCCATCCAACACGTTAATTTCGGTGCTAGTGACGGTCAAACCAGAAAGGTGGTTTAAATCACTTGCAGAAGCCGTCAGCGTTTCGCCGTTCAACACGAATTCTTCTGTATCCAAGCTAGTGGAGACGACTAGGTTTGGCACCGTTACTGCATTATTTGCGTCGGTAGTTAATACTTTGCCCTCGGCGGCAGTTCCTAGCGTAATGCCAGCAAGGTAGTTCAACTCGTCGGTCGTGGCCGTGACGCCATGCAAGAGGTTCAATTCAGCCGTAGTCGATTGAATATCATCTAGGACATTCAATTCACTTGCCGTTGCTGTCAGGCCTAAAAAGTGCAGTGTCGCATTGTTGATATCATCACCATCGTGCTCGGCATCCAACATGACACCGCCAATACTTAGTTTCCCGGCAGGGATATCCAAGTCGCCGGTAATATGCACATCGCCATTGAATTGCACGTTGCCATCGGCATCGGCAGTGACTACTTTGTTCTTTTCGGACTGGCCAAGCACCACGCCATGCAATAAGTTCAGCTCGGAGGCCGTACTGGAGACACCAGCTAGTTTATTGATTTCCGCTGCGGTAGCCGTGACTTGGACGCCATTGATGTGTAGCTGTCCATCGGCAACTTCAATCGTGCCATCGACTACGACTTTGCCATTGAACTTCACATCCCCATTTGCATCGGCAGTGACTACTTTCGATGCTTCGGTTTCCCCTGCAGTCGTTATATCTGCACGGTTCAAATCGGTGCTATCGGCGGTGACATCCTTCAGCTTGTTCAAATCTGCAGATGTAACGTCGAGGTCCGTCAATTTATTCAGCATTGCAATGTCTGCTGTGAAGCCATCGAACTGATTTAATTGCGAAGCGGTGATCGTGACCGGGATCCCACCAATGGCCAATGTATTTGCACTCAAAACATCTTGCACGACCACGTGCCCGACTTCTGCGCGATTGTTGGCATCGGTGGTCACTACTTTGCTTGGCTCCGATTTTCCTAGCTCGGTAATGTCCAAGTAGTTTAGCTCTTCGTTCGATGCCGTAACACCGGAGAGTACTTCCAAGGAAGACCAATCGCCAGTGAAGCTGGTAAAGGAGGACAGATCCTCTGCTTTTAGGTTCGGGTTGATGCCAGCCAAAATGTTCAATTCTGCGGCACTAGCCATGACAGGCTCATCGCCGATGATCAAATTGCCTTCGGATACCGTCAGCGTGCTGACCACTTGGCTGGTTGTCGAGTACTGCACCACATAGTCATAGACATCGGTTGCACCAGCACCGAGAGTAGCGTCAGCGCATACGTGGCAAGTATATGCTGCCGGATCGTAGGCAAACTTCGTGACCGTGGAAGTGATTGGCTCCCAAGTCTTGACGCTGACGTCGTAGACATAGCCGCCAGGATTACCTGTGTGTTGTACTACGGAATCAACCTTGCAAATTCTTTTCCATGCAACTGCTGTTGAATCAAATTGACCATTAGGCGATCCTGTTTTCCACGTACCACCGAATCCCGTACACGCTGCACTTGTCCTAGCGTTCTGTATGTGTTTCCATGATTTGATACAAATACCACCATCGCTTAACATGTTGGCGAGTGCCGTGGCGGCCGTTGTTGATGTTGCTGGGATGGTGGTGGTAAGATCATTCCCGTCAGGGTAGTGTGCGTCAAATTCCGCACCTGAAACGGTATCGGAACATTTGTTGCCTTCTCCGTCTGCAGTGGCGGCAAAGCTAGACGTACAACCGGCTGCGGTGGTCACACTGTGGTCGCTAGCTGCGGTGGTCTTGCACTGCCCTCCGTCTGCCAAGACTTTGATGCTTCGATCACGGCATGCTTCTGCGCCGCTAAAGGTGGCATCGGTTTCACCATATAGCTGATTACTGTTCGTGCAACTGCGGCCACTTTCCAAGAGCGTATGCGAGGTTGGGGTCACGAGCGTTTGCGGGCCAGATCCCATTTCTAGATCGCCATTAATTGTAATTTTATTATTTGCGTCTGCTATCAATGCTTTGTTTGGCTGCGTCTGGCCAGGCGTCGTGGCCAAGCGATTGATTTCTTCGGTAGTTGCCGTTACACCGGTCATGGTGTTGATTTCTGCAGCTGTAGCAGTCACTGGCACCGAATTGATCGAGAGCGCAGCGGTGTCCAAGGTCCCGGCGACATCAACATTTGCTGCAAATGTCACTTTGCCATTGGCATCCGCAGTGACGACTTTGCCATTTTCTGACGTGCCCTCCAAAGTGACATCCAATCGATTGAAACTGGTAACATCGCCAGTGAAGCCATGCAACGTATTCAGCTCGGCGGTCGTACTGGTGATTCCCGTCAAGGCTTGGTTAATCTCGCCGGTGTTTGCAGTCAATCCTACAAAGTGCGCGACGGCATCGTTTAGCTCCGTGGCTGATTTATCAATGATGACTCCATTGATTTTCAAGTGCCCATGCGGAATGTCTAGGTTTCCATCTATCTCGACATTGTGCTTGAATACGACATTGCCACTGGCATCGGTAGTGACGACTTTGTTCGGTGCAGTTTCACCGGGGGTGGCCACGACCAAACGCTCTATGTCCGCTTTGATGGCACCGGCACCGTGCAGTGCATTTAATTCAGAAGCATCTGCTTGCAGTCCATAAATTTTGTTCAGGTCGGCACTGGTTAATGCGGCATCGATCCCAGCTAGGATATTCAGCTCCGTGGCCGTCGAAACGACATCGACGGCATCTATTTGTAAATCTTTGATATTCACTTCACTGAGTAAATGATTATTGAAATCGATCGGGCCATGGATTTCGTTAATCTTTAAGTGATTGATTTGCGTAGCCGATGCTTCGGTCAAACCAGTCGTCAGTTGTGGAATATCCAAGGTTCCTTGCACTTCTAAGGTGGCTCCTGGCTCAATCGTCAAGGTGCTGCCAGCTTTCATGGTCATCGTCGGCAATTCATCGGCGACTATGGCATCCAAATTAGCATGCTTGTTTTGTTTCGAATTTGCGATTGCAACTGCAATCTCTACACCGCCATCGGTGATGTTCTTGATTCGACTACGTATGTAATCCAAGCTAGGCAAATCTTTGATACAAGCCTCTTCTTCTGTTGAACAGAGCCCAATATCCTCCAGAATACCTTCCAATCGATTAATATCCGACCTGTAGTCTTGGTGTGGAATAGCTTGCAGACACGTAGCATCGTTGTTCTCGTTACAGCAATTCGACGATGCATAAACGAAATCAAGCTGGCTACACTTTACTGGATAGTCTGCTTTAACTACAGATATGAAAAGGAAAAAAACAGCTAAGTATTTCATATGTATTTGTATTAGGATACCAGTGCTTATATATATTTATTTTGACAATGATTGACGCATTAAGTTTTTCTATAAAACTACATATAGCTACTTTTGCACCAGAGTTGATAGAGGTTTTCAAAGATTTAAGCGATATCCGATACAAGATAGTATGCCCGTTTCATAAGCAGAATATTATTTATATCAATAAACCTTGTCCTACCTGTTGTTTTGTCCGGCGGTTGACAAAGGAGGAAAGGAAAGAAATTTTTGGCAATAGACCTATTATTTTGAAAAAAAGAAGACTCTGTAAGTGACCCCTATTATTTAATTTTTGTGGGATTATAATTATTTAATATGTGATAGCATTAAAAGAATTCTGTTGTATCAGCCTCACTATTTTTTTTATAATGTTCTTTCCCTACTAAATAAACTATATGCTATCTTGTAGTAGTAAAAGAGGCACTTAAAAATGGCATAAAAAATTAATAAATATATATTTTTGTTAGCACTACATAGCAGTAAAAGAATTCTGTTGTATCAGCCTCACTATTTTTTTTTATTTTTTTTTATTTTTTGTACCCTATTGTCTAACTCTATCATAAAATAAAAAAAAATATTCGACTAAGAAAAAAATAGGCAGTCACCCACAACAGAATTCTTTTCGGTGCCACGTATCTGCCACGTGTAAAAATAGAAATAGAAATAAAAATAGAAAAATAGAAAAAGAAATAGAAAAATAGAAAAAAGGTAGCCTACAATATGGAATCTCTTGAAGAGATACCTTGTGCAATAGTTGGCGAACAAGAAGTAGAAAATATATTTAATTATTTAGAAAAGAGTGAAATATATATAAAAAAATGTTTGGAAATTTTATTAAAATCTAATGCGGCGGATACAATAACTCGATGTTTTGACATTTTAAGACGAGAGGAACCGGTGGAACACATGGTGGATAATTATTACTCGATTGTACATACTTTTTTAGGTGAGCTTATGAGTGAAATTCAGACTCCGGCAGAACATTCCGTTCGATAATTAAAGTGTCTTGTTCATCAACACTGTATTGAGTGACTGCTACGAATTTACTATCCTGTTTATAAACCATATCTTGCAGTTGTCTACACATCGGGCAGCTTATTCTTGGTGCTAATGATTGCGTGGCTCTTGATTTGCACCAATCTAAAAAACATCGTTTATGGAATTGATGATTGCAATTCATATGGTAAACGTGTTGGTTGATATTGATATCGTCTAAACAAACTGCACAAAAATCTTTGGTTTTTGCGAGTGTATGTTTCTTGGTTGGCTGCCAATCCTCTTTGTTTCTCAATGATTCGCGGAAAAGACGCCGAATGATGTCTTTGAAACCATAGTATTTCAGGGGCTCGCCATATGTTTTTAAGGTTAATTTGTATTCAAAAATTTGTGTGGGTTTGAGTTTTTTTTTGGCTTTTGGCATAGTTTGTATAAATATATTGACTGGTTTATAGTAAGAATATGATTTGCAAAGATTTATATGAAAAAGTACACGGACCTTTGAAGGGTTGCAAGTTAAAATATGTTCAACAGCTGGAAGAATACTTTACAGTGAGAAAAAATACTACCGCTCAAATTATTATTTTACCAAACTTTTGTTTGGATAAAGATATGACAAATTTTATGGTATCACTCTTTCCGGACCTGGAATCAACACCGGTATATCGTGGCTTAGTAGTGGAACTTCGGCCGAATTATGAACTATCCATCGGAGATTTTCAATGGCTCTATCCACAAATTTCAAAACGCAGGGGAATCATCAAAGTTGGTAAAAAGAATAGCGTGGATAATATCAAGAGCCGTATACGCGATTTGAAGGAAATGAGTTTGAAAGATTTCTCGGAGAGTCAAAACGTAGCGAATGAATATTCCTTGAGTGCCCTATACAACTCGATCGGCATCTTTGAGTCCAATAGTGCGTCGTCTGAATGGGGCACCACCGAATCGAGCCTAGCGGTTGGCTTTGACCTCTCATTGGATAAGTTTCTCTTGCACTTCTTGTATTCGATGATTAAAAACAACCCAAATATCAATATAGTAGACTTTTACAAATTGTTAACAACGTCTCGTATCGAGGATCAAAATTTGATCCAGTTGGTGTCGGAGATGGTGCAAGGTGTCATGGAATATGTATTGGACGTGGAAGAACATGATTTTGAATGGGTCACGGACCAAACCTATAATTATTTCTACAAGACCAACCACAGCTACTTCTTTTTCAACCATGGCGTCAACATGCTTTCAATGAACAAACGCCCGGTCGCCTTCCAGAGCTCGCCGTTGGCTGGCTACACGCTGTTCAAGAATAATATCACGAATCAGCATCCATTCCACTTTGTATTCCCAGTAGACGCCGGCTTTTGCGGTGAATTCTATGCACACGATGCCTTGGACGAAGTGCAAAGAGAACGCATCCAACATACCTTCTTTTGGCAACGGCATATGATACCCTTCAACACCTACTTGATGCAAAAAACAAATGCGGTCATGACGAAAGAGTGGAAGGATCTAGAGAACACATTGCAAGTCTTGCATGAGAAGTTTTACCGAACATCGTTTAATCGATTGTCTACGCACAATGTCTACGATTTTTTACACCCGGCTGAAATTATCCAATTGCAACCTGGCTCGGCTACTGCACAGGTGCGGTTCCCGCTGCACTCGAAGCATTTGATCCTGCAATTGATCCTCGACAATTACAAGGAGCTGTGGCAGCACAATATCATCAATCCAGAGTTTTACGACGAGCGCAGGAACATGTTGTTANTACCAAAAAACATAGCAACGATTGTCTTAAAAAAAAAATAGTTAGGTTATTCATTATAAANTATTTTTAGATCATCTCGCATTAGTGTGGTTCTCTCAGCTTCCGTTCCTTCCTGTATCGGCCCGTTCAAACCAAGGAAATGAAACTTGGAACCCTTCAACATCGTCAACGCCAATGCAATGCTCAAGGCACTGCTGATGTGCCACGCCGAGTGATTGGCCAAGGAATTGCCAAAGAGATAGAACCCGGATGCAGCGATAAAGCAGAGCAAGGAGGCGATGCTGTTGCCGTAGTGGTAAAATGCATGGTCGCGCGCCCCTTTGACAATCCCAATGATAAAATAAATGCCAAGGTAAACTAATTTGGCATCGCGGCATTCGTAATCGTCTTGGCAGTGTGCTTCGTGGCTCCAAATCAGTATCAGGACGTTGATATGCGCCAAGGAGCGAAAGTTTTTCGGGAAGGCCAAGTAAGCAGCCAAGCTCAGCAAGAGGTACCACGAGTACATGACATCGATCGATTCCCACGATTCGTGTTCTATTTTAAAACAGACGTCGTAAGCTTTGCAAGTGTGGTAGAGCGAAGACACCAACAGGATAAGACTAATGATAATGAGAAAGTCGTAGTTCCTCAAGACAAATGCAATGCTTAAAGGTGCAATGTAAGCCAAGTTGGAGAAGACACTGTAGGCTTTAGCAAAGTCGGTATTGAAGTAGGCAGGCACGCATAGGATAGCACAGAGGATTAGGGTAATCAAACTGACGACCGTTACTACCTTCATATTTGATTATGTAGAGCAATCTTAATATAGTCTTAAAGTATTCTACATTTAATCCGATTTTTTATATACGACGAGTACGGTTTTCCTTCTCGGTTTACTAAACATTTTATTTTTCCATTCTCTTATATTTTTTGTATTCTTCCCTTTCCTATGCAAATAGTTCAACAGCCTTGTGATGGTCTCTTCATTTTCGTTTATTTCCGTCTTCTTCCTCAACATATAGATGCGTTCGGAGGTCTCTACGCGGTCTACCGTATGTTGTTTCTTCAACAATTTGATAATTTTCCTTTCCAACTCGTTTTTCTTGCTTAGTAATAGCATCGCCTCTGTCCGCAAGCGATCGAGTTCATTGAATATGTTGTCCATGTTGTTTATTTTTTCGGTTAGTCTGTGTTGTCGTTTATTCATGATTTTATAGTGTATGCAAATTTACATATACTGCACTTTCCATTCTCTTTATTTTGGCATCCTTTACACAAAAATAATTGAGAGCAAAGGCATTTAACATAATCCATATTCTTCCTATTTCCACACTCGTGGCAGGATAACTTGTGCCGTTCTTTCGACACGAAAATAATGTTCGGTGTATAGGGATTCTCTTTTTTCTTCAAGAGGTTTAAAAACAACATTAAATTTTGCGGAAAGAAACTGATCAGGGTTGGGTAGAGGCGCAAATGCATATGTAAACATTGTATAGCTTCCATCAATGCTCTATCATCTCTGTTTTTGTAGGAAAGATAGATTAAGTTGAATAGTTTCAATGCTTCGAATCCGTCAAAAGAATGCAGCAAGGATCTAATAAAGTTGCTGTAGTTATTTACATCTTGGTCTTGCCATTTGCACCGCAGCTCTTCCAGTGTCTGTTCAGATAAATTGTCGATGTGTGGCACCAACTCGAAAATGCGTTTCTTCGTCACTGCATCTTTCCAAGTGCTTAAATATTCATTCACATTTTCTTTATAAACACTTTTTTGGTATATTTTATCGTAGTTGAACATAATAAGCATATTAAATGATCATCCTAGCAATCGATCCAGGAGTTGTGAATTTGGGATTTGCAATCATAATCGACGGTAAATTCTCTGAATGTGGAGTGGCGAAAATCAATCGTAAAAACGATTTGGTAGACGAGCTGCAATTATTTGCAACTGCAATGAACGGCTTCGGGCCATTCGACTGCGTGGCAATAGAACGCCAGATGCGGGCCAACATGCGTGTTATCTCTACGCATCTGTTCCATTTGTTCCGGCCGTGCAGCAAAATCGTGTCACCGCAATCAATCAAACGCTATTTTAATTATAGTGGCATGCGAAGCTACAAAGCAAGGAAGAAGCGAGGTGTAGTCATTTTCAAGAAATTATGCCGTGAAAACAAGCAGATGAAGCTATTTGAGCAGGTATTACGAGGTCGCGACAAAATTGATGATGTGGCAGACGCAGCTTTAATCGGTATGTATATATATGCCGAGAACAAAGTGAAACAGAAGAACAAGAAAGATGGCGATGTTACTCAGTGGGTCCGCGATAACATATGGCTCGTATCGCCTACTACAGTATCTTAATGCACAGGATCACCAACTATCCTACGACGAGTACATGCAGAGGGAAGACGTCGTAGCTACTCTCTCTACCTTGGAGCGCTACTTGGCCGCTAAGAAAAAAGGTAAAGCCGACCCGTACAAGGAGCTGAGACAACAGTTCACTTACGTTTGTAAATTGCACGTTGAATTGACAGAATTAATAGAATGGCGGAAAGAAAAAATATATCGTTACATATATTGGTCCGGTGAAACCAAGTTTGTCAAACAATTTCAGGATGAATGGGCAATCTTGATGTCGCGTTTACGACTTATAAAAGCGTTACTGTACTTAGATAAAAATGTTTTATAGTATTTTAGATATTTTAAAAATCATCACTATGTGTTTACTCCTTATTTTTGTTTGTATTTCTATTGGTGATTGTGTGGCGGATCAATGCCGCAAACATCGCCTCGTGTAGTGTCTCAAAATGGTGTGTATCAAAATGGCTGATGCAGAATTACATACAACCTGCCCAAGGATCTTCGATTTCCTCGTCGTCTTCGCGTTTGCGTTTGTTGCTTTGAGGTGCATCTTGCATAATATGGATTTTTTTCAGAACGAATTTGATTCCACGGATTGGAGATGCATAAAATTGCGGTTCGTATTTTAATATTGCAACTTGGTTGTGTTTGACAATATCTGGCTCAATTGGATGCCCACTTTCCGTTAATTCATTACCATGGTAAGAGTAACCTTTGCTTTCCGTATCCCATTTGTAAGCTTTTGCAAGTACTTCATCAGAAGGCGTGATATTGGTCGTGACGCTAAACTCTTCCTCGACCAAATTTTTGGTAATAATAGGATATTGGACCGTTGGTCTACCGCGGCTTGCTTGCACTTTGCTCCAAGTTTCCATGATGCGTCCGATGGACTGGCCTTGCTTGTCTTGCTGGGGCTCCCAAGTCAATCCAGATTTAAAGTTGTCTTTGAAACTTTCTGAGCTCGTTTTTACTTTGACACTTTTAAGTAAATCAGAGACAACGCCTTCATTGACGTTTTCATCTTTCATTTCCGCACGAAACTCTTTTGAAGTTGCTTTGGAATGAATTTGAGTCGCAATTTCATCAAGGCAATTTTCCATCCATTCATACCATTGATCATGGCGTTCCAATAATTTGTCAACATTGATCTTGTTGTCGGTCAACGTGGTTTTGACTTTACCAAACAAGGCACCGACTTGAAATTGAATCCTGCGTCTGGCGTTTTCAACGGTAGGGTGGCCTTTATCAAGGTCCCAAGGTGCCAACCTCCCTTGTTGTGTACCTTTCAAATTTGGAAAGTAAAGGTTTACTGGTGGTGTTAAAAAGGTAAACGGTGTACCAGTGTTATTACCTTCCGAATCTTTGAAAGTGATGCGTAAGGTAGCACCTTTCCCACCGGACCCTTTATTTTTGTAAGATGGGTAAACCGATTCACTTACATGGATGAATTCAGATGGGTGTTTGTCTTTCAAATTGTTGAAAGTAAATGGATTGGATACAACCGATGACATAATGCTTTTGTTTGGATTGAATACTTGTAACATAAATTTATAAATGCACTGGAATTTATATTTTCTTGTTCTTTTTGTTTTGTTTTTGTTTCTATATATGTTTTATGTTTTCTATGTTTTTAGGTGGTATTCTATGTTAGCACGTGCGTGTGTTCATGATCCTTGACACGTGGTAGTATCATGAACACGTGGCAAAATATAGGGATAAGGTAATAAGTATTTATAAAGAGTTCATGAAGAAGACAAGATTACACAAACATTGGATTTCCAATACAGCTAGCAACAGCGTTGTTTTCAGGGACGTTTTAGGCTACACGCTGAGCCTACCAAATACAGTAGGTTCAGGGGAACTTACCATTTGCAAAGGAGTATTTTACGCGTGTAATGGTTGCTTACCTTTGAACGAGAAAGTGCTATGGGAAAACGATGGTGAATATATTACATTCTACAAGATAGACTATAATAAAGATAGAGAGGAACAAACAAATGCAAGGGATAAAAATTAAATTATTTTACTTTTCGGAGTTGTTAATCCCAATTTTATATACGTCATGCCTATTTGGGATACTACACGAGTTTATAAATATATTAAATCTGCAAATTTGGATCCTATGGTTCTTGGTGCATTTAGCTTCACTGTCCATTTTTATTGTATATCAAAATCAACCTTGGTTTCAGTTGGATGAAGAAGCGAAAAAACATTTACTCTACATTTTGCTGATCACCGTGTTGTGGTATTTCCAAAAAGTATATGCAATCATTTATTATCCGAATGGTAATTTTGTCAGTACTTGCAACAAAGAGTTACTCATACTTCATTTTTCACTTGCATTAACTCTTGTCGTTGTTGCTCTAGGAGTGGCCATCGTTGGATGTTTTCGGTTTTAAGATATTCAACGATGCGTTCACTAATCAACTCTGCTCGATCCTTCATGACTGTCCCACTTAAAAATTTTACTATGGCGTCTTTGTCCGTAAAACTATTTACAAAATGTGATAGTGATATAAAATGGTAGGACAACAATTGTGCTTCTGTGAACGCGCCGATACCATTGACATTTGTAAATGGTATGGAAAATAAGCCGTATATGGCACCGTTGATGTTCTTCTTTGTCGATTTCAATAGCGTACTTAATATATTTACGTCTACATTCGCGTCGTGTGCGTCTTCAAACTCACTCTCAAATTTATAGCGATACAAATTAGCCAAACTATAGGAGTCTAATCCAGGGTATATTTTCCTAAAATAATATAATGTATCAAAAAAATAGAGAGGAATATCTCGGAAAATATCCACCATATTGTAACGTATCAAAGTATTCTCGAAAACTTTCTTGTCTGACCGAAACCCATTGTGACTCATTAAACATATATTGAATGCTTTATCTTTCAAACACCTTTTAAAAAAGGAACACATTTCCTGCATCGCTTCTATGATACTTGGAGCACCGGTGTAGTACAATGACTCTTTACTCGGCATCTTATATCGATCATCCACTGGGACCGGAACTTCGTCATGGAACAGATATGGGTTAACAAAGGTTGAAAATTTTTCACCGGTGTCGTAATCCATAGCAGCAATCTGCCAAATGCAACAATCAATTCCACCGTTTTTTCGTAAGTCCCCGCTAAATTCTAAATCGTAAATTATTTTTTTAGTATAAGCAAAGGGATTATAAGACACAAACATGGTTCGCTTACGCAATGGTCGGTTGATCAATAATATACAAGTTCCAAAAAAGTGGCCAAAGGAGTGTTCTATTTGTTTTAATGCACTAAATCGTGACAATTACATTCACTTGGGGTGTGGGCACACCTTTTGTCCATGTTTGTTTGTATGGTTTGATCGGGATCTTTCTTGTCCACTTTGCAGGGAAGTCACACAAACGATCGAAGGTCGGCTGGCCGAACCTTTGCATTTGACCTGTAAATCGTTGAAGAAGCACAAGCGCGATATGGAAAAATTAACTTTTTTTTTCACGGCCGCCTGTCTACTGAGCCATGCGATTATGTTAAATACAAAGAACAGACAAGACACCATTAACTACTTTAATATTATCTTGGTTTTTTGTTTATCTTTTTGTCTTGGTAGTATTAACCAATTATGGTCTATATATTAGTTAGACAAAGAAGGATAAACAATGGAATCAATGTCTTTAGAAGAAACAAAATTATTAGATACATTATCCGACCTCGAATTGTCCGAGACGGAATTTGACCCGGCTGGTCGCAAAGGTAGAAGCAGAGGCAGAAGAAAGAAAAAGAAAAAGAAAAAGAAAAAACCGAAAAAGAAAAAGAAAGACGATGCTGGGGATGCTGGTGATTATGATGATGATGATGATGATAGCGAGTCAGAAGGTTTGCTTCAAGGTACAATTAAAAGTATAATGCGTTCCAACGAGTCATTAAAATTTTAACTCATTAAACTCTTCAAATAATTTTTTCTTTGGTCTACGTTTCCGGCGTGTCCAGTACTTTCCTCTCCTCTTTGGTGATTCTTCTTTTGGCTCTGCCTTGGCTTTTGGCTTCGCTTTCGCTTTTGGCTTCGCTTTTGGCTTCGCTTTCGCTTTTGGCTTCGCTTTCTTTGCACGTTCTTTAACACGCCTAGCAATCCCGCCAATCTCGCGTTGCTGTGCACGTGCTTTGACGCGTTTTGCAATGCCCCCGACACTGGTTTTCTTCTGTTGCATTAGATCAGTTAATCCTACAGATTCTGGGTTCAACAAGGCTTCTGCAACAATTGTCCACAGTATTTTATGTTTAGGATATTGCATCGTCGCTGCCCTTTTCCATTTGTCACCCAATTGTTTCCTTTTCTCTTGAGCCTTTCTTTTCGATGTATTTCTATCGTAAATAAAATCACCAGATAAATTGTCTGTGTTTATCATCATCAAAGCAAACACAGCGGTCTGAAATACCATCTGTGTTTCTGCATTTTGTACGGTGATAGGTGTCAATATATTCCAAAAATTTATAGAGTCTTGAGTTAGAGCATCTTCCCAACCTAAACTTGGATTCCTTTTAAGGACACTTTGCCAATCCATTTCCTTAACCAATTTTAGGTACAAGTGTTTACTTACAGTGTTAACTCCCACGTAGGGCTTGTGACTTACAAATTCTACCCTATCCGGTTGAAATAAGGTATTTTTTATTGCCATGGAAACTGCGGTTTTATCACGTCTTTCAAGTGTAAATTGAACCGTT
>NHEP01000258.1 GCA_002171515.1 bacterium TMED88 | reverse complement strand
ATTGGTCCCAATGGTGTTGCTCAAGATGCTGACATTTGTGACGTCGCAACCCGTGCCGAAGTCCGCAAAAGCGTTCCCCGCAATGGTGTTGCTTTGGATCAACCAGGAAGACGTCGTGCTGAGTCCAATCCCGTAGTCCCCGTTGGGGAGTGCTTCGGTCTCGTCAATATTTAACCCGATGATATTGCCGCGGATTTCACGGTTGACCGTAGGGCATGGAAGAGCGCAGATCTGAGGGCCCGGAGGCGAAACGAAGACTCCGGACTCATCATTCCCTGAAATCAGATTCCCATCGCTTGAAAGCGCACCTCCGATCTGGTTATCACCCGGGTTCGTCACGAGGATGCCGTGCTCACCGTTGGGAATCGCAGCGGCGCCCGACACGTTGGTGCCGATGAAGTTGCCTTGAACCGTGGTGGTCGCCGAGTCGATCAGAATCCCCGAACCGCTATTACCCGAAATGAGGTTCCCCGAACCCGTGATTCGGCTGCCAATCAGCGTATCCGAAGCGCTTAGCCCCACCGCGAGGCCCGTCGCGTTGCCCGTGCCGAATCCGTTCGCCGAATCCGATGTGCCCTGGGGATTGGTCCCGATTCGGTTGCCGTAGATTTGGTTGTCCTGACCATCCTCGACAAAGATTCCATTCTCGGTACTCGCGGCAATCACATTGCCGCGACCACTGCAGGTCCCCGCGCCGCAGACCTTTCCCATCACATTGGTGTTGCCCACAATCTCGATGCCGTTGCCCCCGTTTCCACTGCGGTTAATGGGTCCGATCCCAATGTGTGAACCTTGAACCACATTGTTATCGCCCAGTATCCGCAAGGCGGAGAAGGCGAATCCGTTGAGTGCCAGCCCTTGAATCACAGAGCCTCCGGCGTCGGCTGAGAGCACAAGACCCGGGATCACGACCCCGTCATCGGGCTCAATCCGTACCGCGGGAAATTCGTTGGGATTGGATTCATCAAAGCCCAATGCGCTGTAGCCCTCGATCGTGATGGGATCGGTGATCGGGGGCAGGGCACTCAGCAAAGTCAGCACGATGTCGGAGCTGGTCAGAAAGACCGTGCTGAATCGGATGTTGTCGGCACCAGCACGGGCGTTGGCTTCTTCGATGGCCGCCCGCAAGGTGCACTCATTGGCGAGGGCCCCGCCTGGACCCG
Source organism: bacterium TMED88 (assembly GCA_002171515.1). Taxonomy (GTDB): domain Bacteria; phylum Myxococcota_A; class UBA9160; order UBA9160; family UBA4427; genus TMED88. Next base: position 57,953 of record NHEP01000258.1, on the reverse strand, counting down.
GGATCAAAAAGCCCGTATTGCAGCCGCCGCTTCCCGGGGAAGCGTCGGACCGATCACTGATGGAATTAACGGTATAGATGTTGGCTGTCGCCATGGAGGCGAAGCCCATCAAGGCGATCATGAAGGCCGTAACGACTCGGTGCATCGCGCTCTCTCCTGATGTGACTCTGGTTAGATCCAATCGGATGTCGGCCAACGACAGATTGGAGCGGGTCACGAGAGCAGCGATGAGAAGCCAAGTAGAAACAGCGCTTCAGGGAGAGCAAGCCGCGTGTGCGCCCATCAGCCGATGTGCAGTCCACAGGCATACGCTACGCAATTTTATGCAGTTTGCGCGAAACAATGTGTAGACAAAGCATGGTTCAGGGCAGGGCGTCTCAGTAATTCCGCTCTGATTGGGTTGATCGGGTCTCGTGTTTCTACGCAAAACGTGCGTCGCATGGACGACCGAATACGCATTACTACGGACGCTCCGACTCCCGGTGAGATCCTCCGTATTGATTTCGATCCCCCACTTTTTCAACGTGTTCTTTGCACTTCAAGGGTTCTTTTCCGCTGCCCGTCGCCATGTCCCTCAGTTGGCCCCCAAAGCCGTTCCACCCGTCTTAAGAATCGCCTGCGATCGGGGCTTCGAATCGAGGGGTCGAGTCCGTTTTTCTACTGATTCGGCAATCCGGTGCAAAGATCTCCCAAGTGGGCCTTGAGCGGCACGGCGCGTTTTTTTGCAGCCTGCACCCAAGGGTTCATCGGTTTTCCGACATGGACAAAAGTTCATGTTCCGGACAGATTGCCGAGAACTCCGATTCGTATCTTTCCCTCGTTCATCGATCGCCAAAAAGATGAACCGTGGCCAGGCGAGGGCGCCGGCGCGAACCCAAGAGGAGAAAAGACGATGATACGAATCGCACGAACGGGAACCGCCACCGCCGCGGTGGGAATTGCGGCCCTCCTGGGCTGCAGTCAAACCAATGCCACAGTCACCACTGCACTCACAAGCGAGGACGCCCAAGAGAGTTACAGCCTTGGGGTGGCCGTGGCCCAGCAGGCTTCAGCTGGGCTTCAGGGCATTGACGATCAAGCTTTTTTGGCGGGCTTCTCCGATGCGTTCCAGAGCGAAGAACTCGCACTCAGCACCGAAGAGATGGCTGCGGCTTTGGGCCGGTATGAGGAAGAGCGCATGGCCGAGGCACGCCAGCAATTTGAGGCCATGGCGCAGTCTAATCGAGAGGCGGGGGCCGCCTTTCGGGCTGAGTTTGCCAAGGACCCGGGTGTTGTGACGACGGAAACGGGCCTGCAGTATAAGGTGCTCTCGAAGGGTGAGGGCGAGGTGCCGGGAGAGGCCTCGGTCGTGACGTTCCACTATCGCGGCTCTGCCGTGGATGGTCGTGAAATCGACTCGACGTGGTCCCGCAACGAACCGGTGACCATTCCGGTCGACGGGGGTCTGCCGGGCTGGACGGAAGCGCTCAGCCAGATGCCGGTGGGTTCCAAGTGGCAGGTGGTGCTGCCTCCGGAGTTGGCCTTTGGCGAAGCCGGCGCGGCGGGTGTCGTTCAGCCGGGCGAAACAGTGGTCTTCGAGATCGAGCTCGTCTCGGTGGGATAACCCCCAAATCCCCCCAAGCGGTGCGCAGGCGCCGCTTGCCCAGGGCCGATGAGAGGGTTAATCATCGGTCCTCCCCCTGGCCCCGGGAGTTCTCAAGCTCCCGGGGCCCTGTTTTTTCGGGGGGATCATCAGGGGGGTAAAGCAGTGATCCAGTGGTTCCGGGCAAGACGCCGTCGCCGAATTCTCGAATCGCCTTTTCCTGACGCCTGGGAGGCGATTCTGTCTCGGAATATTCCCCATGCGGCCCAGCTTGATGAAGCTGAAGCAGCCCGCCTGAAGGACTTCATCCAGGTCTTTGTTGCGGAAAAAACATGGGAGGGCTGCGGCGGCCTCGAGATGAACGATGAGATTCGTGTCACCATCTCGGCCCAAGCCGGGCTCTTGGTGCTGGGTCGGCCCCATCAATATTTCCGCAATGTGCAGTCTATTCTCGTCTACCCCACGACGATCGTGACGCCGGAACGGCCGTTGGGCCATTTTACGATTCCCGGCGTCACGCCGGCGGCGGGCACGCCGATCTTGGGAGAAGCCCACATGGGGGGCCCCGTTCTGTTGGTCTGGGACCGAGTGAAACAGAACGCGAGGCACCCCGAGCAGGGCCATGACGTTGTCTATCACGAATTTGCTCACAAACTCGACATGCTCGATGGCGCAGCCGACGGCACCCCGCCTTTAGGGACTCGGGCCGAAACCGATCGGTGGATCGAGGTCTGTGGAGCCGCCTTCGAGGCGCTTCGCCAGCGAGTGCAGCGTGGGCAGGCTTCCTTTCTCGATGCGTACGGGGCCACCAATGAGGCCGAGTTCTTCGCCGTGGCGACGGAATTTTTCTTCGACCAAGCCCGCCAGATGAAGAAGCAGGAGCCGGACCTCTACGCCGTACTGCAGGATTTTTATGGCCAAGATCCCGCGGCGCGAACGGCGAGACGGCCTTCCTGAGCTCACTTTCGGGGTTTGGATCGAACCCGTATCCTTAAGTTCAGGGATGAATCGAGGCGGCGCCCATGGAGGCGCCCGAACGTCTTCGGGAGGATCCAGATGCAGAGGCGATTGGGCAAAGAAGCGCTGGGATGGAGTGGTCTGGCGGTGACTTTTTGGACCTTGGGGTTGTTAATCTTTTTGGCGCTCGGGTCGAGTTCACCGGTCCTCGCGTTCGATGACGGTCAATGTGTGTACAACCGCCAAGTCTATCCGGAGGGCACGGTGATGTGTCAGGGGAGTCAACGACTACGCTGCGATGCGGGCTCCTGGGGTCAAATTGGGATGTGTCACGGTCACGAAGCATTCCCTGAGCCCATCAGCAGTGGCGGCGACCGCGAAGAAGAGCCAGAGCAATAAGCCCGCTGAGCTCGGCCACGCGTTTACAAAGGCGGAAGTGCATCCGCTTGGGCTGGCCCTAGTCGAGCCTGCTCTTCAGTCCGATGACTACGCGAAGTCCCGGTGCGGCATCTTCGAGCAGGAGAGTGGCTTCATGGAGTTCGGCCACGGCGGCGACCAGAGAAAGACCCAGGCCGGCGCCCGGTTGGCTCCGCGATGCCTCCAGTCGGGCAAAGCGTTGGAGGGCGCGGGTGCGGTCCGCTGCCGCAATGCCGGGTCCGCGGTCGCGGACAGCGAGCTTTGCGCCCTCGGCGGTGGACTCAAGAGAGACGGTCACGGCGCCTTGCCCGGCATACTTGAGGGCATTTTCGATCAAGTTCGTGATGGCCTGGGCGAGTAGGTGGGTATGCCCCATGACCCGCACACCCGCTTCGATTTCTTGAATGAGTTCTAGCCCCGCTTCTTCGGCAGCGGGCTCATAGAGTTCGCACACATCATGGGCGATCTGCGAGAGGTCGACCGGCTGCATTTCTTCCCGGGCCCGGCCGGTCTCGATCTGGGCAATGCGCAGCAGAGCGTTGAAGGTTTCCAGAATTCGGTCGACATCGTGTCGCAGGTCGACGAGAAGATCGGATTCGACCTCGGTTCCCGCGGCCAGGGCCGCCTCAATCCGCGTTCGCACATGGGCCAGGGGCGTGCGGAGATCGTGGGCGACCTCATTAGTGACTTCTCTCATGCGATCGATCAGCGCCTCATTTTCGGCCAGCAGCTGATTGAAGTGATCGGCGAGGGCATCGAATTCGTCCGGTGGGGCGCTTGTGGGAACGCGTTCGCGCCGTCCGCTTTGAAGAATGCGCAGGATGGTTTCGTTCATACGCTCGACTCGACCCAGTAGGCTGCGGCTGACTGCGAGCCCCCCGCCAACCCCCAGAAGAAGGGCGATGGCCAGGGCACCGCCGCCCGCCCAGGCCATGCTGTTTCGGAGTCTTTCGCGTTCCGTAATGTCGCGACCGACGGCGAGACGTCGGCCGTTGGGCAGATCTCGGGCGAGGATGCGAATCGAGCGTTGCACGGCGAACTCACGGTTTTGGGGCAGGGTGACCGTTTGAGCCTCGCGACTCATGCGTAATTCATTGGGCCAGCGCGGCCAGGAGCCAACGATCATGCGCGATGAGGATTCGGCGTAGAGGTAAACGCTTCCCCCGGTTTGGGCGCCCATTCGGCGGCCGAGCTCTTCCGATAGGGCTTCGCCCTGATGCGGAGGATTTGGTCCCGTCAAATCGGCGAGTTCGAGGCGGAGTTCTTGATCGAGCTGATTTTGGGTGGATTCCGAGGTCCAGACCAGCAGCCCTCCCCCAACGGCCGCGCTCACCGCAAGGACCAATGAGGTGGTGGCTAAAGTCAGACGCGTCCGGATGCGCGGTCGGCTTTCAATCTGGCTCACGAAGCACGTACCCCGCTCCCCGCACGGTTTGAAGCAGCGGAGGATCAAAGCCCTTGTCGATTTTTTGCCTCAAGCGTGAGATATGTACATCGATGACATTCGTTTCCGGATCGAAGTGATAGTCCCAGACGGCCTCGAGCAACATGGTGCGGGTGACCACATGTCCGGTATGACGCATCAAATATTCGAGGATTTGATACTCGCGGGGTTTGAGTTCGATTTTTTGATCGCCCCGTTTGACGGTGCGCGAAAGAATATCCAGTTCTAGGTTGGCCAGGGAAAGCCGATTTGGGGTGGACGCGCCTCCCCGCGGCCGGCGCGCCAGGGCTTCAAGCCGGGCGAGGAGTTCCGCGAACGCAAAGGGCTTGACGAGGTAGTCGTCGCCTCCGGCCCGTAGACCGCGAACGCGATCATCGACTTCCCCCAGCGCGCTGACGATCAGCACAGGCGTGTCGTCGCCGGACTGACGGAGTTTCTCGATCAGGGACAGACCATCAAGGGCGGGCAGCATGCGATCAACGATCAGAAGATCGTAGGTTTCGCTCTTGGCTCGTTCTAGGCCTTGGGCACCGTCCGAGATCGGGTCGACGACGTGCCCACTTTCACCGAGGGCTTTGACCAAATAGTCAGCACTGATGCGGTCGTCTTCGACGAGCAGTAGCCTCATCGATGTTTGGCTCCCATCCGTCGTGTGAATTCCAGGATCGGGCCAGGGCCACCTCGGCCCCGACCCGAATCCTCGTCACGATTCGGGATGCAGGGCGGGGAGGGGGACGAAGCTCGCCTTGCGCGCTCTGGGCTTCGCCCTTCGGCGCGCCAGACGCCAAGCGGCCCACAGCGAGTCTCCATTCCAAGCCTTTTGGTCGGCAGCATACCGGGACGAGAGTAGCAGCGTGATCTCCGTTTCCAGTTCATCATCCTCAAGATGAAGGCCCAAGTCGCGGGTGGACCCGATGGAGGTTTCCGGCCAGAGCCGCCGGCCGAGGTCCACCAAAGCGGCTTCGGCGGCGAGCGGATCCCCTTCGCGACAGGCCTTGGCCAACGCCTTCTCGCTGCGACGGATTTCCCGGCGACGGACCCGCCAGCCCGCGGCGGGGGGAGTTGCCTGGCGTTGGCGAGCGACAAACCAGCTGCCCCATCCAATCAGAAAGAAGGCACCGAGGCCGCCCAGCCCCCAGAGCCCCAAGTCGAGGGTCTTGGCGGTTCGGGTCTGTTCGACGGATCCCAGGGGCGTTCCGCCGTTGGGCGCAACGGGCCCGCCCGGGGTCGGCGGAGCCACTCGGGCTTGCATGGCTTGACCCGCCGCGGGCAAGACTTGAACTGTGCGAGCGGGCAAGGTCGTTGTCTTCTCGATGTCTTCATCGGTATCCCACCAGGTGACGGCCACCGGGGGCAGCGTGTATTCACCGGGCTCGGTCGGAATCAGTGTGGAGGGCAGCGCGCGGATCGCAACCATTTCGCCGTTTTCCTCAGCGGTGTCGGTGCGTGCAGGTTGGTTGTATTGCTTAAAGCCTGCCGCTTCTTGCAGCTCGGGTTCCGGCAACTGTGTGGCGGTGACCCCGCGCGCACGCAGCGCCACGATGCGCTCGACGGGTTCCCCCACGCGCAGACTCGGTGGCTGGGCTTGCCCCTCCCCCCACAATTCCACGATGGCGAGGTCTTGTGCGGGCAGCCAGCGTTCGCCGAGGGCCGAATCCGCTCGAGGTTGAACATTCAGCACGACTCGATCGGTGGAGGCCCGGACCGCTTGGCCTCGGGGACCGAAAGCACCGCCGAAAGACCCCGCGAAAAAATCGTCCATGATGGATTGATCAAAAAAGGGGTCCGCAAAGGGGGAGGAGCCCATCAAGGCATCGAGCCGGGAGCGGAGCCCGCTCTGTCGTGAAGGTCTGCTCCGTGCGGTCGCGGGGAGCGGGGTGAGACCCTCGAACGCAATCGGCTCGACGGTCATCGGCCCGCTCTGCTGGGGAAAGATCGCATATCGTCGCTCGACCCAGTTCACCGAACTTCCGTCGACATCACTTGAACCCTGCTGGTCCTCTCCGATGCGTTCAACCAAGGCGCCTTCGACCTGGGGTTCGGCGATCTGTCCCTCGGTGATGGGGATCATGGATTCGAGACGGACGGTTAAGACCACCTGTTCTTGAACGAACGGATCCGATTCATCGATCCGAGCCGACAGAGTGACAGGGGTTCCGTGGCCCGACGAGCGGGCGTCGAGGCTGTCTGGCGCGGCACTCTGGGCGGGGTGGTTCAGCGGCTGAGCGCTCGCCACAGAAACCGGAAGCGGATCACTGCTTTCTGCTCCGAAAGAAATGGCCGGAATGACTTGATCGCCCACTTCACGGGGCAGCAGAGTGATCGACCATTCGAAGAGATGATCTCGCTGTCCGTTCACGATTGTGGTCCGGGAACCCCGAGAGACGCCCAGTACCTCAAAGTCTTCCTCAAGAGGTGTCAAGTCGGGTGATTGGTTCAAGGCGGCGTTGCGGGCCTGAAGCATCAGTCGAATCGGTTCACCGAGCGCGACCTCGCTTCGGTCGGTCAGGGCATCGACCCTGGCCTGCACCGAGGTGGTGGTCAGCAGCGCAAGGGCGATCCCCCAGCCGATCAGTCGATTTTTTCGTGTGCGATGGCTCATCGTCTTCCTCCTCGATTCCTCGGTATCAGGCCCTGCTTCTGCGCATACTGACGGCGCAGTTTTTCGGCCAGCAGCCCCGCTGGATCGTCGGGGACTTGGCTCAGGCGTTGCTCGAGTTCCTGATCGCGTTCGCTCATCGGTTGGATGGGGGGCGCGGCGGCCACCGCCGATTCTGAGGATTCGGCGGCCTCATCCGCCGGTTGCAGGGCATCGGCGACCTCGCGGCGTGTTTCGGTCTCTTCGGTTTCAGATGCAACGGACTCACCGCCTTCCATCTCGGCGGCGGGGTTCGGCCGATCCGCTTCGGACCCATCGGCCAGATTCTGATTTTCATTTTGCGCAAGGCCTTCCTCCGTTTGGTTCTCAGAAGGCTCGGCAGCAGCGGATTCGGTGCCCGGTTGCGGCTGCGCCGACTCCGAGTTTTCTCCGGACGCCTCCGCTTCTTCGCCTGACGGGTCGCCCGCTTGCACGGACTCCGAAGTGGATTTCTCCGACTCATCCGAAGAGGACTCTTCCGACGCGCCATCGGATGAAGATGAAGCAGAGTTCTCGTTGGACGCAGTCTCTTGCTCCTGACTCCCTTCTTGTCCTGTCGAGGACTCACCTTGGGAATTTTGATCCGACTCCGATTCGCTTGATTCAGATTCAGGTTGAGGGGGAGGCGATTGATTTTGCTGGTCCTCGAGGAGATCTTGAACGAGGTCGCGATTAAATAGGGCGTCTTCGTTGGAGGGTTCTTCCTCGAGCGCCTGGTCATAGGCCGCGATGGCTTGTTCGAGTTGCCCCGAACGTGCCAGGGCGTTGCCCAGATTGTACTGCGCGCGGGCTGAGTCCAGCTCGCTGAGGGCCTCGACGGCGGCTTCATAGTTGGCTTCGCGATAGCGGGCCGCAGCCTGCCATTCCGGATCTTCAAAGCGTTGGGCCGCCTCGTCGTGCTCGCCGGCTTCAAAAGCGGCGGCGCCCTGTTGATCGGCGGTCCGGAACCAGTCCACCACGCCGGCCTGCGCCGGTGCGCCTCCTGTCCCAAGCAGGGCGAAGAGCATCAGTGATCCCACCCAACCCCGACGAAAGGCCAGGGGGGCCAGAGCCAGGGGAATCAGAACCAGCCAGGCCCCCATGTCGCGCCAGACATCCGCCTCTGCTTGGCTGCGCCGAAGGCTGCCCAGGTCACCGGGCAGACCGGTGCCGGCCATGAGAACTTCACGAATGTCCGAATCATCCGGTCGAAGCAAGGTCCAGACCCCGCCACCGGCTTCGGCCACGTCGCGCAGGGCTTGGTCGTGGTGGGTCAGCGCGACGACGGAAACCGTGTAGCCCGCATCGGCGGCGCGTTCGGCGGCTTCAATTGCGGCGCTCGGTTGTTCGCCGGCCTGATCGACCACCAGAACAATACGCCCTTGGCCGGTTTGAGCGTTGTCGAGCAGTCGGACCGCCTCCTCGATCCCGCGGTCTAAACGAGCGCCTCTTCCAGGCATAAGCCTCGGCTCAAGGACCGGAATCGTTTCGGTGATCACCCGTGCATCGTCGGTGAGCGGGGTGACCGCATAGGCTTCTTCAGAAAAGATGACGAGGCCGACGGTGCCTTCTGCTTCGCTCAGAAGATCTTGCAGTTCAAAGCGCGCCCGTTCGAGCCGCGACGGCGCGACGTCTCGTTCCCGCATGCTCGGTGACAGAGACAAGACGGCCACCGTATCGGTCGGCTCACTGTAGGCCGCCTGGGGCAACTGCTCCCAGGTTGGACCCGCCAGCGCAAGGCACGCCGCCCCCCAGGCGGTCGCCAAAGCCCAGACCGGCCAACGTCGGACCCGGCTGCGCTCGCCCACCAAGAGGTGGGGCAAGAGGGCCGCATCGCAGACCCGGGACCAAGCACCGCCCGAGCGCCCCTGACGTCGAGCCCACAGGAAGAGCACAGGGATCAGGCCGGCGGCCAACAACCAGACAGGACGAAGAAAGTGAAATTGATCGGGCATCATGAGGCCAGGCTCCTTTCCTGGGTCGCGGAAGAGATGGATTCAGCAGACCGGCGGCTTCGGCGTCGCGCGGGTTCCGTTTGCCACTCCATGGGCAAGCGTTCGGCGGGGGCGTTCCGCTCGTCGAGAAAAGACCGAATCGCCGCCGCTCCAAACAACAGAGTGACCAACGCCAGGGCTCCGCCGAGCGGCCAATCAAAGAGTGCCCGGGTGGGTCGCACCGTGACCGCTTGGCCCTCGGTCTTCTCGAAAGCGTCGATCTGTTGGTGCGCTGCAATCAAGCCGGCGGTATCCCGCGCTCGGAAGTAGAGGCCTCCGGTTTTGGCGGCGATCTGCTCCAATGTGCGTTCATCCAGCCCGCCCCCAGGAACCATTTGGGTCCCGAACGGTGTTCTCATTCTCTGAAGCCCACTGCCAATCCCGATGGTGTAGACCCGAACGCCCGCGGCGGCCGCCAAATCGGCGGCCTCCATGGGATCGAGGGTGCCGGCGGTGTTTTCGCCGTCGGAGAGCAAGATCAGCACCCGCTCGTCGGCGGGCCGTTCTCGAAGATGCTTGACGGAAATTCCAATCGCGTCCCCAATGGCGGTCTCTTCTCCCGCCAAGCCCAATTCGGCTTCGTCCAACAACTCGATCAAGGTGGCTCGGTCTCGCGTGATCGGGGCTTGCAGATAGGCCCGCGAACCGAACAAAACCAGTCCGAGCCGGTCGCCTTCTCGCTGGTCTACGAAGTGCTTGGCGACTTCACGAACCACGGTGAGACGATCAACGGCTCGCCCTTGCACTTCAAAGTCCGGTGTCTCCATGCTGCCCGAAAGATCGAGGGCCAACATCAGATCGCGCCCCTGGGTCGAGACCGGTTGGGCTGTGCCCAACCAAACCGGCTGTGCGGCGGCTACCACCAAGAGGCACCAAGCTGCGCTCTTCAAAGTCACGATACTGCCCGACCGACGAATTTTCCCCCCAGTGCCTTCGGACAGGGTTTTAAAACGTCGATGGAAGGGAAGCCTGATCGCGGCGGCGTTTCCGGAGCGGGCCGCGGGCAACAACCACCAAGCCAGCAAGGGCAAGGGAAGCAGCACCAGCATCCACGGTTGGGCGAGTTCGATCATGATCCGGCACCTCCAAGGGCTGGAGCCGATGCAGGATTGCGGGTCTGAATGAAGGACCGGACCGCATCGATCCAGCGTTTCTCCTCATCGAGTTCGACTTTGAAACGACCCCCCGCATAGACGACGGTTTCGAGGCGCTCGATCAATTCAGGCGAGACAGTGTTCCGTCCCTTCACGTCGGTCATGGATCGGGCTCGAGCGGCCCCATGCAAAGGCGCTGCCGAGTTGCGTCCGAAACGCACCAGGGCGATCCGCCTCAACACTTCAGACAGGCCGGTGGCGAGCGCGACGGTATCGTGATCTTCATCGAACCGTTGGCTGAGGTCTTCAACTAACGACAGTGCGGCACGGGCCGGGCTGCGACGTCGAGCCCGGCTCCGGGCGAAAAAGAAAATCGCGAGAGCAAAGAGGGCTGCAGCGAGCAACCACCAACCCGGGGCCAAGGGCCAAAGGCCAACCGTATCGGGCAAATGAATGTCCCGTAGGGCACTGAGGGCATCACTTTGGGGTGTCATGAGCGACCTCCCACTTTGGATCGGGACGGGGATAGAACGTCTCCGGGGTTTTCGTCGGTCCGCAGGGCCATCAATTCGATGCGATGGGTCTGGCAGAACTGACGAAGTTCTTCGATGCGTTCGTGGAAAAGGTCTTCGTAATCCTTCCGCGGGCGGCGTCCCCCGACTGTGACCGCTTGGCTTCCCGATCCATCATGAATGCGGTATTCGCCGTTGGGCGGGGCATGAGCCTCAAGCACGTCGTAAACCAAGACGCATCGCACATCGCACCAGCGCGCCAGCTGGATGAGATGGCGTCTGCCCGCTGGGCCGAGTCCGTCGAAATCACTGATGATGAACACTCGACTGCCTGGGTTTACGGCCGTGGCCAAACGGCCCAAGGCCGTGTTCAGGGACACGGTTGCCGTATCTTCGTCATCGACCTCGGCTTCGCCGGGCTCCGTGGCCTTGGCCAATGCCTGTAGGAATGCCCAATGTCGGGCTTGCTGGCCGCGCGGCGGATGCGCCACACAACTGTCTTCCCCCAGCACAAATCCCCCGACCCGGTCGCCGGATTCGACGGACCACCAAGAGAGCAACGCACTGGCTTCGGCTGCGGCCACGGACTTGAAGGCCCGTCGTGTTCCGAACCGCATGGCGGGCCCCAAGTCGGCTAGGAGCCAGACCGGTTGTTCGTGGTCTTCGCGAAAGACGCGGCTGTGGGGCCGACCCGTCCGCGCGGTCACCCGCCAATCGATGCTTCGGACGTCGTCTCCGGGCTGATAAGCCCGCAGCTCATCAAACTCAATACCGCCCCCTCGAAAACTCGAGAGGTAGGGGCCGGTCAGAGCATGCGTCGAACCACGTCGCGGGTCGTCGTGACCAGGAGGTGGCGTGCGTCGACAGAGTTCTACCAAGGCCGCGGCGGTGGTCGAGGCGCCTCCAGACGGGGATGTGGGTTGATCTTCAATCATCGCGAACCTCTTGGTTGATCACGTGGAACAAACAGCGGGGACAAGCGGACGGCGCTCACGGAAGCGGCACCGAGCGAATCAGTTCCGCGATGACGTCATCCGATTCGATGCCCTCTGCGCGCGCCGTGTAGGCGAGCAGGACGCGATGCCGCAGGACATCCGGGGCCACCGCATGCACGTCTTCCGGCGACACGTAGTCTCGACCGTGGAGCCAAGCGCGTGCTCGGGCGCAACGATCCAGGGCGATCGTCCCGCGCGGGCTGGCGCCCCATTCGATTCGCTCGACAAGCTCGGGAACGTAAGCGCCGGGTTCGCGGGTCGCGACCACCAGCCGCACGATGTAGTCCTCCAGAACAGGGGCGAGATGAACGGCGTCGACGCCTCGTCGGGCGGCCAAGACCTGCTGTTGGGTCAGCGGCGTAAAGTCTGAAGCCCCCAGTCCAATTTCGGCATCGGGAGATCCCACACTGCTGGCTTGCTGACGGGCCAGGCGCAGAACATCTCGCTCGACCGACGCGGTGGGATGGCCGACTCGGACGTACATGAGAAAACGATCGAGTTGGGCTTCGGGCAGCGAGTAGGTGCCCTCCTGCTCGATTGGGTTCTGAGTCGCCATGACGAGGAACAGTTCCGGGAGCGGGTAGGTGTTCTGGCCGACGGTGATTTGCCGTTCCCCCATGGCCTCGAGAAGAGCCGACTGCACCTTGGCGGGTGCACGATTGATTTCATCGGCGAGGACGAAGTTGTGAAAGATCGGCCCCCGTTCAAATCGGAAATGGGCGGTCTCCGGCTCAAAGACATCGGTTCCCGTGACGTCTCCAGGAAGCAGGTCTGGCGTGAACTGAATGCGGTGATGATCGGCTTCGATGGCTTCAGCAAGGGCCTTGACCGCCGTGGTCTTGGCGAGCCCCGGGGCGCCCTCGACGAGCATATGGCCATCCGCCAAGAGGCTGATCAGCATCCGTTCGATCAGTGCGGGTTGTCCAAGCACGCGACCATTGAGATGGGTTGAAAGTTTGCTCATCCGATCACGGGGATCGGTGTCCTGCTGCCAAGTCACGGCTGTTTCGGGGGCGCTGCTCATCCCGTGTTCCTCCATCCAAAATCCGTCGACCCGAGTGGCTCATCCACCGGGGGTGCTCTCAGGCACACAGGAGTTTTAGATCTGCGGGATGAACGGGAGCCGAACCCAACATGAACAAATTGTCATCTGGGGTCGCGGGGGCGCACTTCCGAGGCCCTTTGCCAAGATCTCCGAGACCCCTTGGGGCTCACCGCCGGTTCGCCCCGGCGGACTCGAAGGCGTGAGGCTTGCTGGCGGAGAGGATTCGCTCGCAGGCTTCCGTTTAATGTTCGAGATCAAGCCTGTACGTGCGGGCGGCGGTTTTGAAAAAGAGCCCGTCTCGATCTTCCGGGCTCAGGTCCATTGCTTGAGCGATCCGTTTAAAGGCATTCCACATCACCCCATAGCAGAAGGAAACTTTGTCCACGGGGAAGTTCGACTCGAACATGCAGCGCTCGGGCCCGAAAGCCTCGATGACTCGGGCAAAATAAGGGTGCCAGTCTTCCGCGAGCCGTTGTGAGTTCGGAGGCGGACTGTCTCGATGGGCGTAATCGAAGCCGTAAATGGGCATGCCGCACCCGCCGAGCTTCACCACCACATTGGGGCACGCGGCCAGCTCCGAGATGCCTCGGCTCCATTCATCAAAGACCTTCGTTTCTCGCTGACCCGCGTAAGGGCCTTGGGCGATCGGCCCGCCGATATGATCGAGCACCAGGCGCGCGGTTGGAAAAGCTCGGGCCAGCGCTGCCACTTCCGGCATTTGGAAGTGATAGCCCCAGCAGTCGAAGACCAAGTCGCGCTCGACGAGTTCGGCGAATCCGGCTCGGAAGTCCGGGTGCCCTAGAAGACCTTCGATCCGTCGGGTGGGGTGGTGGTTGGCCGGAATCTCCGAAGACGCATGCCAACCGTAGGCCTGCCTGACGCCCCGAAAATTTCTTCCCGCTTGAGCGAGGGCTTCAAGGTGATCGGCGACCGCAGGCTGTGTCAAGTCCGCAAATCCGATCAGCCCGCCGCAGCATCTTTGTCCGGGGCCGTAAAGCCCTGATGCCGCCGTAGCCGCCACGCCTTGCGCGAACTCAATTTCGCCCACCGACGCGTGGGGATGATTGCCTTTGCGGTACATCGCCAAGCACTCGACATAGACGGTGTCGAGAACGTGGTGTCCCGACTGGGCAATGTCGTGCATCAAGTCGTCGGCGACGTACCGCGAATGCGTAGGGGTCTCTTCGCGGTCCGCATTGGGCGCACGGCGATCCCACAGGTGATGGTGCGGGTCGATGATCCGTTGCCCGGGGTCAAGGGGCGGTTCGGACGTCGCAGACAGCCATCGGTCGAGGTCATCCCCGTCGATGTCGACGGGTCTTTTACGAATGGGTGTCGGCTTCAAGGAATCTATTCTTCAGAATCGATCGGCTCGCGCGCTTTCCCAATAAAGCTTCATGTTGTCGGGGATGTGGCCCTCCAGAATTTGACCGGGCTCGGTGAATTCATAAAGCTGGTCGAAGCGTCGAACGTCGTGTGGGCTGACTCTCTCGTAAATGTGATGAGGTTCGAAATCGAAGGGATGCGACAACCCACAGGCTCCGGCCAACTCGGACACGTCCTCGACTGTATTCTTATGGAAACTGTAGACCCGTTCGGATTTTTCTTTGACCACCAAGGCTCGCTGCAGGTGATGATCTTGGGTTGCGACGCCCACCGGGCAACTGTTGGTGTGACAGCTTTGCGATTGAATGCAGCCGACAGAGAACATGAATCCCCGGGCGATGTTGCACCAGTCGGCGCCGAGGGCGGAGGCCATGGCGAGTTCAAAGCCCGCCATCCGCTTTCCACTTGCGGCAATGCGGATCTCGTCCTTGAGTCCAAGTCCCACCAGCGCGTTTCGGACCATCAACAGCCCTTCGCGAAGAGGAAAACCGACGTGGTCAGAAAACTCGGTCGGGGCGGCCCCGGTCCCGCCTTCTGCCCCGTCCACGGTCACAAAGTCCGGGCGGATTCCGGTCTCGATCATGGCTTTGCAGATGCCCATGAAATCTTGAGGTTTTCCAATGCAGAGCTTGAACCCCACAGGCTTTCCGCCGNANAGTTCGCGNAGCCGAGCGATGAATTCGAGCATTTCGATCGGGGTCGAAAATGCGCTGTGACCCGGAGGAGAAAGNCAGTCTTGGCCCTTCGGNATGCCGCGGGCTTCTGCAATCTCCTCAGACACTTTGGCGGCGGGCAGCACGCCGCCGTGACCAGGTTTTGCGCCCTGGGAAACCTTTAGTTCGATCATCTTGACCGACTCGACCTGAGCATTTTCTTGGAAACGGTCCGCATCGAAGTGACCGTCTGGCGTGCGGCAGCCGAAATAGCCGGTGCCAACTTGCCAAATGATGTCTGCTCCAGCCTTTCGGTGATACCGACTGAAGCCGCCTTCCCCCGTGTTCTGAGCAAAGCCTCCTTTTTTAGCGCCTTGGCCGATGGCCAGCACCGCGTGGGCTGAGAGTGCGCCGAAACTCATGGCTGAGGCGTTGACCACCGAGGCGCTATAGGGGGCCGTACATTCAGAGCCGCCGATACTGAGTCGGGCATTACGTCCTGGGTCCTCGGGGACCGGCACCGGATCGGTCGAATGACTAATGAACCCGTAGCCTTCGGAGTAGACATCCTGTTCGGTTCCGAAGGGCTTGACTGCCGTGATGCCCTTTGCGCGCCGATACATGATGTCGCGCTGGTCTCGATCGAAGGGCCGCCCGCTGGTATTGCTTTCGACCACGTACTGATGAAGCTCGGGCCCAAGCGCTTCGATGAGGTAACGCATCCGGCCAAGGAGGGGGTAGTTCCGCATGACGGAGTGTTTGCGTTGGAGTCGGTCGTAGAGGGCCAGGAGGGCCACTGGGATCATCGCGATCGCGAGCCATTCGAATGCGGGAGAGACCCACCAGTACAAAGCCCAGGACCCGAGAAACAATCCGAAAATCGTGGGGAGCAAAAAGACCCGAAGGCGGTGAAGGAGTTCCATGGCCGCTGACCTCAGCATCGAGTCATCGAGGGGGACGACCCGCGCGGTTTCAAGTGTGGACGAACTCGTCCCAGTCTAGAGAAGGACGGAATCCTTTGTCAGACCGCCCTCTCGGGGTCAACCCGCTCCTGGGGGGGCTTCTCTGCCCGGCGAGTATCGCGCCTGAAGCGAATCACGGGCGAAAGGTGGCGCCGGCCTCGGTTTCGGTCTATTCCGACTTCGGTCCTCCCCAAACTCGACCTCGGTCGGGAACAGATGATGGAGCTCACTGTTGGTCGAACAGCTGATCGAAACCTATGGCTACTGGGCGGTGGGGCTGGGGACGATGCTCGAGGGTGAGACGATCGTCATCCTCGCGACGCTCGCTGCGCATCGCGGCTATCTCGATGTTCAGTGGGTCGTTGGATTGGCATTCTGTGGGGCCCTCATCGGCGACCAGCTTGTGTTCCATGTGGGCCGGTGGCGCGGAGAGTGGGTCATCGCTCATTGGCCACGGATTTCTCGTCAGGTAGAACGAGCCCAAGATCTGTCCCATCGTCATTCTCGCTGGCTCGGTCTGGTCTTCCGCATGACCTACGGTCTCAGAACGGTGGTTCCCATCTTGTGGGCCATGGGCGGGATGTCGGCCGTTCGATTCTTGGTGCTCGATATGCTGGCGATATCGGTTTGGCTCAGTGTGGTGGTTTCCGTCTCGTGGTTTCTGGGCCGCATGGCCCGGGAAATTCTGGGTGAGGCGGCCCGGTACGAAATGGTCATTCTGGGGATCGTCGTGTTGGGGGCGATCACAGTCTGGGGGGTTCGTCGCCTCCGAGAAGATTCCTCGACTTCGAGTCCAGTCGATCCCTGACCTGGATCCTGTTTTCTGGGTTCTCAGGCGTCCACGATCGCTCGGAATTGGCCTATGCTCCTCGTCCACCTTGGAGGACTAGATGCGACCCCGAAATTTTCGATGGCTGGCCCGCTTTTCGACCGTAGTCTGCGCGACCCTCGCTTTGGCGAGCGTCTCGGCCTGCTCTAGCGAAGAACAGAGCATTCAAGCCGGAGCGAAGACCGTAGAGGGCAACGTGGAAGAGTCGGGTCGCATTATGAAAGAAACCTGGGACGAAGATCGCGCCCAGGGCGATGGAGTCGTTGAGTCCGCGGGGAATGCCTACGAGGGCGTCCTCGAAGAAGGCCGCGAGAAAGCCGGCGGGGGCTACTAGGGCCGCCGCGGGAATCCGTGTCGACGATTTCAAAATCGCGTGATGCGGCTCAGCCCCTCCAGCGATGGGCCCTGTGGTGGGGGGGGGGACTGTTCTCCGTTGCGATCTTGATGCGGATCAACAATGCGATCCGCTACCGAACCGGCAACGGCTTTGATGCGGTCGAAAACGTTCAATACATCGAACTGTTGACGCGCTCTTGGCTCCTGCCCAGCCCCGACGCCGCGTGGGCCACCGCCCATCCTCCTTTGTTTTACTACCTTGCGGCGGGCCTCTGGCATGGCCTAGTCGAAGTGGGCGGGCAGGGCGACTTCCTGCTGATTCTTCCCCTGCTGATTTCTCTGGTGGGGCTTGTGCCGGCGTTCGTTGCCTTCCGCTGCATCGGTCAGCTGGCGCCGGGCGATACGTCTAGGGCCGTGATGGCCTCGGCTTTACTCCTCTTCCTCCCGGTTCATGTCTATATGGCGCCCATGATTGGAGAGGAGCTGCTCGCCACCGCCTGGATCTCATTGGCGTTGTGGTGTGCCTTGCCCCGCGCCGTCGGGGTGAGTTCCGAGGAGCCGTCCTTTCCCCAAGTGGGTCAAGGTTTTGCGGTGGGTGTTCTTCTCGGCCTGGCCTTGCTGACAAAGATGACCGCGGTGTTGGTCGTGATCGCCATTGTCTGCGCTTGGTTCATCCAGGCGGTGTCCGCCGGGCACTGGACTTCGGCTATCAAATCCTGCGGTGTCCTGCTCGTCACCGCCCTAGCGGTTGGGGGGTGGTATTACATCTACACTTTCTGGACCTACGGTTACCTTTATCCTCAAGACCTCGCCGTGCATCAAAAAATTTTCGAGATGCCGCCCGGCCATCGAGTGTGGCTCGATTATCTTCGTCTTCCCCTAGCGACTTTTCGGGACCCTCAACTTCTCAACCCCGATCTCCTGCATTCGGTTTGGGGGGGGACCTACGACACCATTTACTTTGACGGGCATCGGCATTTTTTGGCGCAGTCGCTCACCATCACTCGAGTCGGTACAGCGTTGACCCTTTTGGGGCTGTTGCCGACGCTGGCTTTTGGAGTCGGAATGCTGCGAGGCCTGCGACGGGCGCTCAGCGAGCCGGGCGGATGGGACACGATTCTTTTGTTGACCACGCTATTCCTGCTTATGGGTTACGTTCTTTTTACTTGGAACAACCCTTGGTATGCGACCGTCAAGGGCAGTTACCTCCTTGGGCTATCTGTCCCGTTTGCCTTCTACACCAGCGAATGCCTGATGAATTGGGTGCGGCAAGGGCGCGCCCAAGCCTGGCTGGTCTCCGGCCTACTCCTTTTTTGGATCGTGGGTGTGGCCGTGACCTTTACGATCGGCCCGGTCTTTGAGAAACCCGATGGGCCAGGCCTTCCATGGCAGACAGTGGTTCATTGAGCCGCAGAGTGGTCATCGTGCCCGTCTGCGCACTTGCCTCAGGTCCTAACTTGTTCGGCCCATCTCGCCTAAGGCCCAGCCTGTTCGCTTCAGCAGTTCCTCGTAGAAGCCCTCTTCATAGGCTTCTTCCGGCCGGGCCCGAATCATCTCATCCAGAACCGATGCATCCTCGCCAACGAGAATTCTCCAACGGTTTGCGCGAACGCCGTCCAAGATGATCGTCGCCGCAGTTTCGGCGTTCATGGGGGCCGCATCGCGAAACATTTCGCCCTGCTGCATCATGAATTGTCGGATTTGTTCGTTGCTCAGGTTTTCAACGGGAAAGCCCATCTCGGCAGCTTGTTCTCGAATTTCGTCGAGCGCTTCCTCGGGGAGTTCCTTTGGATCCCGGCCTAAAATTTTTCCAGAGTTGATCACGATCGAGGTCCCGATGTGTCCCGGCATGACGATGGAGGCCCGAAGGTGCGGTGCATTGAGCTTGAAATCGTTGATCAACGCCTCGGTGAATCCCCTTACGGCGAATTTCGCCGAGCTGTAAGCGGTGTGGGCTGTGGCCGGCCCGATCGAAGCCCACAAGCCATTGACGGAGCTGGTGTTGATGACGTGACCTTCTTGGCTGGCAAGAAGGAGCGGCATGAAGGCTCGGCAGCATAAGTAAACGCCGTTCCAACACACCTCGAATGTTTTTTCCCACTCCTCGATATCGCCATCGACAAAGCTCCCCCCGCCTCCGATGCCGGCATTGTTAAAGAGCAGATTGATATGGCTTGATTCGTGTGCCTCGCGGACAGCATCTCGGAACGCGACAACATCCGATCGGATGGACACGTCTGCAATGTGCGTGCTGATTCGGGTGCCGGAGGGAGCGACGGCCTCGCAGAGATTCTTGGTTTGCTGCATGTTTTCGTCCAAGACGTCGCACATCGCGATGTGGGCTCCCTCTCGTGCGAGCTGAACGCAGAGTTCTCGACCCATGCCGGTGCCGCCACCGGTGATGACGGCGATTTTCCCCTCAAATTGATCCATCGCGCACTCTCCTTCTGACGTTTTCACAATGGTAACGCGGCCAAGATAGGTCGCCCGGACCCCGCGACATAGAGTAAAATCGGAGTCCAATCGCTGGAGAGGAAGCAGACTATGCCCAGAATCTTGATTGTTGGTGGAGGCTTTGCTGGATCGGATTTAGCGCGTCGACTTCAAAAGGGTCTGTCCCGAGACTGGGAGATCTGCATCTACAGCGCGGAAAATCATTTGGTGTTCACGCCCCTTCTACCCGAAGTCGTGGGCGGGGCGATCAACCCCTTGCATGTTGTGTGGCCCATTCGCGAGATGGCGGCGGGAGTCACATGTCGAACAGCAGAAGTTAGAAAGTTCGACCTCGAGGCGAACGAAATTGAATACGTGGGACCGCTGGGCGAGGTGCTGAAGGACCAATATGATCAACTCGTGCTGTGCTGTGGGCTGGCGGTTAAGCTCGACATCGTTCCGGGTATGGACGAGTTTGGGTGGCCGCTGAAGACGCTGGGCGATTCCTTCGCGTTGCGGAATCACGTTGTTCAGCAGCTTGAGCGGGCGGAAGCTGAGCCCGATGCGGAGCGCCGGGCCGGACTGCTTTCGTTTGCGGTGGTCGGCGGCGGATTCACCGGAGTGGAGGTCGCCGGGGCGCTGAGGGATATGGTGTCCGAGAGTGCCCGTTTGTACTCGCGTTTCGAAGCTGAAGACATCCAGGTCACTATCCTTGAGGGAGCCCCCCGAATTCTGGGCCCGCTCGCCGAGCGGCTTGCCGCGTACGCTCATCGCCAACTCGAAAAGGCCGGTGTGACCATTCGCGTCGGCGTGCAAGTGCAGAGCGTCTCCTCACAGGGAGTGGTCTTTGCGGATGGCGAGGAACTCAAGGCGCGGACAGTCATCGCTTCGGTGGGCAATGAGCCCCAGGGGCTTCTGGCCAATACGCCCTTGAAATCTGAACGGGGCCGCCTTGTTGTGGACGGGGAAATGCGCGTTTCGGGACAGGAAAACGTGTACGCCATCGGAGACTGTGCCGCGGTTCCGAATGCGAGCGATGACAGCATCTCGCCGACGTTGGCCCAGTTTGCGGTCCAGCAAAGCAAGCGGCTTGCGAAAAATCTCATCGCGGAGAGTCGCGGAAAAGAGGCTCAACCCTTCAGTTATAAAACCCGTGGGATGTTTGCCGCGCTGGGCCATGGGAAAGCGGTTGGGAGCCCGTACGGTTTTCGGGTGACGGGCTGGGTCGCCTACCTGTTCTGGCGGGGGATTTACTGGTCCAAGATGCCGAGCTTTTCGAGGAAAGTTCAAATCGCTGGAGATTGGATATCCGGCCTCTTTTTCCGGCGCGACGTGGTCGAAATCAGCACCATGCGGACGCCGCGAGGATCGCTTCAGCCAGCCCGTCCTCCGGCTGAAGAGAAGCCGCATCCGTGATTGAGTGTGCCGATTGCGGGCTCAATCAAGAGCAGCCCGTCTTAGCGATCGGCCAGTCGGCTTTCTGTAGACGCTGCGATGCTCGGCTCGCCCGCTATTACCCTCCGGGTTATCAGACTTCAGCCGCGTTGTCGCTGGCGGCCCTCGCGCTCCTTGTCGTCGCCAATGTCGAGCCTTTCCTCCATTTCGCATTTCATGGCCGGCAAACGACGGCTTATCTGTGGAGCGGGATTGAAATGCTTTGGGAAGCGGGATACGAGCCCCTCGCTTTTTTGGTCGGAGGCACCGTGATCTTGGTGCCGCTCTTTCTGGTGAGCGGTGTCCTCGTCGTATCCGGTTCGCTGGGCTTTGAATATCGCCCTGCCTACTTGGGGGGACTCTATCGATGGCTTCGAAAGCTCCGGTCCTGGGCCATGCTCGAGGTCTTTCTGTTGGGCGTGCTGGTGGCGGTTGTCAAGCTGGGCGATCTGGCCTCGATTGGGCTTGGGATCGGTTTCTATGCGTTTGTTGTCTCTTCGCTTCTCATGTTGGGATCTTGGGAAACGCTCGACCCGAAGGCTGTCTGGAAGCAGGTGGACCTTTCGTCGGCTTCGCGGCGGGATGGCGAAGGGCGAGGGCCTTTGCATTTACTGGCATGCTCCGTCTGTGATCTGCAAAGTTCGCCCCCCCCGGATCAATCAGGAGGTTTGGCCTGTCCGCGCTGTGGCGAGCCATTGCACGAGCGTAAGCCGTATTCGGTGCAGAGGGCGCTCTCGCTGCTGCTGGCGGCAGCCATTCTTTATATCCCTGCCAACCTGCTTCCGGTGATGAAAGTAGAATTACTCGGGCGCTCAGAGACCGATACGATTTTGCAGGGGGTGCAGGCCTTGATCGCCGGGGGTCTGTGGGAGATCGCTGCGCTGGTCTTTTTTGCAAGCTTTTTGGTGCCGGGGTTGAAAATTCTCGGTCTTCTCTATCTGGCCTGGACGGTCCGTCATCCGGATCCGGAACGACTTGTTTTGCACACCCGCCTGTATCGGGTGATTGAGCAGGTTGGCCGTTGGTCCATGATCGATGTCTTCATGACCGCTGTTTTGGTTGGTTTGGTTCAGTTGGGTGCCATCGCTACGATTTTGCCTGGCGCCGGAGCGGTCTGCTTTGCGGCGGTCGTTGTGTTGACCCTCTATGCAGCTCGCGCCTTCGATCCTCGTGTGCTGTGGGATGCGGTGGAGGAACAAGATGCCTGAGTCAAACGAAGTCTTGGAACCGAAAATCCGGACGAGCCGAATCCGGGGCCGCTTGTCGGCGGTGTGGCTCTTTCCGGTGGTCGCTCTGGCGCTCGGGATTGGTTTGGCCGTGAACACCCTCTCGCAGCTGGGTCCGAGGGTCGTTGTCCTCGTGGATGACGCCAGTGGACTTTCTGCGGACGACACCACGGTTCGTTACCGCGATATGGAGATGGGCGTCGTCGAGGGGATCGATTTCACCGACGACTTGTCGCGCATCAGGCTCACCCTTCGCCTACATCCGGTGTTTGCGCCGTATCTGACCCAGAGTGCTCGGTTTTGGGTTGCCAAGCCCCGCGTTTCCCTGACGGGGATCTCAGGGCTGGAGACGCTCGTTTCGGGCAGCTATTTGAGTTTTTCCCCGGGAACGTTGGGGGAGCCGCGCCTCACCGAATTTGAGGCCCTGCGCGTTCCGCCGATTTCTGTCCGCCCGGGAACGCGCTACCTCGTCGAAGCGGATGATTTGGGGGGGTTGGAAACGGGTGATCCGATCTACTACCGGGGGGAGCGAGTCGGAACCGTTCTGAACCACCATTTGCATGCGAATGCCCGCTCGGTCGGGATTGCGGTCCACATCAACCGGCCTTACGACAAGCTCATCCGAACCAATACCGTGTTCTGGAACACCAGCGGCGTCCGCTTTCACTTGGGCTGGCGTGGCCTGAGTGTCGAAACGCCGACTTTCGCTGCGGCTCTCGCGGGTGGCATGTCTTTCGCGACCCCGACAAAGCCGGCCGAGCGCGCCGCGGGTGGCTCTGTCTTTGCGATGGAAGACGACTACGAAGACAAGTGGGGCAAGTGGTCTCCAGAAATTAAGATCGGAGAGTCACCGGGGGGGGAATCTGACGAAGGGGATGTGGATGTGATTGAAGAGGGAGACGACAAGCTCTTTCATCATCGCGGCGAGAAGGCGGGTGATCCATCGACCCCCAAAGGTCAAGCAGGCTGGTTTCGGCGTTTATACGAAGATGTCACTCGGCGCATAGATTAAAAGTCCATGTGATGGTTCAAAGACGTTCTATTTTTTGAGCTCGTTGCCACGGAGATAGCCAATGGCGCAGACGCGACCGCCGATCGATTACATTCAACGCACACGTGATCAGTACAGCGGCTTGGGCTATCCGGTTTATCGCTGGGTTGAGAGCGACTCGCCTCCGGAATTCGTTCTTCTGAAAAAGCCCCTATCTGAATGCCGCGTAGGGTTGATCGCTTCCGGGGGCATCTATGTGAAGGGGCAAGTGGCTTTTCACTTTGCCGACGACGTGAGCTACCGGGTGGTTTCAACGGAAACCGAAACAGAAGATCTTCGCATTGCGCACTTTGCCTATGACGTTACGGATGCTCGCCGCGACCCCAATGTTGTTTTTCCGATCGATACCCTGCGAGGCTTGGTTCGAGAGGGTGCGATCGGCGAGTTGAGCGAAAATGCCTACACGTTTATGGGTGGGATTTACTCAGCCCGCAAAGTGCGTGAAAAGCTGGCGCCGGAATTCGCCCGACGGGCGGTGGAAGACCAACTTGACTTGGTCCTTCTGGTGCCGGTCTGACCTGTGTGTCATCAGTCCGTGGGACTGATCGCAAGAGCCATTGAATCCGCTGGGGTTCCTACGCTGAGTTTGACAAGTGCCCTGTCGATTACGCGTTCCGTCAATCCCCCCCGCGCGGCGTTTCTCGACTACCCGCTGGGGCATACCGCGGGTCCGGCCTTTGACCGCGCTTTGCAGAGGCAAATTCTTCTGGACGCGCTCGCGGGTTTTGAAACCATTCGGGCGCCCGGCGGCGTGATCGAACTCGGATATGCCTGGTCCCAAGACGATGCATGGAAAGATTCGGTGATGCGTCCCCGTGCGAGTTCGGGGAAAGCTGACCAACAGGAAACCTTCGAGGACGATCGAACGCCGCGCTTGAACGCACCGCAATACCAAACCGAAGAAGATCAGCGACTCGCCGAGGCCGCCTTGGCTCGGGATGGATGTCCCACCTGCATCTTTCTGGACTGAGCGGTTTGGGCGCTGTGTGCTGCGGTTTTTGGGTCCGCCTAATCTCGGGATGAAGCGGCCACGAGTAGGGCCACGGTTTCTTCGTCGACTCCGGACTCGCGGAGCACGGCCTCGGTGTCTGCGCCGAGGGTCGGGGCCGGGGCGTTGCCTGGCATCGAGTGCCGCGACATTGAGAAGGGCGGACCGACGGTCCGGAATGAGCCTTGCTCCGGATGGTTTACCTCGGGGAAGACGCCTCGTGCTGCGGCGGTTTCGTCTTCGGCTGCCTCCGAGTGGGTCCGAACGGGTGCGCAAATGAGGCGATGACTCTCGAGCTGCTGGATCCATTCAGCGAGTGCCTTGCCCTGGAAGATCCCGTCGAGAAGAGCCACCAATGCTGGAGCGTTGTGATAGCGCGCAAAAGCGTCTTTGAATCGGGAGTCGTCGTCTAACTCCGGATGTCCGATGGCCTCGACGAAGGTTTTCCAGTAGCGGTCGGCCTCGATCATCACTAGAAAAATCGATCGTCCATCGCGACAGGCGTAGTGGTTCCAGAGAGGATTTCGAGGATGGGTTCGGTCATGTTTTGGCGGAGATTCGCCGGTGGCTAGAGCCCAGGTCATGTCGTTGCCCGAGATGTAGTAGCCAATATTTTGGAGCGCCACGTCGATAATTTGTCCGTGTCCGTCTTGATCTCGCGTCCGCAGCGCGGAGACAATCGCGAGGGCCAAGGCCATTCCGGCTGAATGATCCCCGATACCGGGTCTCTGGAAAGAAAGCGCTCCGCCTTCTTCGCGAAGCTGTTCCATGAGGCCTGATCGTGCCCAGTACGCCGTGTAGTCAAATGCGGGGGTGTCGGCT
Source organism: bacterium TMED88 (assembly GCA_002171515.1). Taxonomy (GTDB): domain Bacteria; phylum Myxococcota_A; class UBA9160; order UBA9160; family UBA4427; genus TMED88. The sequence goes on along the minus strand of NHEP01000258.1, from coordinate 33,176 downwards.
TCGGGCCCATCGGCACCGTATCCCGACAAGCGGGCGATGATCAGTTCGGGTTTTTCAACCAAGAGGGACTCGGCTTCGAGTCCATAGCGCGCGATTCGCCCTGGAAGCATATTGGTTAGCAAGACGTCGGCGGTGTCCACCACCTTTCGGAGGGCCTCCTGCGCTTGAGGCAGGGCGAGGTCCAACGTCAGCGAGCGTTTTCCGTGGTTGGTCATCTGGAAGGGTGCGCTGAGATCAAAATCAGCATCCACGCCCATCATGCGCGCCGTGCTGTGACGATAAATCTCTCCCCAGGGCACTTCCACCTTGATCACTTCAGCGCCGAGGTCTCCGAGGAGCGCTCCGGCCGCGGGCGCGGCCACGAAGCTGGCGAGTTCGACGACCCGGATGCCCTGGAGGGGTGCGGTCATTCTGTTTCCTCCTTGCAGTTTTTTTCGTGCGCTTTGATCGTCCTTTGGGCGAACAGTCGTTGAAGGTAGCCGAGATGCTTCCAGCCAGGCGATTCAAGATGGTGGGCGGTTGGCGACGACGCCCGCTTGTTCGATGGAATCCATTTCGGTTTCGGTTAGCCCGGCCCATTCTTTGAGAACAGCACGATTGTGTTCGCCAAGCCGGGGGGCGCGATCACCGGCTTTGATCGACGCGCCGTCGATTCGGATCGGGAGCCCGGGTGCCGGATAGATGTCGCCATCGGGCTCGATCACGTCGATCCAGAAGCTCTCAGCGCTCGTCTCTTGGTTTGAGACCAAGTCGCGGGCATCGCTGAGCCAGCCTGCCATGACGCCGTGGGCCTGCAGGCGCTCGGTCAGCGTGCGGCGGTCTTGGAGTTGGGTTCTTTCCGCGATGGCTTGATCAATCGAATCGTGCTGAGAAAAGCGTTTTTGGAGCTCAAACGATGCCCAGCTTCGGTCGAGGTCGAGGACAGCGCAGAGCGCCTTCCATTCTTGATCACGCGTGATGCTGATCGCAATCCAGCGATCGATCCCCTCGCAGGGATAAATGCCTTGAGGGGCGAGCTCGGGGTGGCGGGCGCCTTGGCGAACCGGCTTGGCTGGGGCACCGGACGGGTTGGCGATCCAAAGGGCAGACTCGAGCATAGAAACGTCGACGTGTCGTACCCCACGATGCGGTTGGTTTTGTCGCTCTCGTAAAGCCGTCAAGGTCCCCGCCACGGCGGTGAGGGCGGCGATCGGGTCCGGCCACGCAACGCCGGATCGCATGGGACCGGTATCGGGATACCCCCCTTGAGCCGTAAAACCGGCCCGGGCCTCTATATTCGGTCCGAAGGCGAGGTGAGCCCGATCGGGACCCTCGGTACCGTATCCGGAGATCGAGACCCAGATCAGCTCGGGGTTGAGCGCTTTCATTTTCTCCAGTGTGAAGTGCTCAGAAAAACGGCTTCCCGGAGCGAAGTTTTCAATCAAGACGTCGGCTTGGGCAATTAATTGGCCGATGAGCGCGAGGGCTCGAGGATGATTGAGGTCGATACTGAGAGAACGCTTGCCTCTCATGAGAGCATTCACCGACCCAATTCGGTTCCAGGGTTCGTCCCCGATCTCATTGTTGGCAAAAAGGTGGGTGGTTGTGGCCAGATCGATGGGCACACTCAAACCGCCGCGGCGCCAGGGGGCTTCGACAGCGACGACGTCGGCGCCCAAGTCCGAAAGGATGCGGCCGGCGAGTGGGCCCGCCCAAATATTCCCGATCTCCAAGATTCGAGCGCCCTTCAGAGTACTCCCGACCTTGAGGGCAGGCATCGTCCGGCAGACTTCGTTGTTCGATTCGGAGTCTCTTAAGCGGAAAGGCAGGGCCCGATGGGAATGGCGCGGGCCGCGCTGCCCATTCTGCTGAGCGATGAGGTGGGGATCTTGGAGAACCTCTTCAGGCGTTTGAACCGCGGACGCAGCAACACCCGCCCATTGGAGTCGGTCGACGATCTCTTGACGCGTCCGCTCCTTGAGCCAGGAGGTCAGTTCCAGGTCGAATGCATCTTTGTTTTGGCTCAAGGCAATGTCATCCGCGAAGCGGGCGTCCAGCAGGAGTTCGGGCCGATTGAGGGCAGACAACAGTCGGTCGCGTGACGACTGCCCAGCAGCGCAAAGAACAATGTGCCCGTCTCGACAAGGGTAGACCGACATGGGATGCCAATAGCCGGCCTGGCGATTGCCGAGTCGGCTGAGAATATGGTTTCCGTGTGTCCACATGGTCACCGTGTGCTGGTGGATCGAGAGCAGGCCGTCATGATGATTGACCCGGACGAGTTGTCCCCGCCGGCCTTGGGCTTCGTCAAGCGCTCGCAGCGCCCCGATGAAAGCATGAAGGGCGGCTTGGTGGCTTGATAAATCACCGAAGCGCGCAAAGGGCGCGCGATGTTTTTCTCCGTTGAGCAGCAGATGTCCGGCAAGCGCTTCATTGATGAAGCCATTGGCCCGCCAGGCTGAGGCGTCACTCCCTGGATCAAAGGGTGAAATGTGTACTCGGACCGCATGCGGGGCTTGTTGGTCCGAAATTTTTGGATCGAGGGGTCCAGGGGCCGCGCTTTCGATAATGACATCGCAAAGCTGCGCCTGAGCTGTCAGCCATGGCTCGTCGCATTCATCCCCTAGAAGGGTGTGAATTTCGGGGTGGGGCTTGGGTGCTTGCACGCTTTCGGCGGATTCCGCGTCTCGCTCCTGGGGTGAAAGGGCAAGGCGCGTGACATGGGCACCGAGTTCGGCGAACCACCACCCGACGGTCGCGCCCGATAAGTCGCCGGCCACTTCAAGGACCCGAATTCCTGCGAGGCTTTGGAGGCTGGCGGGAGGCACCGTGAGTACTCCAGGTGTTGACCGGGGGGAATCGCAATGCCCCAGGGGCATACCCCCAGGTTATCGCAGCTTTGGATGCAGAATCTCGCTACAGGCCCGCCGGGGTTCGACCGATGGGAGTGCGGACGAGGAGGTTTCGAAAATGGCTCACAAATCTTTGTTTTCGGTCGACGTATCGGCTTTGTGGTTTCGCCCGATGGTCTTCCGCGTATCGGCTGCGGCGCTGGGATTGGCTTTGGTGGCCTTGCCCGCTCTGCCGAGTTGGCCGCAGAGCATGAGTCTGGACTCGGTCGATGTGGCGCACTCCCAATCTTTGGACGATGTCGAGCAAGCCACATCGGGAACGCCCGGGGGCTCCCGTCTCGCCGTCAGCGAATCCTTGGACTCGGTTCCGGCGGCTCAAGCTGAATCGCTTGACTCGGTGCCATCGACCATGGGGACTTCGCTCGGGGATATCGGCGTGGCTCAGTCCGGGGCCCCCAACAACGACCATCTGATTTGGCAGCCCACGCCCTGTTCGCAGCTTTCGGTCCCGCCATTCTCAACGCCCCACGGCGCGAACCCGGCGGCTTGGCAGTCGTTCCTAAATGCCAAACAGCAGCAAGTTCGTGCGGCCGATCGAAGCGTCAAAACGGCGACAGAAGCCTTCGGCGCTTCGCTTTATCGCGGAGAACATCTGCAGGCGACCCGCGTCCGGTTGGGAGAAGAGCGCGACGAGGCACGCCAGCACTACAGCGAGGTTCGTTGTCAGATGAAGGATTCTCTGTCTGCAGCAGAGCGCTCCGGCGTTCTACCAGGCGTTCTTCGGCCGTATCAAACCGACTGAATTCGGATCAGTTATTTGAAGACGACTCGGGCCGTTCCCGGGGTCGTGTTCTTTCCGGAGCTGTTTTCAACGAAGAGCTCGAGTTCGGCAAGCTTCTTCCCGTCCTCTTCCCATTTTCGCTTGACCACTCCGCCACAGGTCATGGTTTGATCAGGTAGGTCCATTCCGCGGTATTGGCAGGCGATATTTTCTATCCGGCCCCCGTGGTCCAGCCAATTGGAAACCAGCTCCCCGAGGCAGGCGTATTTGAATCGGCCATGGACAATAATCGAACCGATCGCCTTCGCTTGTGGAAAAGCGTAATCATGATGTAAGGGGTTGAAGTCTCCCCCTCCTGCTGAATATTTGACGAGGTCGGAGACGCCGGGCGTTTTGATGAGTTCGGGTAGTGCATCGCCTTCGGAAAATGAATCCCAGGTTCGGGCCATGTCTTTGCTTCCTTTCGGTATCGCGATTCAGGGTGCGGGTCTTATCTGAAAGTGTTTGGGCGTCTAGTAGAAGATGGCCTGACCACGTTGACGCGCGACCAAATCCCCATTTTGGTTAATGCAGCGAGTCTCCCGCGTGACGATCAGCATTTTTCCGGTGGATTTACCCTCGCGGATCGAAAGGTCCGCGATGCTGGATGAGACATGGAGGGTGTCGCCCGCGCAGATATCGGCGAGGTATTCGGTCTCCGTGCCTCCGTCGAGCAAGTTGGGCAAACCATGCTCTAGGGTCGGCCCATCCTCCTTCGGGCCGCTAAAAGTTTCGCTGCTCTGCCCCGGGATGAAAATGGGCGTGCCCAAATAGGTGGGGGGGCAGGGGAGGCTGCGATAGCCCGCCGCTTGAGCCGCTTCAACGTCGTAGTAGACGAGGTCGGTATAGCCGACGCCTCGGGCAAAGGCGCGGACACTTGTGGTGGTCACCTCGTGGGCCCAAGGAGTGGACTCGATGCCGATGAGTGCCCGCATCTCTTCTGTGATCACGATTTCTTCTGCCATGACTTTTCCTCTGTCATCCCATTCTAAATCTTGTGTGCGTTGGCCGGCGTACGGCGATTGCCCTCGGTCAACGAAAGCGGCCGCGAAGCCGAAAGGTTCTGAATAATCCGTAAGTCTTACAGACCTGCACAGGACATGCATGCCGCCTGCCGGTCGTTCTCCAAGGACCTTGAGCCGTCGCGGGCATCCTTCGACTGCTATTCTCACGGACCCGGGGCATACGTCGGTCGCCGGGGGGACGGGCCCCGTCTCAGGTGTATTGAGGGTAAATTGAATGAACGAACACTCCGCGGTCGACCGAACCATGATTCATTTCCGCTTCTCGGGCCGTGTGGGCCTTGCCTTGCTGGCAGCATTCGCATGGTTCGCCTGGGCTTCCCCGGGCTTGGCGCAACAAGCCAGCGCGCCCAGCGTGAACGATCTGAAGGCCGCGGCCTTCGATGCGCAGGAAAAGGCGCGTCAGGCTCGTGCGACGGCCGAGCAGGCCGAGCAGGCGGCTCAGAATGCCGAGCAGTCGTTGAGCGCTGCCCAAGCCGCTCCCGCCGCGGTCGCAGCGCCGGTGGCCGCAACGGCGGCAGCCCCCCCAGCGGCCGTTCCGCCCGAGGTTCTTGAGGATCTTCATCGCGCAACGGAGGAAGCAAAAAACGCCGCCGCCTCGGCGCGGGCCGCGAACGCTGCCCTCGCCGAGTACATGCAGGAACGCGAGCACCGATACTCGCGTCGCGGTTTCTACGTGAGTGGAGGCTTGTTTTACGCGCCCCAACTCTTTGACACGAGCTATCGCGCTGAAAACAGTCAGGGCGCATTCGGATCGATCGGATACCACTTCGCGGAACGCTTCGAAGTTGAGGTCCGCTTTGATGGTTTCCAGGACTTCGATCTGAGTAACAGCGAGTATACGGGCTATTTCAATGGTTTCGCGGTCACGGCGAACGGGAAACTCTTTATTCTGACCGGATCATTTCAGCCATATATTGGGCTCGGCATTGGTGCATTGAATGGCAAGGTTGGATTTACGGAGATTGCGACCGGGACCTTTCAAAGTGATCGGTCGACGGTCGCAACTTTCCGCGTCGCGGCCGGTTTAGACTGGTACCTCACCGAAACCATCGCGATCACCGGGGACGCGGCGCTGCTTCTGCCCGGCGGGAGCCTTTCCAACGCTAACTTTGCGACCTTGGGCGGCGGATTGAAGCTTCGCTTCTAGGCGAAAGCTTCCAGATCCTATTTTCCGAGCGGCGGGCTTTGAGTCTGATTCTCTTGGATGGTGATCGCGGGTCGCTCATAGGGCCAGCCGCTGACATGAGGGACTTGCATAAGTACTTCGAGTGTCGGCCGAACAGTTGCAACCGTGAGTGGATCGCCGAAGGGCTGTCGCTTCGCCTCAAGACCTTCCGGCCCTCGCACGAACAGCCAGAGCTTTCCAGTTCCTGGAACGTTCCATCGGTGCTCGCTCCACAGCTCACCTTCACCGCGCCCGTGGTCCGTGGTGACCAGCAAGACGGTGGGTTGCCCACCTTGCTCAAGCTTGCGCAGTTGTTCGTCGATCGCTTGAATCCATCGGTCAAATTTCTTAAGCGTCTCGATATGGCCCGGGTAGTCATTGGCATGTCCCGTCGCGTCGCTTCCGTCGAATGCGAGGAAAAGAACTTGGAAAGTGGGCGCCTGAAGTCTTTCCATTGCGATTTCGAAGATGGCGTCGTCCGGTTCCTTTGGCGGGCTCCACTTCGCTCCGTCGAGACCGGATTCGAAAAACGCTCGCCACTGCTGGTCGACGGCGTCTTGACCGCAGTGACCGTCAAAAGCTTCAGATGGATTAAGGGCGGGACACAAGGCTTTCCACGAGGTATAGATCGCGACGGCTTCGTCTGGGAGGCTGTGATATTCCTGAACCCTCTCAAAGAAATTCTGACCGTAAGGTGGGCTGCATTCATTGCTCACACAAAAAGTCGCTCGTCCCATGAACATCGAGTGGTAGCCCGGCATGCTGATGCCCATTGGATTGGCGAGGGTCAATGCGGGCCCGTCTTCGGGTGCGCCGAACATGAATCCGGTTTGAGGTAACTGTCGGGTTAAGTAGGGCATGACCGGGGCGTTCTGCCCGACGTCGAATGGGCTCGGGTTTGAAGCGATGGGCCCGAAAGCTTCCTCGGGCCGTACCCCGTCTAGGGCGATCACGACCACCAGTGGAAGGCGCGCCCGATCCCCGTCCGGTGTTTGGCCCCCGGCCTCTTGCGAGGGCTGGCAACCCAAAACCATTGCGCACAGAATGAGGATTCGAGCCACGATCTTTTTTTCTGCTTGAAGAGCGCACATGATGTCCGGACGGTAGCTGAATGCAAATGACCGTCGAGAATGGGTTCGAATTGCGACCCGGTAGGCTTGCTTCCGGCTTATGGGATCTTTAACCCGCAGCCCTCTATACTTCCGATCGAATGAAACAGCATTCGCGAAAGAATCTGCGCCCCGTGCCGTTGTCTTTCCGGTTAGTGACTCATCGTAAGACGAGGGCCGCAGTTGCTGCAGCCGGAATTGGTTTCGCTCTGCTCGTCATCTTTGTCCAATTGGGATTCTACGGAGCCGTTCGCAAAACAGCTGTTGCAGTCACGTCTCGTTTGGACGCAGATCTGATCATGGTTTCTCCGGCCTTTGTTCAAATTTTAGATACGGGGACTTTTGATCGCAGCCGACTCTTTCAGGCCTTAGCTGTTCCAGAGGTCGAGTCCGCGACGCCTGTTCATTTGCGCTACGGGTATTGGCATGATCCGTCGAGCGGTGAGAACTGTCGACTCTTGGCCCTCGGGTTTCCGCTCGCCAACGCTCGAGAAACACCGATCCTCCGAATTGACGGCATCTCAGAGCAGTTGGACGAGCTTGCTCCGACGGGAAGTATGCTGCTCGATCGTTTGACTCAAACAAAGTGCGGTCCAGCGAGCCCGACCCGCGTGGTCGAAGTCAACGACCAGATTACCCGGGTGGCAGGCGAGTTCGAACTGGGTGTTGGGTTCCTGGCAGATGGCTCCCTCATCATGAGCGACAACAGCTTTGGTCGACTTTTCGAGTACCACTCGCTCGACCAACCCCATCTCGGTTTGTTGAAGTTGAGTGCGGGAGCTGACCCGGATTACGTCGCCGAAAAACTCCGGGACCAGCTTCCACAGGATGTTCGTGTTCTTACGGCGGAGGAACTTCGGCAAATTCAGGAAATTTTCTGGATCAAAAATACGGCGGTTGGTAATATTTTCGGCCTGGGAAGTCTTGCTGGCTTCTTGGTCGGTGTTGTTGTGCTGTTTCAAATTTTGTCGACGGATATTCGGAATAATCTGCCGCTGTACGCGACTCTTCGGGCGATGGGGTATTCGAGACGCCAGCTCTCGTTCTTTGTGCTTGAGCAGGCTTGGATTTTTGCGGGCCTTGGCTATCTGCCCGCCTTGGCAATCAGCTCGATACTCTTTCCGGTGGTTCACGCATTAACGAAACTTCCCATCTTCATGACGCTGGGACTGGCTTCCGGACTCGCCGTTCTCTCCGCAGTGATGTGTAGCGCGGCTGCCCTCCTCTCGATGCAGAAGCTGCGAAGCGCTGACCCGGCGGAGCTCTTCTGATGCAGCCGTATCGACGCGCACCACTGTTCGCCTACCGATTACTTGCACATGACCGGACGCGCGCTCTCGCATCGATCGGAGGTGTTGCGTTCGCGCTCTTGCTGATGATGATGCAGGTTGGTTTCAGGAATTCTCTACTGGACAGTGGAGTGCAATTAATCGACCGGCTCGATGCTGACGTGATCGTTATTTCAAAGGAGAAGTATCCCTTCCTCAGAGTGAAGTCGATGCCTCGAGAACGGATCTATCAGGCCTTGGCGGTGGAGGGCGCAGAGAGCGTGGCGCCGCTTTGGACCGCCTTAGCCCGCTGGACCAATCCGTATACGCGCACCCTTCATCCAATTCGGGTTCTCGGGTTCGACCCGCGCCGGCGCACCTTCGATATTGAATCGGTCAATCGAATGTCCGCTGAGTTGGAAAAGCCAGGGGCGGCGTTGTTGGATCGTCTCTCTCGAGATTCCTATGGTTCGGTGGGAACTGGTCCTGCAGTGGTCAACCGCAAGCAGGTGGAAGTCGTGGGCACTTTTCCGCTCGGTACAGATTTTGAAGTCGAAGGCACCTTGATGGTATCCGAAACGACTTTCTTCGAATTGGTGGGCTGGGGACGTTCTTTGGTTGAAGCGGCCCTGATTCAGACTGCAGCGGGCCAAGACCCCCGAGAAGTCGCAGCGGCTATTCAGGCCGCGCTTCCGGCTGATATTGTGGCGCTCTCAAAGTCAGACCTTTTGGCGCGCGATCGTACCTATTGGGAAACCAGTACTCCGGTCAGCCTGATCCTTCTCGTGGGTGTGACGCTTGGTTTTTTGGCCGGTGTCGTGATTTCCTATCAAATTCTGTACACGGAAGTGCTCGATCACATGGCCGAGTTCGCCACCTTGAAAGCCATGGGGTACGGCGATCGATTCATCCAAGCGGTCGTCGTAGCGGAGGCTCTCTTCTTGTCGGTTGTGGGCTTTATCCCGGCGATTGTGGCGGGTACGGGGATCGTCGCGATCCTCGGCGCGATCAGCGGTCTGCCGGCCGCATTGTCTTGGGCCGACACCCTGAATATCTTGATCCTTTCGGTCTCGATGTGTTCATTAGCCAGCTTCTTTGCACTCCGGAGAGTCAGGGTGCTCGATCCGGCTGAATTGTTCTGAGCGAACAGCAGGTCGTTCACAGATGCATCATGGAAGGGTTCTTTCGACGGGTCAGGGTGAGGGGTGAGTCGGGCGCTATTCTTGGGCCATGCTGCGTGAACTATTGGAGATGCCCGGCGTAGAAGAAATCTGCGAACTCCGGGGAACCATCGGCCTCATGGCTTTTCATGGTGGGAATCTTGAGCGGACGACCGATGCCGTAGCGCGCGAGGTGGCAGACCGGACTGGCGCTTCTTTTTATGCCGTCCTCCAGGCCCCGCCACTGCGTAAACACATCCCGTCGACGGCTTTTCGTCCAGAGGATTCATTGGCGCTGTCTTCGTTTGTCAGCCATGTTCGAGAGGCCGTCGCGATTCATGGATATGGGCGAGAGTCATCTTGGTGGCATTTGCTCTTAGGCGGGCGGAATAGAGAGTTGGCTCGTCATCTGACTGAGTTCCTCCGAGAACGTTTACCCGATCCCTATCAGGTCGTGGATGAGCTTGATGCGATTCCGCGAGAGCTCCGAGGGCAGCATGAAAGGAATCCGGTCAATCTGCCCCTGGAGGCTGGCGTGCAGATCGAGTTGCCCCCGACGATCCGATGGAACCGTCAGCATGGGAACTGGTCGGACCATCAAGGAACGCCGCGGGCGCCTCAGGTTGACCAACTTATCGATGCCCTGGTTGCCGGCATCGAGGCGTGGAAAGCGAACGCGCCGAATGATGAAGAGCGGCTCCGGAAAAGTTTCCTGGGCGTTCATTCGAGGGCTGAGTGAAAGTTGATCAGCCCAGCGACGGCGTTGAATGTCGGGTGAATGCGTTTTGGGGTCACGCCGTTCCCCGCTCCCCAGCTCCCATCGGGGTTTTGCGCTGCGACCAACCGACGTCGAGCGACTTCCATTCTGGGATTCTTGAGGCCGAGCAGCTCTAAGCTTGCGAGGACTTCTCCCACCATGTCGATTTCCATCACACCCATTCGGTTTTGAGCGTGCCGCCCCAGGGCGGTCAGGAAAATCGGAATCGTAAACTCCAAGCCCTCAGGGTCGACTTGATTCTTGAAATAGTGGGATCGGGCGAAGATGATATGGGTCAGTGCGTAGATATAGCGTGTGCTGCCGGCCAAGTTCTGGGCCGTTTCAGACGCGGCTTTCTGGCGAAGTTCATCGACTAGGCGGTCCTCGGTCATTGCGGTCTTGATCTCTAAAGAAGCAAGAGCATGCAGCACTGCGGGCTTGTTTCTGAGGTTTGTTGTTTCCCAGAGATCGACCTCGTGATTCGCGATCAGTGTGTGCAGCGCATCCGCCTCGCTTTTCCAGGCCAGACCGATCTCGCGACGGCGAAGCACTTCAAAAAGAATGGGCACGATGCGACCTTGCTGCAGCAGAGCAGGGTTTGTCAGGTCCTCGGGAATCGCCTTGTGTTGTCCTTTGCGCCGGTCGGCCTCGAGAATCTCGCGAATTTCTCGTTGGTGCTCTTCGGAGTCAGTCAGCCGGTTTAGTCGAGACAGATTCGGGTAGACCCAGCCGGGCGGCATCTCCTGGGCGTGTTCGATGAGCCATTCCATCCCGCGGAGGGCCGCGAGCAGCCTTTCCTCCTGGCGGACATTTTGCGCTGACTGAGGACGATCGATCGCCTTTTCCTGACAGGCGATCGATATCAAGGCCACCCCGCAAGCGAGTGCCACTGCTTGACGCGTTCCTCCGGTTCTTCGCTTTTTCAAGGGCCGGGCTGAAAGGGTGAATAGACGCCCGTCCGCTGTCAGCATGGGATCCATCTCGGATGTATTCCTCCTCCCTCTGCGGAGTGGTTGGAAAAGCGAGCCTTGGCTGAACATCTAGGCTTTCAGGCACGCCAGCAATGAGAGAGTCCCGATTTCAGTCGGGTCCGCAAGGGAGGGCGCTGAGAGGAATCGAATCCTCTCTCCTGGGAGGCAGTGAGGCCGGTCGAGGCATGGCAGAAGCGTTACTGTGTCGTGATCGTTGAGGGCGCGGTCCGTCGGGTCCAGTCGCCGAAAGGGGTACAGAATGAGCAAAAATGCCAAGGTCACTCGAGCAGGGCTTTCCTCAGTACTCGTGGGGGTTGATTTCTCAGAGAGCTCCGGGCTGGCTTTTGATCGAGCGTGTGACGTGGCGTCGCTCAACGAGGCCGGAATGCTGATCGTCCACGTTTTGCCCGCGGCCCCGATGTCGATTCACGGGGTGCAGCCTGTTCTCGCGGCACCGGACCTCTCGGGTCGTATTCGTGAATTGGCCGAGCAAAAGTTGGTTGAGTTGCAGGAGCTGGCGGCCGCTCGGGGTGTCGCTGCACGAACAATACTGACCGTTGGAAGTCCGGGACCTGCCCTCATTGAGACGGCGGAGGGCGAGGCGGTCGACTGTTTGGTGGTGGGCAGCCGTGGCTTGACTGGGGTCAAGCACCTTGTTCTGGGGAGTACAGCGGAGTTCGCGGTTCGCAATGCCCCTTGCCCTGTTTTGACGATTCATCCCGATGATGGAGGATCCCTGTCGGAACCTCGGACGGCGATCGTGCCCATCGAGCTTCACGGTGACCCCACCGAAGCGGGTCGGTGGATCCATCAGCTGTTGGGAGATCGTGTTGTCGATCTCAAGGTGCTGTTGCTGTATTGCGACCACGTCCCTGCGATTCTCCAACCCTGGCTTGTTGATTTAGGGATCGAACGCGTCGGCTTAGAGGAAATTCGCAGTCGCGTGGAGGAGACCGTGGCTCCGGCAGTGGCTTCTCTCATTGCACTGGGTTTTGAAGTAGAGACTCTGGTCGAGGAAGGCGAGCCGGCGAGCGTCATTAGCGAGCAGGCTCGCGCCCGCAAGGCAGATCTCATTGCGATGCAGACCCATGCCCGAACCGGAACGGCGCATTGGCTCTTGGGCAGCACCACTGAGCGCGTTGTTCAGCATGCAGGTTGCGCGGTTCTCGCGCTGCACGGCGCTTCGGAACAATCATCCGACTAGAGGCACTGCGTCAACTCCATGTCGTGAGCTGGGTCAGCCGAGTCATCGTCTTTATGGACTTTAACTTGATCACAAACCCGGAATTAGGCTGAAGACTGATGAGTACTCATCTCCAGAATTCGACGGGACACCCCCAGGCGGAGCAAGAACATCGGCGCGATACGGGCAGCGGGGTGCTCCGAGCCGGCATTTTTGGGATATCGGATGGATTGGTCTCGAATCTAGCTCTCGTGATGGGGGTGGCGGGAGGCATAGACCATCCGGACGCCATCATCGTGGCGGGGGTTGCCGGGCTTCTGGCGGGTTCCTGCTCGATGGCGGCGGGTGAGTACGTGTCGATGGCGACCCAACGAGAGTCTATGGAACGCCAGATCGAATTGGAAAGATCTCACATCGAGCAGTTTCCAGAAGAGGAAGAACGTCATTTAGCCGAGCTGCTCGAGGAAAGTGGATTGGATCCAGTGATCGCGGGAGATGTCGCTCGAACGATTCACGAACGGGGAACGGATGCTGCGGATTTCCATGCTCTCTTTGAGTTGGGCATCGTGCCGGGTCAAATGGGTTCGCCTTGGGCCGCTTCGGCAATTTCCTTTTTTGCGTTTGCTCTGGGCGCGGCGATTCCGCTGATTCCCTGGCTGGTTTCCGCACGGGCTCTTCCGATGTCGCTGCTTCTTTCCGCCCTTGCTCTGCTCGTCGTGGGGGGTGGGGCGACTCGCGTCACGAATCGCAGTCCCGTCATCGGTGCGCTCCGGCAGCTCTGCATCGGTGTCGCCGCAGCAGGAGTGACCTACGGCATGGGGGTTTGGGTGGGTGGATTTTTCTAGAAGCGAAGCCTATTCCAAGGTCCACGCGAACCGGGTTTCAAGACAGAGAGGCTGATCCGGGCTTACGAGGCGAGGCGCGATATTCAAAGCGTCGGGGGGCCCGGTCATGGGCTCGACGCAGAGCGAGTCAAGCGGTTCGTCGTACACCACCCAGTGGTCGGTGTTTGCTTGGATCTCAAGCGTGATGGCGCCTGGCCAGCGAAGCCGCGGAGGCGCTCGGACGCCCGCAAAGCAGTCGTCCCAGGGGCCGCTCTGCGGCACGCAGCGCGCCGGCGTGGCCACCCCCTCCGAATCGCGCACGTACATCTCCTGGGCGTGAAACTCGAGGATCAGTTCCCCTCCTCGGTTCAGCCGGCGCGGAAACCAGGGATGGAGGCCGAGGCTGGCTGGGAAAGGTGGCCCCGAGGCGAGGACGCAGAGCTCGACGTCGAGTCCCTGTTCGTCCAGGCGAAACCGTTGCCGGGCTTCTCCGGGAAAGGGCCAGTTCGGCCCGAGTTCGATCGCGAGGCACCCCGGATCGGTTTTTCGCCAGGGCCGGTCGAGCGTCGTGCCGTGCATGGCGTGGGGCGGGGCACGGAGCGGGAGCGCGTAGGTGCGTCCGCCGAAGAGGAAGCGCCCGTGCCTGACTCGGCCCGCATAGGGGGCCATTGGGTACGCACCCCATCTGAGCGGGTCCTCACCTGGCCCACAGAGGAGATCGAGGCCATCTACCTGTAACGCGCTAATCCGCCCCCCTTGATGGGGATCGATTTCGACCCGGGCCGGGCCGGATTCTAGTTGGATCACAACGCTTCCCTTTTTAGAAGACAAACGGCTTTTGTTTTCGGGGTCTTCAGAGCCGGCTCGCTTTGACTCGGCTCCAGCACCCCCCGTAGGCAAAGTGTGGGGATTTGGCCTAGGTGACGATTCCGTGAGATTTATCACTATCACAGCGGAACATTCGCGGCACACTGCTCTCCTCCGCTTTTGGGGCCTCAGTAAAAATTCTGATTGATGACTAACGATCAGCGCGCCGATAAGAATTCTCGTGAATAAAGCTGCCGACGGAAGAGGTCTCGATACCTCTCTACTGCTCAAGAGTTTCCTGCTTCTCGCATTGATCTTGCTCTTTGCAGGATGCGGGGGGACCGGTGAACTGTCCTCATCTGACTCTGCGCCGGCGGCGCAGGAGTCAGTGGTTGGAGAGCCGGTTTCGTCGAGTAACGCGCGAGTCGTTTCGATGCGTTGGATTGCATCCTCTTCCAGCGGAATTACGCGATACGACGTTCTCGTCGGCACTTCTCCGGGGGACTATCAGGCGAAAGTCGAAGTTCCGCGGAAGCAAGCTGGACTGAATGGAGAAGGTGTCTACTCCTACAGCCTCACCCTTCGAAAGGACCTCGACTACTACGTGGCCATGCAGGCTTACGATGGTCGGCTGCTCTCCGCCCCTTCGAATGAAATCCTTTTGGGGGCGACGGCATCCCCCGCTGCGCCTGCCTCCGCATCGTCAACTCGCTCGATGCCGACCGCGACTCATTCGGGGGGCACTGTGGGCGGTGCTTCCGGTTTGGTCCACACGCCTTCTTCTGATGAAAGCGGTTCGGTCGCCCGTTCGTCCCTTCCTCAGGGAGATGATTCGATTCATCCTGAGCCAGACGCCTCTTCGAGTGCGGTCCCCTCGAATCGGGTCGATCTGGCGTCCCTCGAATTTGATGGCGAGCAGGATTATCTGGGCAGCGATCGACCGGAAGAACTGGGCGCGGCCGAAGCACTGAGTCTTTCGATCTGGATGCGACCTTTTCTCGATAGTGCGCCGCGCCGTGTGCTCTTTGAGCTTTCACCATCCTCTTCTGATCCCGAGGGCCTTGGTCTTCGACTCTCCCTTCTTGATGGCGAAAATTTGGAGTGCCTGCTCAGCGATGCCAGCGGCGAACTGCGCCATCGGGCTCTCTATGCACTTCCGCTGGCGAATGATTTGTGGCAGCACCTTGCGGTCGTCCTTGATCCCGCCACGCACAGTGCCCCCCGGATCCTTTTGGATGGATTCGAGGCGGATACTTTGTTGTCAGAGGGCGATGGCCAAGGAGTCAAATTGACTGCTCTGGCGGGCTTTCTCAGGGTGGGCGGAAGTGGAATCAGCGGAGAAAAGGGTTTCTTGGGCCGGCTGGGACACCTTGGGCTTTGGCGAGAGGGGCTCTCTCCGGCGGCCTTTTCTGAGATTCAGCTCCGCGGGCACGAGCTGGATCTGCGCGATCCGGTCGGGGTGTACGCGGCTTCACAGTCTTTGATTCACTACTGGCGCCTTGGAGAGCCCTCGCAGGACCTCGGATACGATCTGGGCTTCGCGGACGGCCCGCTCGACCTAGACGACCCCGCAGGTGGCCTCACCCAGGCAGACTTTGTTCGAGATGGCCCCCCGTCGCTGATCGCTCCCTAGAGGACAGGTCGGCGGTTAGCCGGTCCGCTTCCCATCGGTGCCAGACGCGCTGAGAATTCCCGCTTGGAGGCCGCCGCTCTCCTCGCGTACCCTCTTCCCTCTGATTGCGACCGTGGTTTCGCCCGAGCTGTCTTGGGTGCGAGCCTTCCACCGGGGTCCGCACGGAGGTGCTGATTGATGCGCTTTTCTCTCGCCGAGTCGATGGGAGACCCGAATCATTATGGTTCCGTCGCGCAAGCCGCCGAGGCCGCGGGTTTCAGTTCGATGGTTGTTCCGGACAGCCTTTGTTACCCCGAGGAGTCGGAGAGTCAGTACCCCTACACGCCCGATGGCGATCGAAAGTTTCTCGAAGGCAAGCCCTTTATCGAGCCTTTTGTCCTGATCCCGAGTTTGGCGGCTCAGACCCAAAAAATTCGATTCGACACATTTGTCTTGAAACTTCCTGTGCGCGAACCCGTTTGGGTGGCCAAGCAAGCGATGTCGATTGCGGTGCTGAGTCAAAATCGATTGGGGCTGGGTGTTGGTCTTTCGCCCTGGCCTGAAGATTTTGAAGTGACCGGCACTTCCTGGAAGACTCGCGGTGCCCGCTGCGATGAGATGATTGAAATCATTCGGGGCTTGTCGACCGGAGACTATTTCGCTTACGAGGGCAAGCAGTACCGATTTCCGAGTATCCAAATGACACCGGCTCCGACCCGACCCATACCGATTTTAGTGGGTGGGCATGCTGAAAAAGCGCTCCGCAGAGCGGCACGTCTCGGAGATGGTTGGATGCATGCCGGCGGCGATCGTGGAGCCCTCAAAGACATGATCGAGCGGCTGCAGGCCTTGCGCCGGGAATATGGGCGTCATCAAGAAGATTTTGAAATCCACGCCATTTCCCTCGATCCCGATGCGCTGAAGACTTCGTCCAGTGATGGGATCAGCCAACTCGAGGAAATAGGGGTGACAAATACCATCGTGAGCTTTCATAATCCGTATGCCAAGAAGCCCCGGACGATTGAGCAAAAAGTGGACGAGATTCGCGAATATGGCGAAAAGGTTATTCGCTTATCGTGAAGGCTGACCGCTTCGCTGGATGATTCGGCCCTCAGGGCTTTCCTCCTGACCAAGATAGGATCGACACGCCATGCATCATTGGATTTCTCTGGTCAACGTGCCGGAGCTCGATCAGTACCTCGAAATTGCAAAACATGCCGAGTCCGTTGGCTTTTATGGGCTGAGCATTGCAGATCATCTCGTGATGCCTACCGGTCAGCTTGAATCGAAATATCCCTATACGCCGGATGGCAAAATGTGGTGGCCCGAGGATGTGCCGTGGCCCGACCCTTGGATCACCCTGACGGCCCTTGGGGTTGCAACGCAGAGTTTACGTTTGGCGACCAATATCTACCTAGCCGCTCTGCGCGACCCCTTTACGGCGTCCCGCGCTGTGGCGGCGGCCTCGGTTTTTACGAGCGGGAGAGTCCGCTGTGGGGTTTCCTCGGGTTGGATCAAGGAAGAGTATGAATTGATGGGCGTCGACTTTCATACGCGAGGTCGACGCCTCGACGAGACCATCGACGTCATGCGCAAGCTTTGGAGCGGTCAAAGTATTTCCCATCAAGGTGAGTTTTTCAGCTTTGAAGATGCGCTGGCTTCTCCTGCCCCGCCCGAAAAAGTTCCCATTTGGAGTGGCGGCGCGAGCCCCGCGGCTCTCCGTCGCGCGGCCCGAAATGACGGCTGGCTGGGTGTTCCTATGATGTTCGACGCGCTCGTAGAAACGATCGAAGGTCTCCTTTTGACCCGCCGAGAGATGGGGAGAGAAAATGAGCCTTTCGATGTGTGCTGCTCCCTCATTCAGCCGTTGACTCAGGATCTCGAAGGCCAACTCGATGCACTCGGAGCGCATCACAACATGGTGCTGCCCTGGGTCGTCACGCCCTGGGGTCGAGCCCCTTGGCTTCAAGACGGAGAGGACGTCAGTCTGCTTGATACCAAGAAAAAAGCGATGGATCGTTTCGCCGAAAAGGTGATTCACCGATCATGACCAAGCGGATGCTCCCGAAAGAAGGTCATCAGCCGTTTTCCAGTTCAGCGGGCGGACTCGAACTCTCATCGAATATAAGGAATCTAGATCATGCCTTTTGATGCGCTGTTGAAGCCCATCCGGATCGGCCGAATGGAACTGGCCAACCGAATTGCCATGGCGCCGATGACTGTCGACTACGGCAACGACGACGAAACGCCTTCGGAGAGGCAGATCGCGTACTACAGCGAGCGGGCCAAGTGGAAGCCAGGCTTGATTTCGCTTGAGGTATGCAGCGTTGACCCCGAACACCGGTATCAATTGCATTCGTTGGGACTTCACAGTGATTTCCAAATTGACGGCCATCGCAAGCTGGTGGATTCCATTCATGCCCATGGTGTGAAGGTGCAGCCCCAGATTTCTCATCCGGGTCCGGAGTCAATTGCCCCCTTCGTGCGGCAGATTCAGCCTTTGGGCCCGTCCGTCATTCGAACGGAGACCACCCAACAAGCGTGTCGCGAGATGACCATGGAGGACATCGAGCGGGTGATCGAGATGTATGGCGATGGTGCTTTGCGCGCTCGTGAAGCGGGCTATGACGGAATTGAGCTTCACGCGGCGCACAGCTACATGATGCTGGGTTCGTTCCTGTCTCCTCTTCGAAATTTTCGAACAGACGTCTATGCAGGCAAGAAATTCGAGGGACGCGCCAAGTTCATGCTCGACGTGCTGGCCAATATTCGGAGCAAGGTCGGAGAGGCGTTTCCCATCACGGTGCGAATTTCGGGCTTCGAAAGACAGCCGGGAGGACGTGAAATCGACGATTCTCAGCGCTTGGCCCCTTTGCTGGTTGACGCGGGCGTTGACTGTTTTCATGTGAGCGGCGGCGTGGGGGATGGCAATATCACCCAAATTATCACCGGGCCGGACTACCAGCCGGGTTACAACCTCTCGTCCGCACGCTCGATTCGTCAAGTCGTCGACGTGCCCGTGATGGTCGTCGGCCAGAATATGGATCCGAATTTCGCCGAACGGATGGTCCAGGAGGGAGAGGCGGACATTGTCGCCATGGGGCGTGCGTTTCTCGCCGACCCCGAGCTGCCTCGTAAAATTCGCGACGACCAAACCGACGAGATCATCCCCTGCACCCTTTGCCAAGGTTGCGTGGACATCATGCAGACCGAATTTAATGGCGCCGGTTGCGTGGTGAACCCTCGGGCCGGAAAGGAGCGGGAGTATCCCATTGAGCCGGCCTCGGAAGCGAAAAAGGTGGTGGTTGTCGGCGGAGGGCCCGGCGGGCTTGCCAGCGCGATTTACGCGGCCGAACGCGGACATTCGGTCACGCTATTCGAGCGAGAGAAGCAGTTGGGCGGTCGATTTCGTTTTGCATCGACGGTCTTCCCTGGGAACCAGAAGCATTTGGACTGGTTGCTGAAAACGATTGAGCGACTCGGGGTTGAGGTGTGTACAGAGCAGGAGGTTGACCGAGCAGCCCTCGAGCAGCTTCGGCCGGACGCGGTGATTCTCGCCGCGGGGGGGCGCTATGAGTGGCCGGAGCTCGAAGGCGATGCTCTGCCTCATGTCGTGACGGGGTTGTCCGTAATGGATCTCCTCGATCAGCTCTGCGACCAAGCCGCGAACGAAACCCCCTTAAGTCTAGACGTGGGCGAAAAGGTGGTGGTGATCGGAGGAAACCTGATCGGGGTAGAACTCTCGGAGCACCTCGGCCGGTTAGGAAAACGTGTAAGCCTTTTGGAGACCGGTCGTCGATTCGCCATGCCGGCCGGTAAGAAGCGCCGGGGTGATCATGCTTCGCGGCTCGATGCGGCAGGGGTTTCGGTCAACACGGGAGTGGAAGTGAAAGGAATCTTGCCGGAGGGTGTCGTGATCGCCGGATCGACGCCGGATGATCGAATCATTGAAGCGGACACCGTGATTGTGGTCGGACAGCCCGTCGCAGACCCGGCATGGGTCGAGCGGTTCGAAGGCGCCGCTCAGCAGATTTACAGTGTCGGCGATTTGGGTGGCTTTGGACTTTCCCTGAAGAGTGTTCGCGACGCCATTGAGGTGGCCTACTCGATCTGAAAGGGCCTATCCGCTTGCCGAGGCGGTTGTGTAGCGGGTGTGGACCCGTTTTGGACACCGCGGGAATCCGTTCAGTGTGAAGTTTGGGCGGCCACGTTTTTTCCGGTGACCCGTCCAAAGAAAGTTGCATCGCCGACCGACATGCCGCTCGCATAGCCCGAGGCGGTTCGGGGGACGCCGCACGCCGTCCGGCCCGCGGCAAAAAGGCCGGTGATCGGTGCTCCCTCCAAGGTGAGCACCTCGCCGGTCGGCAATGTGTCAAGACCGCCGAGCGTAAAGTAGGGATAGAAAACACCACTGCCGGGCGTGCAATCGAGAGCCGCAAAGGGGGGTTCGATGGATTTTAGCCAGACCTCGCTCTTATGAAAGAGAGGGTCTTTTCCACTTCGGGCATTTTTATTGTAGAAGTCGAGGGTGTGCCCAAGCATTTGAGGGTCGAGGCCTATTTCCTCTGCCAACTCTTCGATATTTTCACCCGTGCCTGCAACGTCCGCGTTGAGGAAAGCCGGGTGCTCATAGTCGTCGTGATTCAGAATTAGATAGATTCGCTTGTCGACTTGCTGGAGCGCATGGTGGGCGATTCGCGCATGGTAGACATCTTCGTTGATAAAACGTTGCGCTTGGGCATTGACGAAGATGCCGTGGGTCAGTGAAGCGGGAGGATAGAAGGGCAGTGTGACGAAGGCCTGGTTCATGTGAATGACCGACCCCCCCACGCCCTGGCCCATCAGAATCCCTTGGCCCATGTCACCAGGATTTCCGACGGGGATATTTCCTGCCTCCGCAATATTGGGGACGTACTTTTGAAGCATTTCCTGATTCATCACGAATCCGCCGGCACAAAGGATGACGCCCTTCCGGGCGCGAATATTTCTCTCCTCTCCGTCCATCCGGACAACTAATCCATAAACGGAGTTGTTGTCGTCGGCAATCAGAGTCAGTGCACGAGTGCTGTATTCGACTCGAATGTCCCGTTTTTCGACATTTTCCGTGAGCACGCCCATCAGCATGGGGCCGCCGTTGTCGCCTTCGACCTCAAGGTTGTGACCTCGCGGGCAGGGCTTTGCGATTTCTCGAAACGGCCAGGCCTTTTCATTCCCGGTGTAGAGCAGGCAGTCGTCTGTCGGAGCCATGATGGCCCGCTCCTTGTACTCGCTGTCTTTGTATCGCGCGCCGAGTTCAACCAGCCAGTTGAAGTGCTCCAGGCTTCCTTCGCAATACATTCGAATTCGCTCTTCATCGCCATATTCGCCTTGACAGGCCATCATATAAGCGATCATGTCCTCCGTGCTGTCTTCGTAACCGCAGGCTCGTTGGACCCGAGTACCCCCTCCGCCGCCCATGTAGACCTCGGCGCTCGAGAGAGCCGTCGAGCCGCCGGCCGCAGCGGCGACTTCGAAAATGCAAACCTGCGATCCGGCATCTGCTGCCTCGATGGCCGCACAGGCGCCTGCTCCGCCAAAACCCACGATGGCGATGTCGGTTTCGATATCCCAACGATCCACTGTGGAAAGTCGCTTGGGTCGGGTCGGCGTTGCGCTGGATAGTTGACTCATGTTTATACCTTCTTGGTGTATGGGCGGATTGCCCGGTCGGCCGGAGCCAGGTCCGCCGTTCAGCGGGTTTTTTCGATTACACCCTCAGCGTACTGCCGGAGGGCGGCGATTTTTTCATCCAGACTCTGGGTATCTTGGGCCAGCTCATAGGCGTTTCGAAAACCAATGAGGACGTCGGTGACCCCGAGGTCTTCCAGCCGGCGCAACCCGTCAGCCCGATACGCATCGGCCGAGATGACATGAATTTCAAAGGGAAGATGAGCGCGTCCATACTCGCTTCGGAATTGCTGAAGTTTTTCAAGCATGGGGATGAGGTCCTCGCCTTGGCCCCCGGCATGAATCCAACCATCACCGATCCGTGCGGCGCGTCGCAACGCAGGCTCGCTATGCCCACCAATGATGATCGGGATGGGTTTTTCCGGGACGGGGCAGATCTTCATGCTGGCGACTTTGAAAACCTCGCCCGGGTAAGCGAAATACCCGCCGGCACAGAGCCCTTGAATGATGTCGAGCATTTCGTCGAGCCTTCGGCCGCGCCCTTTCCACGGAACATCGACCGCGGCGTAGTCTTCGGGCCAAGGAGACAGACCGACGCCGAGAGAGATGCGCCCGCCGGAGAGAACCGCCGCCGAACTCACCTGCTTGGCTAACAGTACGGGATGTCGGAGAGGGAGTTTGACCACGCTTGTGGTGAAACGAATTGTCTCCGTGACCCCTGCGAGATAAGGAATGAGAACCAGAGGCTCAATGAAGGGCTTGTCTTCTAGAAAGGCTCGATCACCGTCGGCGGTGTATGGATAACGGCTATCGCATTCCTCGGGGTAGCCGATGCTATCGGGGATCACGAAGGCGTCGTACCCCGCTTCCTCGGCGGCGATTGCAAGAGGCTTCATGAATTGGGGGTCGGTCATAGTTTCGAGGTAACCGAATCGCATGATAATTTGAGTTTCCTTCCTGAGGCCCAACGGCCTTGCTGAATTCGTTTGCGCTTAGATCGAGCAGGCGGCCTCGGCGCCTTCGAGGACGGCTTTGCGAATCAACCCCAGACCGGTGCAGTCGCCGACGGTGCGTAATTCTGGGACTCGGCCCTGGAGTGACCTGGCGAGGGTCTCATCCGGCTCCAAACCGCCAGCCAATATCACGTGATCAGCAGGGACCAGTCGAGACGTACCGTCCTCTCTTAGAATCTCAACACCGTGGTCTGTAATGCGCTTGATGGCCACTCCTGTGTTGACGGCCACGTGCGCCCGATCCAATCGCTCCATGTGCTCATGGCGCCGTTTAAGGCCCACCTCCGGCGCGATCTCATCGCTTGTTTCGAGAACGCCTACCCGACGGCCTCGGGCGGCTAAGAACTCGGCGAGTTCGAGTCCGATGAGGTCGCCCCCGATCACCAGAATGCGTGGGCCCAGAGGCATCCAGGCGCGCGTCCAGCGCCGTAAGCGTTCGGGTGTCAGTGTGCGCTGGAGTGGGCCGGCCAGTGCGCGGAGGACCAGCCGGGTCGAAACCGAAAAGGGACGTCGCCCTTCGGCATCGAGTTCACCGGACAGCATTTTTCGAAGCCGACCGCCGGTCAAAACGTGAGGGAGGTGGTCGCCCTCGATTTTGGGCGCGACCGGCTGACCGCCTGTTGCGATAATCACCGCGTCGGGGGAGCAGGCGAGAATTTCGTCAGTGGACACTTTTCGTCCGAGATGGAGTTCGACGGGGAGTCTTCGAATTTCTCCGATGAGCCAATCCAAAAAATCTTGATTGTCGGAATGCACGGTGGAGGCCAGAACCAGGGAGCCTCCCAGATAGGGCTTGGCCTCGAAAAGGGAGACGCGATGGCCCCTTTCGGCGGCCACTCGAGCGGCCTCTAGGCCACCGGGACCGGCGCCGATGACGGCGACGTGTTGGGGCGCGAGTGCGCGCTGGAGACTCAGGTCGTTTTCACGGCCGGTTTGAGGGTTGACTGCACATTCCAGCGCAAATCGAGTCTCCATGGCATCGATGCAGTTTTGGCAGGAGATACATGGACGTACACGCTGATGCTGTCCGTTTTTGACCTTATTAGGCAAGTCGGGGTCTGCGAGGAGCGGCCGCGCTAAGGCAACAAGGTCGGCTCTTTCCTCTTCGATGATTCGCTCGGCGAGCGCGGGATCGTGAATTCGACCCACCACGATGACCGGGACATCCACTGCTCGTTTGATCGACTCCGCTCCGGCCACATTCAGCCCGTTTGGATAATGCGAGCCATTCACCATTTGTGTGACGAGGCGATCGATGACCCCGCCGCTGACGTGAAAAGCGTCGACGCCCGCTTCCACGAGGAAGGGCGCCATCCGGGCCGTATCAAAACTGGGTCGTCCTCCGGCGATGCGTTCGAATCCAGAAATCCTCAGAGTGAGGGGAAAGTCTTCTCCCGTTTCGCTCTTGATTGCGCGGACGATGTCCGTGATGGCCTTGATGCGTCCTTCTCGACGACGGGCCGAGTATTCGTCCCGCCGAACGTTGCGCCACGGCGTAATGAATGAACCCAGCAGCATGTAGCCGTGTGCAGCATGGAGTTCGACGCCATCGTATCCGGCTTCGCGAACTCGCCGAGCGGCTGAACGAAATAAGTCGATAACCTGTCGAAATTGCTCCGCTGTGATTTCGCGAGAGGAAGTCCCCGTCAAATAAGATTGAATGGCCGACGGGCCGAGTGCCTCAACGCCATGCATTTCCGGCCCGAGACCGTCGGGGCCCGCATGAGCCAGCTGCGGTTGGATTTTTGCTCCGTGGGCATGCACCGCTTCAGTGAGTACTTGATGGTGGGCGATCACCGAATCGTTGGCGAAGTGTATGGAGGAGGGCACCTCCTTGTGGCGCGCATCAATCGCGCTGGCGCCGAGGGTAATCAGTCCAACCCCACCCCGGGCTCGGGCCTCGAAATAGTCGATCAAGCGCTCCGTCGGTTGACCATCGGGCGTGGCAAATTGGTTTTCCATCGGCGACATCACGATCCGGTTCCGCAGGGTCATCGAGCCGATTTCTATGGGTTGCCAGAGAGGAGAGGCCATCGCGTTCTGCCCTTACCTTTCCAATTTTGCTGGCTGGGCATCCTGCGGTGTTCGCAGGAACGCGCGTGTCACCTGGGCTTCGAGATCGCCACTGACCTCTTCAGCGGGTCTCCGCATGCCCTCTTCGAGCCAATGGGCCAGTTCGACCTGTTGGATGGCGAGCATCATCCGGGCCATCAGGGCGGGGTCGCGCCGGACAAATATCCCAGCGGTGGTGCATCGCTCACAGGCGTTTCTCAGTCGCTCGAGGGCTGCCCGCCACGCGCCGGTGCGCCCTTGATCACCCGCGGCGGATTCCTCGGTTCCCCAGGTAAATCCGCCATGAAGACGAATCCGTAAGAAGTCCGGATTTTCGAGGAAGTACAGGGTCGCCGCCCGAAACCCCGACAGCAGCGCATCGAGGGGGCTTTTGACGTCCTGGGCGGCATCCAGAACGCGGGCGTGGAGGGCTTCGTCGCGGAGTTCCTGAATGGCCTCAAAAATGCTGGCTTTGCCGGGAAAAGCCGAATAGAGCGTTTGGAGCGATAGTCCGGAGGCCGCCGAGATCTCACCGATGCGAGCCTCATCGTAGCCGTGCTCGGCAAATATTGGTTCGGCCGCCTCCAGGACGAGCTTTCGGTAAAGCTCCTCCTTTTGGGCGCGAGCGGCCTGACGGGCTTCCTGCCGGCGTCCCGCCTCGGTCGTCGTCGAGGCGAGGGGCGATTTTTTGCTGTGGTCGGGGTCGGTTGCCATCGCTGCCTTGCCGGAAAAGCCGAGAGGGGTTGCCGCTGCGAAATCCTGATTCTAGATTTATAGACGACGATTCTAAAACACTCAACGGGACGCCTGAGGGACCGGCCGACGGGGCCGCGTGCCTCTGCGTTCTAGATCGCCGGCTGGGCCTGGGAGGCCGGGCCCGAACCGCCAGAGGAGAGAACACCTTGGATTTCAATCTGACGCTGACCTTCAACCCGCCGGATCAATATCTGCCGTTGGCCCAGGCGGCGGATGAGCTCGGCTGGCATTCCGTCAATGTCGGGGATGGATTGTTCTTCTTCGATGAGACCTCGGTCGACTATCCCTACTCGGATAGTGGCGCGCGGTATTGGAGTGCAAACACCCCCTTTCTCGATCCACTGAGCGTGATCTGTGGCATGGGTGCGGTCACAAAGAACGTTCGATTCCTGGTCAATGTGCTGAAGCTCCCGGTTCGGGTACCGCTCTTGGTGGCGAAGCAGTGCGGGACCGCATCGTTCCTGACAGGGGATCGCGTTTCTCTTGGAGTGGGCTTGTCTCCTTGGCCGGAAGATTTCGAAATTTGCGGCTCTGATTGGAAAACGCGGGGAAAGCGTTGTGAAGAAAGCATTGAGGTGATCCGTAAAGCGTTGACGGGGGACATGTTCGAGCACCACGGACGTTTCTACGACAACCCCAACCTCTCGATCAATCCGGTCCCCTCCGCGCCGATGCCCATCGTCATCGGTGGAACCGCCGAGCCGGTGCTGAAGCGCGCCGCGCGGATTGCAGATGGCTTTGTCTCTCCGAATACCACTGCGGACAAGATCGATGAAATGGTTAAGAAAATTCACGCCTACCGAAAGGAATACGGGACCGACAACCGACCCTTCCGAATGATTTCGGTTGCGGTGGATGCTTTCGACCTAGATGGACATAAGAAGCTGCAGGATATGGGCATCGACGAATGCTGCGACATGCCGTGGATGTATTACGGACACCGCTTCAATTCGCCGGTCGACGTCAAAATCGAATCGATGAAAAAGTTCACGGACGAAGTCATCGCCAAGCTCTGAGAGGTACCCCGGTGAATTCGATTTGGGTGACCGGGCCCAGCCACAGCGCGCCACGCTTTTAGCCCCTCGGGCGGGAAGCGTGGCGCGCGTTTTTGAATACCCGGATCGGCCCTATGCCCGGGCGCCGCTGGAATGCGTCTCGGGCCCCCATTTCAGTCATCCGAGTCAGGCCGGCCCGCGCTACTCTGACGGCACCTCAGCCCCTCGAGTTCACTCGATCAGGAGACCCCCATGAGTTCAGATCCGATTCAGGAAGCCCCCATTCCGAGCTTTCCCGTCAGCGAAATTGCGCCGACCGTCCAGCGATTACGCCAGACCTTCGATTCCGGGAGGACCCGCCCGCTGGCTTGGCGAAAAGAACAGCTAGAAGGCGTGTTGGCTTTCGGTCGCGAACAGAGTGAAGCGCTGGTGGCGGCCCTGCAGGCGGATATGGGCAAGCCGGAACTCGAAGCTCGGACTTCAGATATCGGCCAGATATCAGTCGAGGCCAAGCTGGCCCTGAAAAACTTGAAGAAGTGGACGCGTCCCGAGGGCGCCGGTTGGATGCCGGTGCTGGGCCGCTCTTTCGTTCAGCGCGATCCGTTGGGCGTCGTATTGATTATCGCGCCTTGGAACTACCCAGTGGGTCTGTTGGTGTCTCCGATGATTGGTGCCCTGGCGGCTGGGAATGCCATGGTGCTCAAACCTTCGGAGGTGACCCCCCGAACTTCGGCCGCCCTGGCCGAGCTGCTTCCCCAATACATTGACACCGATGCCATCGCGATCGTTGAAGGTGGTGTGGAGGAAACCTCCGCGCTCCTCGAGGAACGCTTCGATCACATTCTTTATACCGGCAACGGTTCGGTGGGGCGCATCGTCATGGAGGCGGCTTCGCGAAACCTGACGCCCGTGACCCTCGAATTGGGCGGCAAGAGCCCCTGTATTGTTGACCGCACCGCTGATCTCGCGGTTGCGGGACGTCGAATCGCTTGGGGCAAGTTCATGAACGCCGGGCAGACCTGCATTGCGCCGGACTACATTCTTGTTGAGTCTTCAGTCGAAGAAGCCTTGATCGAGAGCATCCAAAAGGCGGTCCATGAATTTTATGGCGATGACCCGGGTCAGAGCAGCGACTACACCCGAATCGTGAATCGTCGCCACCATGAACGCATCAGCAAGTTGATGACCGGCCATTCAGTGGTTTTTGGCGGATCCAGCGATCCCGAACGTTGTTACATCGAACCCACCCTGCTGCGGGGCGTGCCGCCGACGGCGCCCATCATGCAGGAGGAAATTTTCGGACCCGTTCTTCCTGTCCTGACCATCGAAAATCTGGATGAGGCCATCCAGTTTGTGAATGGTCGCGAGAAGCCGCTTGCGCTTTATTTGTTCAGCCAGGATTCGGCAGCCGAGGAGAAGGTTCTGTCCGAGACCACCTCCGGCGGGGCCTGCATGAACGGGACGATCCTACATATCGGAAATTCAAAGATGCCCTTTGGCGGTGTGGGTCCCAGCGGAATGGGGGCGTACCACGGTCGCCATAGCTTTGAGACATTCAGTCACCGGAAAGCGGTCTTGCGTCGCGGGATTCGGCTCGATCCGAAGATGATGTACCCCCCGTATACCAAGCGAAAGACTGACATGATCAAGAAGATGTTCTGATCGGATGGACTCGCTCAACGAACTCGGGTTCTACACCCTGGCGGGTGCACCCAAGACACCGCGCGACCTGATCGCCGAAGTCCAGCAAGGGGAAGCGCTGGGCCTAGGCTCGGCTTTTATTTCGGAGCGCTTCAATATCAAGGAAGCCGCGACGCTCTCGGGTGCCGTGGGCGCCGTCTCCACCGAACTGGGCATCGCCACGGCCGCCACCAACCACAACACCCGGCACCCGATGGTGACTGCGGCTTTTGCGATGACGATGCATCGCTTGACGGGGGGTCGATTTTCGCTTGGCCTCGGCCGAGGGATTGCCGCGATGTTCAACGCCTTCGGCCTCCCCAGCATCAAAACTGCGGAGATCGAAGATTTTGTTGGCTTGATGCGACGGATCTGGCGGGGGGAAGTGGTTGTTGGACATGATGGACCGGCCGGCCGATACCCGCTCCTGACGATGGGCCCCGACTACGACGAGCATATTCCGATGACGTTTACGGCCTTCGGCCCGAACTCGCTTGGTCTGGGAGGACGGGCTTTTGACGCGGTCGTCCTGCATACGTTTTTTACGGATGAGACCACCGCGCGCTGTGTCGAGACAGTCAAGCAGGCGGCCGAAAAGGCGGGGCGAGATCCGGCGAGCGTGCGTGTCTGGTCTTGCTTTGCCACGGTGGGCGACCATCTCCCTGAGGCGGTTCGGCTGAAAAAGACGGTTGGCCGAATGGCCACATACCTGCAGGGCTATGGGGATCTGATGGTCAGCACCAACCAATGGGACCCGAAGGTCCTGCAACGCTTTCGCGAGGACGAGTGGGTCTCGGGCTTTCGGGGTGCGATCGATGCGACGGCCACGACGGAAGAGCTCGAGCACGTCGCCACCTTGATACCCGAGGAGTGGTTGGCGGCAGCGGCTACGGGCGATCATCAGCGCTGCGTTGAAAAAATCCAAGGTCAGTTTGACCTAGGCTGCGACGGCGTGATCCTGCACGGAGCCAGTCCGACTGAGCTTCAGCCCATCGTGGAGGCGTACCGACACATCCGTACGCCGGAACGCTTTGCTCATCTTTCTCGTAACCCCGCCGCGAGCTGACCGATGTCAAAATCTATTCCGACCCCCGCCGACATCGATGTGGAATTTTTGACAAAATGTCTCCGCGAAGCCGGACACACAGCCGCTCAGGTGAAAAGTTTTTCGAGCGAGCGTGTGGGGACGGGTCAAATTGGGCAATGCATTCGTTACGGGCTTGAACTTGAGGATGCCGCTGCGGACACCCCCCGCAGCCTGATTGGGAAATTCCCATCGGATGATCCGACCAGCCTGCAAACGGGGATTCAGCTTCGCGCTTACCTTAAAGAGGTTTCTTTTTATCGCGACCTCCAATCCCGTCTCGGCATTCGCACGCCGAAATGTTATTTCGCGGAAATCGAGGGAGAAGGCCCCGAACAGATGCTCCTCCTGGAGGACTTGGCTCCGGCCGAACAGGGAGATCAGCTTAAGGGCTGCACTCCGGAAGTGGCCCGCGCGGCCGTTTTGGAGCTGGTGGGCCTACACGCACCGAGCTGGTGCGACGCTTCGTTGAGAGAATTGGAGTGGCTGGGAGAGCCGAATCCAATGGTGATCCAGCTGGGGCGCGCCCTTTATTCAGTTCAACTCGACCCCTTCATGCAACGCTTCGAGAGTCGGCTTGAAGCCGACGAGGCGCAGATCATTCGAGCGGTGGCTGACTCGAAGGGCCCGCCTTTTGCTCTTCTTGGGGACGTCTTCAGCCTTGTTCACGTGGACTACCGGCTGGACAATATTTTAATCAATGAAGGGGTTGATCCGCCCTCGATTGCGGTGGTGGACTGGCAGGGCGTCACGCTTGGCCACCCGCTGGCCGATGTGGCCTATTTCATTGGGGCCGGCTTGCTTCCCGAAACGCGAAAGTCCGTTGAAGAAGATTTAGTGCGGGGCTATCACGATGCGCTGCAGGAAGCGGGCGTGAGCGGGTACTCTTGGCCGCAATGCTGGACGGACTACCGACGGGGGGCGTTTGCCGGTTTCGCTGTGACGGTGGTGGCTTCCGTGATGGTTCAGCAGACCGAGCGGGGCGATGAGATGTTTACCGCCATGGCCCGCCGCCATGCTCGACATGCCCTTGATCTTGGGGCCGAGGAGTTCCTCGCGGGCTGATCTTTTGATCGAGCCGATTCTAATTCTCGAAACCGATACGGCCCGAAAGCTTTGTCGGCCCGCTATTCTTCCGAACTCAAGGGAGGGCTTCATGGTTTCGACTCTTTTCGATTCTGACCGTTGGGAAGAGCTTTCGGGTTTCGATTTCGAAGACATCACGTATCACCGGGCCGTCGACCAGGGGACGGTTCGCATCGCCTTTGACCGCCCGGAGGTTCGCAACGCCTTTCGTCCTCAGACGGTGGATGAACTCTGCCGCGCCTTGGACCATGCGCGAATGACTTCGGACGTGGGTTGCGTGCTCGTCACCGGCAATGGCCCGTCTCCGAAGGATGGGGGCTGGGCCTTCTGCTCCGGGGGGGACCAGCGGATCCGCGGTCGAGATGGCTACCGATACGCCTCAGGGGAGACCTCTGAGAGCATCGACCCGGCTCGCAGTGGGCGGCTTCACATCCTGGAAGCCCAGCGGTTGATTCGCTTTATGCCCAAGGTGGTCATTGCGGTGGTGCCGGGATTTGCGGTGGGCGGCGGCCACAGCCTTCACGTGGTCTCCGATTTGACCATTGCCAGCCGAGAGCACGCGGTCTTCCGTCAAACAGACACCGACGTGGCGAGCTTTGATGGTGGTTTCGGGTCTGCGTACCTGGCCCGTCAAGTCGGCCAGAAGTTTGCCCGGGAAATTTTCTTTCTCGGGCAGCCCTATAGTGCCGAGGAAGGTCACAGCATGGGCATGGTGAACCGCGTGGTATCCCATGCTGATCTTGAGTCGGTGGCACTTGAGTGGGCGGCGGAGATCAATACGAAGAGTCCAACTGGCCAGAGAATGGCCAAATTCGCACTCAACCTGATCGATGATGGTTTGGTTGGGCAGCAGGTCTTTGCGGGGGAGGCCACGCGCTTGGCCTATATGACCGACGAGGCGGAGGAGGGTCGAGATGCCTTCTTGGAAAAGCGGCCCCGAGATTTTTCGCGTTTCCCTTGGTACTACTGATCAGAGCCGGGTCGGACTCTTTCTGAGGCTGGATGAGGGTGGAGCCGAACGCTTCGAACCGGGCTTGATTTAGAGTCCCACTCGGTTCGCAAGGCGCTCTCTGTGATGTGTCGCGTCTCCGAAAAGAAGATCGCTGGCCTTTGCCCGCTTGAAATACAGATGGACGGGCAACTCCCACGTGAACCCCATTCCGCCGTGAATTTGGATTGTCTCCGCCGCCGCGTGAAAAAAGGCCTCTGAGCAGGTGGACTGCGCCAAGTCAGTCATCTCGAGAAAGTCATTCTCTTGTTCAGCGGCGGCAAAACACGCCGCATAAGCAGCGGATCGTGCGAATTCTGTCTCCACCAAAATGTCTGCACACTTGTGCTTGATGGCTTGGTAGGAGCCAATGGGCCGGCCAAATTGGAGACGGGTCTTGGCATATTCCACAGCGGTTTCGAGGCACCATTGGGCTCCGCCCATTTGCTCTGCCGAGAGGGCGGCGGTTGTGAGCGCCAAGACGCGCTCAAAATTGGCCGACTGATCACCCGCACTGATGAGTTCGGCAGGGGTGTCCTCAAAATGAAGCTGGCTGAGTTTGCGGGTGAGGTCGAGAGGCGGGACTGTCTCGTGCCGAAAACCGGGGGCTTCTGGATCCACTCGGAAGAGCGCCAGACCGGAGTCGGTCCGAGCCACAACCAAGAACACTTGGGCGGAGCCGCCGTCTAAAACCCATGATTTTGCGCCACTGAGCGTCCACTGGTCGCCCGATCGCGTGGCGGTCATTTCGACTCCCTCAATGTCCCAGCGACCGTTGGGCTCGGCGTGGGCCACCGTGGCGATCATTCGACCGGCCGCGATTTCGGTGAGGAGTTCCTTCTGATTTCTCTCGTCCGCGCAATGCATCAGTGTATTGGCAGCGAAAACAGCTGTACTCAGGTAGGGCGAGCAGAGAAGGGCTCTCCCCATTTCTTCCATCACGACGAGAAGTTCGACATAGCCGTATCCGGCGCCGCCGAACTCTTCGGGGATGATCAGCCCAGCTAAGCCCATCTGTTCGGCCATCTGGATCCAAACATCCGGGTCGTATCCCCGCTCAGTCGACATCTGCTCGCGAACAGTGGCTTCATCGGAGCATTCATTCAAAAAAGCCCTCAGTGTCGCCCTGAGTTCTTCATGTTCGTCGGTCAAGCTCATCTCAATCGGCATGGTTTTTCCTGGGCCCGCCCAGTGGGCGGTTTGGCTGAGTGAAGTCGGAGAAAAGAGGTCGATTCCCCCGAGCCCCAAAACGGATTTAGGAGCGCGGCACGTCTTTCCACGGAACCTCTTTGTCGACTCGAGGTTCGCCGGGCAAGCCCAGCACGCGTTCTCCGAGAATGTTTCTCATGATTTCCGAAGTGCCGCCTTCGATCGAATTGGCTCGAGAGCGAAGAAACTGATATTTCGCGATGCCTTCGACAGAGTCCGGGGTGCCTGCGGTCTGTCGCAGTGCGTACCCCGCCTCGAAGGCGAGGGCGTCAGAGCCCATGATGTCGATCGCCGTTTCCCACATCCTTTTATTGATCTCGGCTTGGGCGAGCTTTGCGACAGATCCTTCGGGTCCGGGATTTCCCGCCTTTTGGGCGGCGCGGGCCCGCTGAGCCGTGAGACGCAAAAGTTCATTCTCCATGTAAGATCGAGTCACCCTGTCCCGCAGCATGGCTTCCTGGGCGTCCGAATGAGCGCCCTTCTTCCGTTGACGCCACACATCGAGCAACTGCGCAGTGGCCCCGCCCCCCTTCCGCTTTGAGCCGCCCCCACCGATGGCCACGCGTTCGTTCATCAGTGTCGTAATGGCCACCCGCCAACCCTGGCCTTCCTGGCCCAGCATGCGGTCATGTGGAATTCGGACGTCGTTCAGGAAAACCTCGTTGAATTCCGCTTCACCGGTAATCTGGTAAAGAGGTCGTACCTCGACGCCCGGCGCCTGCATGTCGAGCAGGAAGTACGAAAGGCCGTCGTGCTTGGGGACATCTGGATTGGTCCGGGTCAGCAGCATGCCCCAACGAGAGAGATGGGCGACGGTCGTCCATACTTTTTGACCATTGACGACCCATTCGTCTCCGTCGCGAACGGCGAGGGAGGACAGCCCCGCAACATCGGACCCAGCGCCTGGCTCGCTGAAGAGCTGGCACCAGACTTCTTCCCCGGAAAAGATTTTCGGCAGCAGCGTCTTCTTCATTTCCTCGGTGCCATAGGTCAGCACGACCGGTGCACCCATTCCGATGCCGATGATGCTGGCCGGCGGCGTGGTGTGGACAACCTTCGAGTGCTTGGAAATCTCGTCGAAGACGACCATATTCATTTTTGGACTCAGACCGAG
>NHEP01000257.1 GCA_002171515.1 bacterium TMED88 | reverse complement strand
CGACCAATGAACACCTAGGCTTGGCTAGGCAAGTCCTTCAATACTTGAATGCAAACGCTGACGATGTTATGACATTTAGGCCAGAAGGGTCTGAAGGATGGTCAAGTAAGGACCTAAAGCTAATCGCGTTCAGTGACAGCGATTGGGCGTGCTCAGTTGATACACGCAGGTCTCACGGTGCATATATTATCATGTATGCTGGAGCAGCGATTGCTTGGAGGTCCCGGTCCCACAAGAGTGTCATGCTGAGTTCAGCGAGTGCTGAGTACTATGAGGCCAGCGAAGCGTGCCGAGAAATCGCGTTCCTGCGCAGCATCCTTTCAGACTTCTACGCAATCGAACATCTTGCACCTACCCCTCTCCTAATTGATAATCGCGCAGCAATTGCAATGGGAAATATGCCTCAATTCACAGAAAAACAGAAGCATATCCCGATTCGGATTTGCCATTTGAAGGAGTGCTGCGCTGAGGGCATGGTCGAATTGTGGCCCGTATCTACCAAGAATGAAATGGCTGACATCGGCACAAAGGCTTTGGGAACAGACGCATTCGGACATATCAAGCCTGTAATCTTCGGACAACGGCCCCTTTCCTCCGTCATGGCAACCGACCCCAATTTCATTGGTATGTGGTGACTTACCAAATAGATACTAAATTTGCATATATATATAAGCGTATCTGAGCGCATCTGCGCTTCCTGGACCTATGTATTTACCCAATTGCACAATAGGGGGGATGTGAGAACAGATTCTCATTCACATTGTGCAATCGGCATAGGGATGTATATATAAATATATTACGCGCGGGACACCGAGCAGACGGTTGGAATGATTAGCATCCAAACCGTTCGCTGATCCTATTTCGGTCGCCTCTTGAGTATCAGTAAACAGAGCAAAATACCGTGGCGCGCCAAGGGACATCCTGGAAGGCGTCCACACACATCCCGGCCCCCGCATTAGGCCGATCTCGTGCTCTCACAGGTTGTGAGCCCTGAGCTGCTCACTAAAACAGAGTGAGCAGCTCAGTTTGCACAGATTCCCAACTGCGCAAAAACAGCATAGACAATGGACAGAACAGAAAGTCCAGACGGGGGGAAGCGAGAACAGGCGACCCCAGAGCGACAAAAACGGCGCGAAACGATGTACGTCCCAGTGGGCGAAGACGAACAGACCTTAGAGGAACTATATGAAGAATTCGACCAAGCCATCAGCGCTGAGAACAGCGAAACCCAGCACGAAATCTCACTGCTTGGCACGGCAATGACACCCAATTCTTCCATGCACACAGCAGCAACTCGTGCTAAAGCAGCGGATACAACAGAGACGAGGCTAGCGACAACAGAAGACGCTATCACACGACTCACAAATATAATCGAACAAAAATGCATCGAGGACACGAAGAGGCGAGAATCTATGGAAACCATGGAGCAAACGATCATTGCACTACGCAAGCAACTGAATGTGACTGAGCACCACGCACACACGCCAACCGAGCAGGTAAAATCACACTATAACGAAGACGTCATCGCAACGCTGACCAAGGGAATCAGCACAGCCATCTCGTCGACAGGTGCAAAAATAGAACTGCTCAAAGTCAAAGATACCAAAAACATAGCCCAAATTCTTGTCCAATGGGAACAACAACTAACCAGTATGGGCGTAGACCAGTCAGTGTGGGTGTCGCGCGTAATCCCATGCATGCAGGAGGGAGGTAATGTCCGCGAATGGGCCAAGGCATACTTCGCCATAGAGCCGGGAGACATACACAATCCTGATATTATCCAGAACTGGACATGGACAAAACTAGTACAACAACTTCGAGCATCAACTCTCTGGAAGGTGGAACACCCAGACGAAATCATCTATGATCTCCTTGATTGCAAGTGTGATGAAAACGCCGGAGACGAAGGCATTACAGCATATATATCGGACTTCAGCAACAAACTCGCAAATATGCGGTCCCACAAACTAACGTTCTTCTTTACGGATGAATTGATCGCCCAGCTCCTATACCGAGGACTTCCGCCATACTTCAAGGTCTTCATGAATCGCAGACGCGAGGCGGGAAGTGAGCAAGTACTCCGAATGGACTACGACGAACTAGTGCAAGAAATCCAGCAAACCAAAAAGGATGCAGAATGCAGATCGGCGATGGCAACGAAGAACAAACAAACAACCTCCGTCATTGGCGGAGCTGCCAATACCACACTGGTAGACCCGCGAAAGACACGCGACAATCGCGCTGCGATAGGAAGGCCGAGTGACCAGGTAGCATTCGTCACAGCGAAAGGTGATCCTGCCGACATCAAGGACTGTTTGGAATTAATTCGGCGCGGTCAACCTGGCAACATGCATTATAAAATCCTGCCTAACCGGAACCCCTCGCAGCAGTATCAATTTGTAGTGATAACACACCCTGACCCAAAATTTCTAACCAGTGTTCCCTCCCGCGCCACGTCCAAGATACAGATGGAAATTAAAAGCGGCCCGAGAGCTAACACCAGTGCTCGAGGAATGAGCACAGCCCAAACGTCATCACCTGCAGCCAGCGCGGCAACCGCCCCGGCAACTGATGCAAGTGCGTATTTCCAGACAATCATGGCACGCCTAGATGCACTTGAGGGATCTGCTTCTGCCAACGCCAGCGTTGTGCAAGAAAGTAGCACAACGAGCACGATTCTTCCCACCGACTCAGCTAGTGTAATAGGTAACTCTGCATCTATTCCATCCAACATGCCCACGTCGGCATCTGGATACAGCCAAATAAGTCTCCACGACGGGCGATCGCCGCAGGCGTCCACTGCGGTGGGCCTGGCCCCACCCGGAGGTAATACGCCACTTTTTCAGCGACCATACGCATCGATGGCCATTCTGCACAGCATGAACCACCCGTTGCCAGCTGACGAATCAGGCAATGGCGTCGAGCAAGATGACGAATTAGAGCCAGGTGGTGACGACGCCGCGCCAGCTGACACATCAGATGATGACGTCGAGAAAGATGACGCATTTGAGCTAGATGAAGCTGACCTGACATCATTTTGCGACGACCTTTGCGATCAAATCATACAATCCGCCTGCACGCATTTCTGCAATTTGCAGCAAGGCGATGATATTGCACAGGGCGACGCATTTGACACAACAATGTTTTGCGCGGATGTTTGCAATCAGATTCTCCAATTTGTTCATCAGCAAATCGATGAGCCATGGACGTCAGTACAACCGAAGGCAGCCAATCATATCGATGCTGAACAAACTTTCGGAGGACTACATGTGGGAAACTTCTACTATCCATTGGCGAATCTACAGCAGGAAGACACCGACGCATGGGTCATCAGCGAATTGAGTATCCAACAAATTCGATATACCTCGACACGGCGCAGTGAGCGGCAATCATCCGATGACGTCAACGAAAAAATGGAAACAATGCGTTACGAGAACATGCCCAATGTGCACTATCGCCATGACCCAATGCAACAGCATCCAACCAGATGCGCGGACCTGATTAAGAAGATACGTATGATATTAACCTACATGCGCAGGTATCGCAACCTCTCGTATGCCCAGCTGCGCCAAGAAATCAATTTCGACGAGGGACAACAACGCGAACCACCCTTCTGTGAGTCCACCTGGAGCCCTCCCGATGACATTACACTTGGACCCTCACATGAAAATGCACCCTCAGGTGGCCCTCTGCTAACCCGTCTCCAGGCCCGTACACTGTCACCATTTAGTACACCCGCATGTAAATCACGCGTTGCGCGCATGCGTCGAAACGTAGCGCCCAAACGCGCATGGGCTCTCGCTCTCGTGGCTTTCATCATTGTGATACCCGCTGTGCTTGGACATACCCATGGTGCTAACGCAACTCATGGGGAGGCACGCGCGTACTATGCAATGCTTGCCGCGGTCGCAACGGTGTGCATTTTCATTGCCACGCGCATCGGAGAGTTCGTACGCAAAATTTGCGGGCGCAACCGCCAGGCATATTACGATCCAATCACAGTCACCATCGACGATCCAATCACGGTGATAGTTGACACATCTGACGCTAACGATGGCACACTACTTTGCCACGAGCCACCACTCCAATTGGCTCCCCCTGGCGAAAATACACCGTTGTCCAGGCATTTGGGTACTCCTATGCAATCTCCTCCAGTATCAGCATCAACTCCTATGCAGGCATCTGCAACGGCGAATAACCCAGCCATGCTGGCATGTGCAACCCTCAATGTTGCGGGCAAACACCCTGGATCACGATTTGGGATGCTCGATTCCGGTTGCAATACGCTAATCCTCAAGCTAGACGATCAGGTGAGATCCGCTATGGTTGACCTCGACACTCGGGAGGCGACCACGGGCAACGCTGCAGCGGGTACATTCAATACCAGCGGGACCGCAACTGTCGGGATCCGCATGCCATTCAAAGACGCCAACAATGCAACTCAGCGTCTTGATGTCACCACTCGAGTCACCCTATGCAACGAGTTCCACTGGGACCTGTTTCCCGTACGTTGGTTTCAGAACTTAGGCCATTCAGTCTTATATGATGGGGTACAATCTCTTCATGATCAGCTAGACTCGGGAAGGGCATCAGTCAATATTCATCAATTACATTCTAGGGGACGCACGCACATCGGGCAACTCGAGTTGCAACATTGGTCTAACCTTACGTTTTTCCCCTATGAATTCTTTGATCCACAGGTCCCGAATGCCAACAACACGCATCTGCCTGGTCAAAGTACATCGAAGGCTACTCTGACTGCGAAATATCATACCATATTTGGATGCGCAAGTCAACGCCGTATCCATTCGCTCTTGCAGCGTGCCGGCATCGAAGTCTATGCCACCCTCCATTGCTCCTGCGTGACTTGTGCTGAAACTAAATCTCACATGCCATCGAGACGTGTATTTGAACGCACAAACGTTCCTAAATCCCAGGTCCAAGGAAAAGCATGGAATCCCACTGACCCTGACCTTCGAGCGGCGATTCAACAACTCAAAATCACTGACCTCGACCTCAACGTCTTTCATGTCCGAGCAACTCTCCCAGGACAGGTGTATCACTGTGACACTATACCCCTCGGAAAATGTTGGAATGGGATGACGGAGGCATTAGTCATGGTCGACGATGCTACACGCAAACTCTACGCGTACGCTATGAAGAACAAGACGGCAGAATCTGTCGTCGACGCTCTACATAACCACTTCCTCCATACCCGATCATCTCCACAGGGTCTGCATTTTTACTGTCATCGCGTTGAGTTACATAGCGACCAGGGAAGTGAATTCATCAATGCAAAAGTTAACGCATTTTGCAAAAGCATGGGTGCGATTCAAACATTCAGCTGCCCAGGCTCCCTCGGGAAATGGCAAAACGCCATCTGCGAACGAAAAATCAAAGACCTCGGTGCCATGATGCGTGTTGTGGTGTACCGCTCTAATATGCCACACGCAAGCGCAGTATATGCTATGTATCATGCGCGGGACATCTTGAACGAACTTCCGACAACCGCAAATCCAACGGACGACGATATTCTTGGCCTACCCCCGAACTACCTTCATGGTTCCACTGACTTTGACATCTCCACGTGGCATGCCTTTGGCTCTCACTGCACCGTTCATCTTGACCCTGAACACAAAATCCCATCAGAGCCTCATGTAACTGCCGCATCATGCGTGTACCTATGCAAAGCCCATCACATTGGGGCATCTGGACATGTGTTGTGGGATTACAAGCACAAACGGCGCCTGATTGTCCCATCTATTACTACTGGTCCGCAATGGAACTACTTCCCAATGCGACCGCAGGGCCAGCAGCATCTCTCCATATTCTTGACTTGGGAAGCCCCGCCGGTCCTCTCTGAAGGTGCTCCATCCCAACCCAAATCTGCAATCCCCGCTATTGACATATCTGTCCCAACGACCCCTGATTCGGATGATGCATCCAATACCGACATCAGCGAGTTTCTGGTTGATGATATCGATGCAGCTGACCATGTCATCAACCGATCACCTCATTTCACACGCACAAGGAATATGATGCAATCCAATATTGGCAAAACCATCCGAAAAGTATTTTTTGTCAACGGTTACGGGGGGGATACGGACCACTTTGAAGGAAAAGTCCACTCAATCACCGCAAACAATAAATACTTGATCATCTACAGCGACAATGATTCGGAGGAGATTTCGCACAAAACGTTCCTGCAGTTGTCAAAGGACATCACGGCGCAGCAGCATGAGATCAGAGCCTCAGCCACTATGGAAATCCGACAATCATCGTCGACTTGCAACTGTGACCACCATTCTACATGTGTTCACCCGTGGGGCAGATTACATCAGCTTAATGCACTAACCGCTACGAAATCATACAGACTGCAGGACAAGAAACAAAGCACATATGAACCTTCTAACCTAGCGCCATTGCCAGCAAACGTCGACTACTTTGCAGCGAAAGCATTCGGCGAGCACATGACTGAGGTTGAAATCAACGAATCTCTTAGCCAATTCAACATGGATCAGAGCCTACAAGCGCACGTCGCGAAGAATACAGGTAAGAGGAGTGCATACTCTCCGGACCCGAAATCAATTTCAGAATGCAAGAGATCTGTCAACTGGCAACAACCCTTGGAACAAGGTAACTCATGGCACGAATCTATTCTCACTGAAGTTGGGAACTTTGTCAAGTACGGAGTATACACGATTGTAGATGCAAGTCAAGCCGAAGGATTTGAGATCTTCCCGACCCTCATCAACTTCTTAACAAAACGCACTAAGGATTCCACCCCAGAGGAGGAGCGTATTGACAAGAGAAAGACACGCATTTGCTTCGGTGGCCACAAATGTATCCTCGGACGCGATTACACCAAGCTTGACGCGTACGCGCCGGTTCCCAACTGGTCCACAATTAAGCTGCAGCTGGCGTTGACTGCGTTACATCGTCTGAAACTGAAGGCATTCGACTGTACAGCAGCGTACCTCCAAACCGACATCGACAAAGAATTGTACGNCAGACCCCCTCCAGGGTTAATGGAGTTACTGGGG
Source organism: bacterium TMED88 (assembly GCA_002171515.1). Lineage (GTDB taxonomy): Bacteria > Myxococcota_A > UBA9160 > UBA9160 > UBA4427 > TMED88. The sequence goes on along the minus strand of NHEP01000257.1, from coordinate 2,539 downwards.
CAGGACAAGCATGCGATCTGGAAATTGAACAAGGCATTATATGGATATCCCCGGGGTGCGAACTTATGGTATCAGAAACTCTTTGCATACTTGAAGCAGTACGGATTTACCCCTCTAGGCAACTCAGCAACGTTCATGATGCTCGACCGCAGGAACTCGGAAAATCATCCGGGCATCATAATCATGAATGTATATTCTGATGATGGACTTGCATCAACTGATAATGATGAACTGTGGAATGAATTCATGAGAGATTTCAAACAACACTTCGATGTGCAAGAAAAGGAACCGGACTATTTCCTGGGGGCAGCTATCATTCAAGAACCTTCTGGCATCGTCAAACTAGATCCATCCAAATACCAACGCGAGATTGTTGCCAAGTACGACATGTCCAAAGCGATGCATGCGAAACTCCCACTGCCCCCGGGAGCCAAACTATACATGCCTTCATCGGAGGGCGATCGATGCGACAAAGAATTAACCAATTTATATCAGCAGATGGCGGGCAGCATCATGTATGCCTCGCTTCTTCGCCCTGATCTCATGTACTATGCATCCCAACTCGGAAAAGTGATGAGTTGCCCGACCAATGAACACCTAGGCTTGGCTAGGCAAGTCCTTCAATACTTGAATGCAAACGCTGACGATGTTATGACATTTAGGCCAGAAGGGTCTGAAGGATGGTCAAGTAAGGACCTAAAGCTAATCGCGTTCAGTGACAGCGATTGGGCGTGCTCAGTTGATACACGCAGGTCTCACGGTGCATATATTATCATGTATGCTGGAGCAGCGATTGCTTGGAGGTCCCGGTCCCACAAGAGTGTCATGCTGAGTTCAGCGAGTGCTGAGTACTATGAGGCCAGCGAAGCGTGCCGAGAAATCGCGTTCCTGCGCAGCATCCTTTCAGACTTCTACGCAATCGAACATCTTGCACCTACCCCTCTCCTAATTGATAATCGCGCAGCAATTGCAATGGGAAATATGCCTCAATTCACAGAAAAACAGAAGCATATCCCGATTCGGATTTGCCATTTGAAGGAGTGCTGCGCTGAGGGCATGGTCGAATTGTGGCCCGTATCTACCAAGAATGAAATGGCTGACATCGGCACAAAGGCTTTGGGAACAGACGCATTCGGACATATCAAGCCTGTAATCTTCGGACAACGGCCCCTTTCCTCCGTCATGGCAACCGACCCCAATTTCATTGGTATGTGGTGACTTACCAAATAGATACTAAATTTGCATATATATATAAGCGTATCTGAGCGCATCTGCGCTTCCTGGAGCTATGTATTTACCCAATTGCACAATAGGGGGGATGTGAGAACAGATTCTCATTCACATTGTGCAATCGGCATAGGGATGTATATATAAATATATTACGCGCGGGACACCGAGCAGACGGTTGGAATGATTAGCATCCAAACCGTTCGCTGATCCTATTTCGGTCGCCTCTTGAGTATCAGTAAACAGAGCAAAATACCGTGGCGCGCCAAGGGACATCCTGGAAGGCGTCCACACACATCCCGGCCCCCGCATTAGGCCGATCTCGTGCTCTCACAGGTTGTGAGCCCTGAGCTGCTCACTAAAACAGAGTGAGCAGCTCAGTTTGCACAGATTCCCAACTGCGCAAAAACAGCATAGACAATGGACAGAACAGAAAGTCCAGACGGGGGGAAGCGAGAACAGGCGACCCCAGAGCGACAAAAACGGCGCGAAACGATGTACGTCCCAGTGGGCGAAGACGAACAGACCTTAGAGGAACTATATGAAGAATTCGACCAAGCCATCAGCGCTGAGAACAGCGAAACCCAGCACGAAATCTCACTGCTTGGCACGGCAATGACACCCAATTCTTCCATGCACACAGCAGCAACTCGTGCTAAAGCAGCGGATACAACAGAGACGAGGCTAGCGACAACAGAAGACGCTATCACACGACTCACAAATATAATCGAACAAAAATGCATCGAGGACACGAAGAGGCGAGAATCTATGGAAACCATGGAGCAAACGATCATTGCACTACGCAAGCAACTGAATGTGACTGAGCACCACGCACACACGCCAACCGAGCAGGTAAAATCACACTATAACGAAGACGTCATCGCAACGCTGACCAAGGGAATCAGCACAGCCATCTCGTCGACAGGTGCAAAAATAGAACTGCTCAAAGTCAAAGATACCAAAAACATAGCCCAAATTCTTGTCCAATGGGAACAACAACTAACCAGTATGGGCGTAGACCAGTCAGTGTGGGTGTCGCGCGTAATCCCATGCATGCAGGAGGGAGGTAATGTCCGCGAATGGGCCAAGGCATACTTCGCCATAGAGCCGGGAGACATACACAATCCTGATATTATCCAGAACTGGACATGGACAAAACTAGTACAACAACTTCGAGCATCAACTCTCTGGAAGGTGGAACACCCAGACGAAATCATCTATGATCTCCTTGATTGCAAGTGTGATGAAAACGCCGGAGACGAAGGCATTACAGCATATATATCGGACTTCAGCAACAAACTCGCAAATATGC
>NHEP01000256.1 GCA_002171515.1 bacterium TMED88 | reverse complement strand
GCTTATTTTGTTGGGCGTTCGTACGAAAAAGCTAAATCAATAAACGATAAAAACACGTAATAAATAAAATAACGGAATATTAATTTTAAATTTAATCAAATGGCAAAAAAGAAAACAAAAAAAGAAGTACCTGTAATAGGTGGTAAGTTTATTACAAACGATGAATTAACTAGTGTTAAAGCAGCAGTTGAAGCTGTTAACCGATTGCAAATGCAAGTTGGAGGTATTGAGCTCCAAAAGCACGATCTTATGCATACAATGAAGATGAAAACAGATGTGTTAGAGGCAGTGCAAAAAACATTAGAAGAAAAATACGGAGATGTATCAATAGATATAGTTACCGGAGAAATGAAAGATAATGCACCTAATACGGAAAATTAGTATAGGTAGAGACTATAAAAATGACGCCATGCATTATTCTGTAGGACAGGAAGTGTATGGTGGTCATATTATAGATAGTATAATTGAAGAAGACGATAAGTACTCAATATACATAATAAAGAACAATGAAGTATTGCCTTGGAAAGACTTCAATAAAAACATGGCAATAGCTATAGAGTATAACTTAGAGTATTAATGAAAGGTTATATGGATTTTGTTGTAGAGCCTGCCGAGGGTAGATACAGCAACAAATTAGATATAGATGGTAATGAGTTTATACTTAACACTGAGTTACAAAACCATTCCTATGTATCTAGAATAGGTTTGGTAATCTCAGAACCTTATTTTAATGATACAAAAATACGTAAAGGTGATTTTATAATTCTTCATCATAATGTATTTAGAAGATTCAGAGATATACGAGGTAAAGAAAAAAACTCAAGAAGTTTTTATAAAGAAGACAAATATTTTGTGCAGCCTAATCAAATATTTGCGTACAAGCGCAAAAAAGAATGGTTAGCTTGTGAAGGATTTAATTTTGTACAACCTATTAAAGAAACAAAAATGTTTTCTGACGCTTTTGAAAAAGAAGGTATAGGTATAATAAAATACAAAGATCCTGAACTTAAATCTATAAAAGTGAACGATCTTATAGGGTTTAGACCCGGGGCAGAGTACGAATTTATCGTACAAGGTAAAAAAATGTATCGAGTACCAACTAATCAAATTACAATCAAATATGAATATCAAGGAGACGAAGAAGAGTATAATCCAAGCTGGGCACAAAGCAGTTGAGGAACTAATTAAAGTAGCTAAAGAAGCTATAGTAGATTCTGACGATGATATTTCAGCTGATAGATTAAAAAATGCTGCGGCTACAAAAAAATTAGCTATATTTGACGCATTTGAAATTTTGAATAGAATACAAGCAGAAGAAGATATATTAAACGAAAAGCCTAAAGAAGATACAAAAGAAAAAACTTATAAGGGCTTTGCAGAAAGAAGAGCTAAGTAATGTATCAGCAAGATCTTTATTCAGTTATAACTCCTGTAAAGGGTAATATACTATCTAAGCGCAACAGCTTAAAAAACTGGAAATACGGGTATGATAAGGAAAATGATATAGTTGTTATTAGCAAGACCGGGCAGATAGGAGATATATATAATATACAAGGTTTAAAAATTGCATTACCTAAGCAGCCTAAAAAAATTGTTAAAGGTAATAATTTATGGAAGCCTGAAGAATATCCTAAGGAGCTTAAAAGAATACAGAGCATATTTGAATGGAAAGATTACCCAGACAGTTTTAAGGAAAAATGGGAACCTTATATAGATGAACAATTTGAAAGAAGAGAAAAAGGGTACTGGTTTAGCAATAACGACTTACCTACTTATATTACTGGCACTCACTACATGTATTTGCAGTGGTCAAAAATTGACGTGGGATTACCAGACTTCCGTGAATCAAACAGATTATTCTATATATTCTGGGAAGCGTGCAAGGCAGATACACGTTCTTACGGTATTTGCTACCTTAAAAATAGGCGTTCCGGATTTTCATTTATGGCATCAGGAGAAACGATTAACCAAGCTACGGTATCGAGTGACTCCAGGTTTGGTATACTATCGAAATCAGGTGCTGATGCGAAGAAGATGTTCACGGACAAAGTTGTGCCTATATCGATCAACTATCCGTTTTTCTTTAAACCGATTCAGGACGGTATGGATCGGCCAAAGCAGGAATTAGCATATAGGGTTCCAGCTTCTAGATTAACAAAAAGATCTATACAAAATACAGACTCTGACCAAATAATACTAGAAGGACTAGACACAACTATAGATTATAAAAATACAGGTGATAACAGTTATGATGGTGAGAAACTAAAACTTTTAGTTCACGATGAATCAGGTAAATGGGAAAAGCCTAATAACATACTTAATAACTGGGGTGTAACAAAAACATGTTTACGTTTAGGTAGTAGAATCATTGGCAAGTGTATGATGGGATCAACTTCTAATGCTTTAGACAAAGGAGGAACAAATTTTAAAAAGCTATATCAGTCGTCTGATGTAAATAAAAGAAATAAGAATGGACAAACAAAATCTGGACTATATAGTCTGTTCATTCCTATGGAATGGAATTATGAAGGATTCATCGATAAATATGGAATGCCCGTATTCGATACTCCGGGAAAACCTCTAGAAGGCCCATACGGCGACCCTATTGAGCTCGGAGTGATTGAGCATTGGAATAACGAAGCAGACGGATTAAAAGGCGACCAGGACGGCTTAAACGAGCATTACAGGCAGTTTCCGCGCACAACAGAACACGCGTTTAGAGATGAGACTCAAAATAGTATATATAATTTAGTAAAAATATACGAACAAATAGATTACAACGAAGACTTAAGACATTCAGCAGTATTAACTCGCGGAAGTTTTAGTTGGGAAAATGGTATAAAAGATACTAAGGTTAAATTTAGTCCAAACCCCCAGGGAAGATTTAATATATCGTGGGTGCCAAGTTTAAATATACAAAACAAACAATATGTTAAAAATGGTTTTAAGTCGCCAGGCAATGATCACATTGGTGCTTTTGGCTGTGATAGTTATGATATTAGTGGCACAACAGATGGTAGAGGGTCTAAAGGTGCGCTTCATGGGCTTACGAAGTTTTCAATGGAGGACGCTCCCCCTAATGCATTTTTTCTAGAATACTTAGCTAGACCTCAAACGGCAGAGATGTTTTTTGAAGATGTATTAATGGCTTTAGTTTTTTATGGTATGCCAATATTGTGTGAAAACAATAAGCCAAGACTTTTGTATTATTTAAAAAGAAGAGGCTACAGAGGTTATTCAATGAACAGACCCGATAAAGTTTGGAATAAATTATCTAAAACAGAAAAAGAAATTGGGGGAATACCAAACTCCAGTGAAGATATAAAGCAAGCGCATGCGGCAGCAATTGAATCTTATATAGATAAATACGTAGGAATTAAAGAGGATGGGCAATACGGAAATATGTATTTTAATACCACGTTAAATGATTGGGCTAAATTTGATATAAATAACAGAACTAAATTTGATGCTGCTATAAGTTCTGGTTTAGCTATAATGGCGGTTAATAGGCATTTATATAGCCCGTCCGCCGAAAGACAAAAGCAAAAACTAAATTTAAAAATAAGTAGATACTCCAATTCGGGAAGTGTTTCGAAATTAATAGAAAAATAAAAATATGGCTGAGTCAGTTATAACAAGTTATTTTCCAAGCCAAATAGCTAGCGATTCTGAAAAGATGAGCTTAGACTATGGAACTAGAGTAGGTAGAGCGATAGAGAACGAGTGGTTTCGTTCTGATAATGGTATTGGTCGTTTTAAAAGTAATCAAAACACTTTTCATAATTTAAGATTATACGCTAGAGGAGAACAAGGTGTGCAGAAGTATAAAGATGAGTTATCAATAAATGGAGACTTATCTTATCTTAATTTAGATTGGAAGCCTGTGCCTATAATACCCAAATTTGTAGATATACTTGTTAATGGTATATCAGAAAGAATGTTTGATGTTAAAGCTTATTCGCAAGATCCTTACGGCGTAGACAAAAGAACTAAGTATATGGAATCTATACTTAGAGATATGCAAACCAAAGAACTTGGAGAATATGTAGAGGCTGAGTTTGGAGTTAACTTATTTGAAAACAACCCAGAAAATTTACCAAAAAACAAAGAGGAGCTTAACCTTCACATGCAACTTTCCTATAAGCAAGAAGTTGAACTTGCTGAAGAACAAGCTATAAACACTTTGTTAGATGGGAATAAATATGACTTAACAAAAAAGAGATGTACTTATGACTTAGCTACTATAGGTATTGCTGCAGTTAAAAATGGTTTTAGCAAAGCAGAGGGTGCTACCGTTGAATATGTAGATCCTGTTAATTTAGTTTGGTCATATACAGAATCACCTTACTTTGACGATATATATTATGTTGGGGAAGTTAAGAGTGTACATATAAATGAATTAAAGAAAGAATTTCCTTGGCTTACCAATGACGACTTAAAAGAAATATCAAATCAATCTTACCAAAACAATGGGTTTTATGATAGAACTTTGACTAACTATGATGAGGATGATTCTAATACTGTACAGATACTGTATTATAATTATAAGACTTATGCTAACGAGGTTTATAAAGTAAAAGAGTCTGCAACAGGCGCTGCAAAGCTTATACCAAAAGATGATCAGTTTAATCCGCCTGAGGAATTATATGTTGAGTATGGTATACAAAAATTATCTAGATCACTAGAGGTATTGTATGAAGGAGTAAAGGTTTTAGGTGGTAAAACATTGAAGTGGGAAATAGCCGCTAATATGATACGCCCTAAAAGTGATTATACTAAAGTTAAGATGAATTATAGTATTGTTGCACCTAGAATGTATAAGGGTCGTATAGAAAGTATTGTTTCTCGTATAACAGGTTTTGCTGATATGATTCAGCTTACTCATTTAAAACTACAGCAAGTATTATCTAGAATGGTACCAGATGGTGTTTATTTAGATGCTGACGGACTCGCTGAAGTAGATTTAGGTAATGGAACAAATTACAATCCGCAAGAAGCATTAAATATGTTTTTTCAAACAGGTTCTGTAATAGGTAGGTCATTTACACAAGAGGGGGACATGAACCCTGGTAAAGTACCCATCCAAGAATTACAGTCTGGATCCGGAGGAGCTAAGTTACAGTCTTTAATATCTACGTATAACTATTATATGCAAATGATTAGAGATGTGACCGGATTAAACGAAGCTAGAGACGGAAGTACTCCAGATGCTAGAGCTTTAGTAGGTGTACAAAAATTAGCAGCGGCTAATTCTAATACAGCTACAAGACATATATTAGATGCCACCTTGTTTTTAGCAAAAGATTTATGTGAAAATTTATCACTGCGTATATCTGATATACTAGAGTATTCTCCTACCAAAGAAGCGTTTATACATAAGATAGGTAATCAAAATGTGGCTGTGCTTGAAGAAATGAGTGATTTATATTTATACGACTTTGGGATATTTATAGAGTTACAGCCTGATGAGGAAGAGAAGGCAGTTTTAGAAAATAATATACAAACAGCTTTACAAGCAGGTCTTATAGATCTTACTGATGCTATAGATATAAGAGAAATAAGAAACATAAACTTAGCTAACCAGCTTTTAAAAATAAGAAGAGTTGAAAAACAAGAAAGAGACCAGCAAATGCAACAGCAAAACATACAGGCACAGTCTCAAGCTAACGCTCAGGCTACCCAAGTTGCTGCTCAAGCTGAAGTGCAAAAGCAACAAGCATTAATGCAGCAAAAGATGGAACTAGAGCAAATGAAAGCTCAAATTGATGCACAAAAAATGCAAGCTGAGGTTAAAGCTAAGAAAGAATTAATGAATCTTGAATTCCAAATGAATATGCAATTAAAAGGAATGGAAGTACAAGGTAAAAAATCGGAACTAGCAGAGAGAGAGGATAGAAAAGACGAAAGAACTAAGATACAAGCAACACAACAAAGTGAGTTAATAAATCAAAGACAAAATGATACAATGCCTAAAAACTTTGAATCAGCAGGAAATGATGTGCTTAACGGCAATTTTAACTTAGGATCCGGTGATCCTAGGTAATAATAGTAGTAATAATTATATAATATTTTATCATGGAAGAAGAAGTAAAAACAGAGGTCGAGAAGACAGAAGAAACTCAGCCTCAAGAAGCAGCTCCTATAACACAGGAGGACAGTGGATTAATCAAAGTAGACTTAAGTCAATTAAACAAAGCAGAAGCAAATGCCATTCCAGAACAAGAAACAGATGCAAGCGATGTTCCTGTCAGAGAACCCAAAGACGCGAAGAGTAGCGAAGAAGTGGTTCAAGAAGTACGGGAGCCCGTTCAAAATGAAGAACAACCTGTTCTACAAGAAATAACGGAAGAAGAGGTACAAGACCAAGTAGAGGAAGTAAAAGAGCAAGTTGCAGAGGCTATTGAGAATCAACAGCCAGGAGTGGACTTACCTGAAAATATTCAAAAAGTTGTAGACTTTATGAATGATACAGGAGGTAGTTTAAAAGACTATGTTAATTTAAACACCGATTATTCTGCTCTTAATGAGGACCAATTATTAAGAGAGTATTACGAGAACACTAAACCNCATNTNGATTCAGAAGANATNGGATTTATCATGGAAGATAAATTTAGTTTTGATGANGACATNGACGAGGATAGAGACATACGTAGAAAAAAACTTGCNAGAAAAGANGANTTAGCNAAAGCTAAAAATCACTTAGAAGGATTAAAAAGTAAATACTACGATGAAATAAAAGCTGGGTCACGGTTAAACCCAGAACAAAAAAAGGCGGTTGAATTTTTCAATCGTTATAACCAAGATAGCGAGAAGTTGACAGCAGATAGAGAAAAGCAAACTTCTATATTTAATGAAAAAACTGAAAAACTATTTTCTAATGAATTCAAAGGTTTTGATTTCGAAGTTGGAGAAAAGAAATTCAGGTATAAAGTTAATGATGTGGAAGGCGTGAAATCTAAGCAAGGAGACATTTCAAATTTTGTTAAGAAGTTCTTAAATGATAAAAACGAAATGGCGGATGCTAAAGGTTACCACAAATCTTTATTTACTGCAATGAACCCTGATGCAATTGCAAACCATTTTTACCAACAAGGTAAAGCGGATGCAATGAAAACAAGTATGGAAAAAGCTAAAAATATTGACATGAATCCGAGAGGGACTCATGAAGATGTTAAGCCGCCTAATGGGTGGACAGTTAGATCTATACCAGGAAGTAATGAATCAACTACGAAGCTTAGAATTAAAAAGAGAAAATAATAATTACTAAACTTTACAAATAATGGCAAATGGATCATTTACTGGGAGTGCAGCGGCTTTAGCGCACTTAACTCCTAGACCAACACAAACGTTGTTTAACGACAACTACCTGGCCCTAGCGGACATGGATTTTACACAACAATTCTTACCAGAAGTATATGAGAAAGAAGTAGAGCGTTACGGAAACCGTACAATCTCTGGATTCTTACGTATGGTAGGAGCTGAAATGCCTATGGCATCTGACCGAGTAGTATGGTCTGAGCAAGGGCGTTTACACATCGCTTATGATGATGTTACTGTTGCATCTGCAACTTCTATTACAATTCCAGCTGGAGCTGGAGCTACTAACAAAAACCTAATCGGACCTGGAGATACTATCGTTATCGCTAATTCTACTGGATTAACAGTTGAGAAAGCATACGTTAGTGCTGTGTCTGTTGCAGGATCTGGAGTAGCTACTTTAACAATTGCAGGATATGCAGGAGCTGTTACAGTTACTGGTACTGGAAATGTAAAAGTATTCGTATATGGAAATGAATACGCGAAAGGAACTTCAAATGCAGGCACTTCTGTAGATGCTGCTTTCGAACAATTCAGTAACAAGCCAATCATTTTACGTAATAAGTATAATGTAAGCGGATCTGATACTGCTCAAATTGGGTGGGTAGAAGTAACTACTGAAGCTGGAACTTCTGGGTACTTATGGTACTTAAAGTCTGAGCACGAATCTCGTATACGTTTCGAAGATCACTTAGAAATGGCTATGATTGAAGCTGAAACTGCTGCTGCTGCTCTTACGCCAGCTGCTGGATTAGGAGGAGGAACTGAGATTACTGGTTCTGACGGACTTTTTGCTGCTTTAGAAAACAGAGGTCTTGTTTATACAGATGCTGATTTCGGAACAGGTGGTGACTTAGGACTAAGCGATTTTGACGCTATCTTAGGAGAGCTTGATAAGCAAGGAGCTATCGAAGAAAATATGTTGTTCTTAGATCGTTCAACTTCTTTAGGTATCGACAATATGTTAGCTGCTCAAAATTCTTACGGAACTGGAGGAACATCTTACGGTGTATTCGAAAACTCTGAAGATATGGCACTTAACTTAGGATTCAGCGGATTCCGTAGAGGATCTTACGATTTCTACAAAACAGACTGGAAGTACTTAAACGACGCTACAACTAGAGGATTAGTTGGAGATATCGAAGGTGTAGTTGTTCCTGCTGGAACTTCAACAGTTTACGATCAAATGTTAGGTAAAAACATCTCAAGACCTTTCTTACACATCCGTTACAGAGCTTCTGAAGCAGATGACAGAAAAATGAAGTCTTGGATCACAGGGTCTGTAGGTGGAAACTTTACAAGCGACGAAGATGCAATGAACGTTCACTTCTTATCAGAAAGATGTTTATGTGTACAAGCGGCAAACAACTTCATATTATTGAAGAATACTGCAGCATAGTTAATTTTATTAGTGCGCTGGGGATCTTTGGTCCCTGGCCACTATTTTTATCAATTTTATAATATTATATCATGGCAAATAAGAAAAAGCCCGTAGCTAAAAAAGCTGCACCACAAGAACCTATCACAGATGGGTTACCAATACAAGTAGAAAAAGTAGAACCAGTAGCTGTTAAACCTATTGTACCTACTAAACCAAAATGGGAATATAGAGATAGAACTTACGTTTTAAAAACAGGTAAGTCTCCTCTTTTATATACTTTACCATCAAAGCATTCAGGTAGAAAGCCTTTATTATTTTTTGATCAAGAAAAAGGTTACCAAAGAGAATTGCGTTATGCTACAAATCAAAAATCACCATTTGTAGATGAACAAAAAGGACCGGTTACTCTTGGCAGAATAGCTATGAGAGATGGTATGATTAAAGTAAAAAAAGAAGATGTTGCTTTACAAAAGTTACTTTCTTTGTATCACCCTTTAAAAGATAAAATATATTACGAGTTTGATCCAGTACAAGTTTCTGTAAATGAGCTAGATTGGATTGAGTTAGAATTAGAAGCGTTGACATTAGCTAGAGACATGGACATTGATACAGCTGAAGGTATATTAAGAGCTGAGTATGGAAGTAAAGTTAATGAATTATCGTCTAGTGAGTTGAAACGAGATCTAATGATATTCGCTAAAAGACAGCCAGGTTTATTCATAGAATTAGCCAATGACGACAATGTACAATTACGTAATGTAGGAATCAAAGCCGTAGAAGCTAAGATAATAAATTTATCAGCGGACCAAAGAACGTTCACTTACGGTGAAGGAAACAGAAAATTAATGACTGTACCCTTTGACGAACACCCTTATAGTGCTTTAGCTGCATTCTTCAAGACTGATGAAGGAATGGAAGTATATAAAGCCATATTAAAAAGACTTTACTAAGTCACTTTTATAGTAGCTAGGCTGCTTAACGGTGGCCTAACTATTATAATAATAAAAAAAGAAAAATGAGCGTAAATATAAATACTGTTTATCAAAGAGTACTAGCTGTACTTAACAAAGAGCAACGAGGGTATGTTACGCCTCAAGAATTTAATTTGTTCGCAAACCAAGCACAACTGGATTTGTTTGAACAATATTTTTATGATATTAATCAATTCGGTAGAATACCAGGAAACGAAACCGAATATTCAGATATGGTAGATCTTTTAGAAAAAAAGTTAGCTATATTTGAAACATCTGCAGACCTGGTTGCTTCGGCGGGTAAATTCACTTTACCTTCAGATATGTATAAATTAGGGGCTATCCTATATAATAACATAGAAGTAGAAAGAATTACTCCTAAAGAATGGATAATAATAAACCAATCTCCCTTAACGATTCCCAGCAACGCTAGACCTATATATAAAACTGCAGGAACTAATCTTATAGAGGCAAAGGGCACAGCTACATTGACTTCAGGTGTAAGCGCTCAATATGTTAAAAAGCCTGCTACTGTAATTTGGGCACATAAAACATTATTTAACGAGCCCCTATATGACCCTACAAACA
>NHEP01000255.1 GCA_002171515.1 bacterium TMED88 | reverse complement strand
TCTTAACGATTGATCTGCGATATACGTATATCGGTATCCATTTGCAAAAATCCTAGAGATCCACTCGTCATAAGCCTGTCTCCCCTTTGCTTTCATTCATTTTGGATCCATCCATTTTGTCTCAGCCTCCTGCTAAAACCTACTTCCCAGTCTTTTCAAGACCTATTGCCAGCCAAACCATGTCGCATGAGGTTTATTAGTCCCCACTGCGATCAGTCGCTGTGGAAGTGGAGAGAGGGGCATCTGAGCATCAAGTGACATAAGCAGATGGCCGCTTCTTAAAATATCAATCTCTTGAAGAAAACCTCTTGGTCGAACCCGGACTTGTTTGCTGAAAAGACCTGGGGAAACTAAGCAACCTCTGCCAAATCTGAATCGACGAACGGCTGCTTAGAAGGGAAATGAGAAGTCATTTTCAATAGAAGAGATGAGATTAACACTAGGAATTCAACGGATATGGGAGTCCTCCTTACCCCTCACAGTGGTGTTTTTAGAAGCATCGTTTGGGCCTCTCTATTTTGTGCTTCTGTTCGTTGTGATGGATCTTGAGTAGTCAGTCTGCGGAGAGTTTCAATCTCGAAACTCTCCCTACACCGACTTGACCTTCTACTGCTGCTTCAACCAACTTCGTGAGATCTGTGCTGTTTAAGCTTTGGCTTCCATTGACCTTAAGAGTCGACCAGTCGAACCTCGGAGTCTGTGGAGCAGTGTTGTTGGCCTTCTCCAGCAATGCTTTCGCCACCGTCCTCGTGTCTTCTCCCTCCTTGTCGCTCAGGTAAACGACCTGAGCGAGCGTGGTGACCTCCTTTTCGCTGTAAGCGAGGGTTACTAGGTAAGGAATGAACTGTGCTGTTTCAGCACTATCAGTGGATTCGCTCAAGGGTTGCTGGTCTGGAGCTTTCAGTTTAAGAGGCAGGTTTTTCTGAGCATCCTCTCCGTAAGGCGTTCTCATCAATTAACTAATGCCTCAATTCGCTTGATCGTGTTCAATGCAATCAGCTCATTGCAAGACCCAACTGATGTCTTACCATCCATCAGTTTTTGACAATGCCAGCTTGCGCGCTGGTTCTTTTCAGATGCGTCATGAACGTTCTTTTCTTTGAGTGAACGCCATTGGACTGACCTTGATGAGCAGCACCTCTACAGCCAATCGCTGAATACGATCTCCAAATGCCCCAGCTGCGAGCCTTGATGTCTCATTGGTATGGGAAGACGGGTCTCTCCAGAATCAATGATTCGAAAGCAGTTGATCGACCACTGAAACGCTAGTGGTCCTTGTCTGTTGTGGAGCTAAGACATCGAAGTGAACTGAACTGTTGCACCGATGGAGCCAGTGGAACTTGGTGTCTTCGGTGAGGTACGATCATCGCGATACACATTTGCAGATGAGATCTGTTTCTATTGCCTTTGTCAGTGATTTACGCAATGGTTTTTAGTCTCTAGTCTCCATGGAGATGCAAGGCAATCTGTGGAAACTGCTCACACCCATGCTTCTGAGCTTTTTGATGCGCACATGGAGGCAGAGCTCGCCGCAGATTTGGAGGCCACGATGGAAACGATGGTTGCCAATCCTCACCTCATCAACCTTGGCTCTGGCTTAGGTGGGTTCGGGCAAGAAGGTGTTCGTCAGTTTTATGCTGAACAATTAATTGGACAGTTCTTTCCGCCGGATGCAGAGTTTGTACCGATCTCACGCACTATCGATTCTGAGAGGTTAGTTGACGAAGTCGTTATCAAATTTACCCATACCCAGAAGATTGGACATTTACTGCCAGCAGTGGAACCCACAGGTCGGTACGTGACGATCGCTGTTGTTGTGATTGTGGGCCTCCAAGACGAGAAGGTGTCTTATGAGCACATTTATTGGGATCAAGCTGGACTGCTGGTTCAACTGGGGCTTCTAAATCCCCAGGGGCTTCCAATTGATCCAACTGCTCCAAAACTTTTACTTGAGGCAATGGGTCACTCATGACACGCGTGCATGAACCAAGGATCCGATGCTGCCGGAGGCGCTAGTAGCTCCAAACCCAACCTCTTTGGCTGGGCGGCAGAAAGACTATCGAGTTAGGACTGGGCAATCCCTCATGACGGCAGGGATGGGCCGTTTTAGCTCTGCAAGTATCAGTAGGTCATAAAAAACCCCGCTGTTGGCGGGGGGGAGGGGCAACCAAGATGAGTTGGGAAGGCCTCAGAAGTGGTTATCACCAACAATCACGCTGCCTTTTTCATCAGCCTGTTGAGGCTTGAACACTCCTTCGCCACAGATTGGACCTAGGAAAACACCTTCACCACCAAGGGGTCCCAGGACTACATCCTCCATCGATGCAGGTTTGCATTCCATATTGGTTTTGATGCCATCGGTTTTTGCAAACACTCCACCGCCAGCGATGGTCTGTAGCTGATCAAGGGTGAGTTCGGTGTTGGTCATTGGATTGATTGGTTGTGGAGGTCATCCCTCCGATGCACATACCATCTCTCGACTCAATGGCTGAGGCGATGACCTCAATCAAGCCGCCTTGTGATCTTGCTCACAGTGGCATTGATCGATTCCTACCCCGCATTGGGGCACTTCATTGAGTTGCCTCTAGGGGGCACGCCAGGTTCAAACCAAACGCAACGGCAGATCGTTTTGCTGTAGTGAACGTCTCGCGCTGTCACACGAGTTGCATCGAACCTGAAGCCGAATCACTTGCCCTTGCTGCCTGTGCCGCACGTGGTCCTCCCGCGATCCAATCGTGGCCATGACATGGGGATTGAACACAAGCGAGGAACTCAACATTGCTATCGATGAGTCTCGATTCGTCCAAGTGCGTGCCCTCCAAGTCCGCCGCGAGGCAGTGCTGAACAGAACCTACGGTTACCGCCTCTGCTGAGGGGAGAGACGCCAGACCTCGCTGCTTCCCAAAGGTGGTTTGTATCGCTAGACGTTCATAGTGATCTTCAAGCTCTATGAAAGCAGCACTTGCCACACTCGTTATTGCTCTTGCAGCACCCATGGCGGTTACAGCTATTCCTGGGGTTCCTGACTATGTCCTCAGTGATGTCACTGAGGATTGCCTCGATGATGTTGCTGATGATGATCAAGCGACGGAATCTGATGAAAATTGCATTGAGCAAGAGGGTTAATCCATCGCCCCAGATTAACTTTTAAGCGTTGATGTAAGCCTTAAGCTAATTGGGGCGAAGGGGCAAGATCTCTTATTCCGAATGCGTTTGTAGCTGTACTCAATCTCCTACTCAGCTCTACCCAAATAGAGTGCGAGTTTTATATTCAAATAATAGACTCTGACTTAAACGAAATAATTAAATCATCGAAATTCTGATCGTCTCCATCGACCATCCTTTCAAAGCCAAAAGTATTGGCGCTTAAAAGCTGAAAATGGTCAACCTGATCTGAATTCGCCTCCTGAAAAGCAAACCAAATCTCGCCGTCAAAAATTACATACGGTGCTAGATATTCGCTACCACTGAGGGTAAAATCATTGTTTACATTGTTACTAGCTGATGTCGAAATATTAGAGAGTCCTTCCGTTAAATTATTGGATGAGATCGCGATTTCCGCATACCCGCTCTCTCCTGGCAACACTCTGTTGCCCGTAGCATCTAAGACAGCTCCGTATTGATCGACGGTCTTGTAAAAACCTGTTATTAGATCTTCACCTGAAGATGAGAAGGCAGCATCGTTTCCGTCAACATCAGTCTTAAAGCTTGCTTGACCTGTGATGGATTGTGCAGCTGTGAGAGAACTCAAATTAATCACTGGTGTTTCATTTGATTGATTAATTTGAGTAAGATCACCGGTCCCGGTCCAACTTCTTGCTATCTCAAGTGAAGAGAAGAGATTTGCCTGCAAACCTTGATCACCATAAGGAATTAAGTAAGGATTAATATTTGCCCCTGCTCTAAGAATCGCCAAAGTTTCTGGAGCCGTAATCGAAGAATCTTCAGCACGAATGAGTGCAGCCATACCTGCTATGACAGGTGCAGCCATCGATGTACCTCCTTTATATCCATAATCTGAATCAACAGATCCACTACCAATTGGAACTGTACTTAGTATTAGAGTATCTGGAGTAGAAGCATAGGTAGGCTTTCCAAATTCATCCTGATCGACTATGACCTGACCACCATCCCCACCAGGAGCAAAGATGGATATCGATTGGCCGTAGTTGGAATAGCTTGATTTCCTATTTTCAGCCTGACTGGATCCAACGGATGCAATATTACCAAATATATTGCTATAAATAGCGGGCTCACTAGTGTAAATATCATTATTGCCTATCATCTTCCATAGATTCCTATCTTTAAATTGAGTATCTTCATTGCCCGCAGCGAGTGAAATAAAAACATCGTTATCATAAGCATATTGGAAGGCAGCTGTATACGCGGAATCCGAAAATAGATTAATGAATTCATCTGGACTGAGCTTTTCATTCCCGCCAAGGGACATATTGATTACCTTGGCTCCATTGTTTACGGCATAGTAAATTGCGTTAACATCAGCTCGATTACCATCAGCACCTATGCCTACGCCTTTTTCACCATTAAAGACATCTAAGCTCATTAGCTGCGTATTCCAGGCTACTCCAGATACGCCAATTCCGTTATTCCCCTGAGCTCCAGCAATTCCTGCTACGTGAGTGCCATGATCGGCTTCTGCATTGGCGACAAGATTAGAGGAGTTGTCAACAAAATTCCAACCATGAACATCATCTATGTATCCATTGCCATCATCATCGACACCATTCCCACGAATCTCTCTGGGGTTCGTCCACAAATTATTAATTAGATCAGGATGACTAGTGTCAATACCATCATCAATGATTGCTATCACTATCTCGCTTGCATCAGTATTAATTTTCCATGCCTCTGGAGCTTCAATGTCTGCATTAGGAGCACTAATCCACTGAGAACCATCAATCCCTGTATCTCCATAATTCGTTATCCCTGTATTGAATAAATACCACTGATCGGTCAGATAAGGGTCGTTACTCAGCCTTGTTGTTTCGTCAAATGTCTTTGCATCAATTGTAATGCTGTAATTGAGTGATTCTGGAAACTCTAATATCCTTTCTAGGGGATTGTTGATGGCATAGTAATAGTTGCCAGGTTGTAATTGAGCAAATAAGATGTCGTCTTGAGTGCCTCCGTTTGTCGAACTGTTCAATACTATTGGCTCTCCATCTTCCTGTTCTGGGGACCCGTCTGCGTTCAATTTGCCCAAATAAAGATCTAGGTCAACACTCAGATCGCTCAGAATAGCATATATATTGGACTCTTCCGTGACTGTGAACCTAATAAAACTGTTGTTGTATAAATCATAATTCCATTCATTTATGAATCCAGGATAAACGCTCAACTCGGTTGATGGCATGATGTGAAGATCTGAATTTTGACCATAGCAAGCTCTTCTAGTAGTGCCATTTTGTTGCCTTTCTTGATTGAATAATTAAGATAATTGCATCATTTTATTTTATTCTCTTCATGTTGTTTATTTGCGAATAGTTTATTCGTTGCAGGGATTCCCCAAATCTCCGCTCGCGGTACGACATTGTTGTGATGGGGCTTAGCTCAGAGGTTGCCACTCCCTCAACTCAGCAGGTAGGACGTTCCTGTCATCCGTTGTTGTGGAGGCCCTGCGAAAAAAGTTGTACCTCGCCTCTATGGGAGCGGTTGTTCCTTTGAGGAAGGTCTTACCACCAGGACCAGCGTTGCCGCCGATCTTTCCTGCTGGGTTGCATGTGTCCTGCACAGTTCCAGCCCTTCACTTCAATAACGACTGTTCATCGCCCCTTGATGCATAGAGGCTCATGGACTTCAATTGAACCAGGCTGAGTGCGTTGTTGCTCATTGGTTTGAGAGCGGTGGAGGGTGGTTGTTGCTTCTCGATGCACAGATCATCAGCCGAATCAAGGAACTCAGTCCTGGCTTGAGGCATCGGCAGCTGAGATCAATGCAGAGCGTCAAGCTGAAGCCGTTAGCCCGGTACTTAATAATTAATGGTAATTGCTATCAAGTCTCACCGCAATCAATTGTGGCTTGGCTCCGAGCAATGGTGCCTAAAAGGGCTTTTGTGATTACCAGCCAGACGCAAGGCACAACGCAAGCATATCGTTGAAGATGTTCCTAATCCAGGGGCTAGGCAGGGCTGCAGGATGCCTGACTGTTGGGAGCAATCTCATGATGTTGAATTACATAGAGCCCAACCGTGCACCCTCAACCTATGAATCGTTAGCCGGTTTGTTGGGATTAATCAGCCGATTCAGCCTTGCCCTGCTCAATTTTTTTCAACAGAAAAGTCGGCACGGGATGGATCACCTCCAGCGAGGATCGGCTTCATAATTAACTATCTAAAACCATCACCATGCCTCTGATCAATCTGCGCACCTCGCTTGCTGCCATCGAACATCGCGACGAGCTGTTGCTTGAGCTTTCAGCCAAGCTTGCCGAGCAGACCGGCAAACCTGAGGATTATGTGATGACCCTTCTCGAAACTGATGTGCCGATGACCTTCGCTGGCAGCCCCGCTCCTGCTGCATTCGTAGAGGTCAAGTCAATCGGTGCCCTGCACCCTCCTGCGATGACGGCTGCATTCTGTGAGCTGATCACCTCTCGAACGGGGATTCCTGCTGACAGGATTTATATCTGCTTCGAGGATGTTCCTGCGAGTTCCTTAGGTTGGAATGGAAGGACTTTCGGCTGACCCATTTTCCGTCTGTTGGACTTGCCTCTTGATTGGACGCCTTCTGAGTCATTCGCTCCTACTTCTATCAGCACTCCCTGCTGGGAAGCCACGAGCCTTTTCCGTCAAGCGTCATTGGTTGGAGGCAACTGCCTAATGCATTCCCCGCCGCAATAAAAAACCCCCGCTTGTGGCGGGGAAACCAGAAACCCTTATAGATAGGGACTCTTCACTTTTCTCCGTTAGGATTAATCGTTGGATGATACTTATCCCCTACAGATGCTTTTTCCAGGACATTGAGCCAAGTGAACGAAGATGGCGACTCTGTCGTTTGAGTTCCGGAAGTTGAACTTGACGTCGTTGAAGTTGTTTGAGATGGGCTTTCCTCATCATCATCTCCGCAACCTGTTAGCAGTAAGATTCCTANAAAACCACCATTCATNTCTTGAAGATCAGTGAGTTGCAGCTCTTGATCGGCGATTTCGTTGNTGAAAGANGTNGTCATTGTTTTAAGTGTGTTGTGTCTATATCGANGGTTTNTTCCCCCGATGAACANANCATCACTCGAATCAATGGNTGAGGTAATGACCTGTCTCAAGCGGTNCTGTGATGTTACTCACAGGGCTTGTAGGCAATAAAAAACCCCGTTCGTGGTGGGGATCATTTATTAGCAGTGAGGCTCAATGCTGACTAATTACTTGCAGTATGGCAGACAGCGTTCAGTGTATGTACATCTGCTGCACTTGCAGGCTGATTGCCGTTGATTAGACCTTGTTGACAGTCTGCCTGAGCATTCACTCTTATGCCATTAACGGTATAAGTAAAGTCAACGTTTCTAAGCTGCGGAGATGATTGATCAAGGTCATAATTAAGACTTCGATTAGTTTCGGGTACTATAATTGTAGGTGAATTTTCAGCACGCGAATTAGCAATTGCAGATGAGATTATGGCGCCAGTTGCTAATCCTGCAATTCCCCAAGCAGCACTTCTATTTTGATACCAACCCCAATTATTGTGGTGCCAACCGCCACCGTGATGGTGCCCACCGTGATGATGACCACCACCGTGATGGTGACCACCATGATGATGACCAGCTTGTATTGGCATGACCCCTGTCAAAGTTAATGCCGATGCAAGCAAGAAGGTTCGCAGCATGAACTCACTATTGTTTTTCATTCCATAGCTAGGCCCAATCAATTTGTCAGCATTATTAAGTATTAAAAAGAGAGCTTCAAGAGTTTACGGTCTATAGAGGACATTCCTTCATCCCTACTGGACCTGTTCAGCATCTCTGCTCCAGGACGAACGCGAATCCCAATTCCAAGTGGTCTTCGCTGCTGACCTACCACCCAAAAGGGTATTCAGTTGGGGAGATCCGCAGCAAACTAGTCAAGCAGACCTTCAATAACCGCATCTATTGGTGATTGCTTTGAAGTGGGTGGGTGCGAGAATCCAAGAGCTTTTGTATTGAGTGATCCATCGCATTTAAGCTGTAAACTGTCGTTGGAGTAAGTGTTTTTTCCATCTATTTTTACGAATTCTGACCCCTTCCA
The DNA here is from genome assembly GCA_002171515.1 of bacterium TMED88. Lineage (GTDB taxonomy): Bacteria > Myxococcota_A > UBA9160 > UBA9160 > UBA4427 > TMED88. The sequence goes on along the minus strand of NHEP01000255.1, from coordinate 2,244 downwards.
ATCTACGCTCGTCTTAAAGCCATTTGCTCGATGAAATCTAACCGACGATTGTTCGTATTGTTGGAGTGTTTCTGATTTCAATGGAAGAACAATAAGTTGGACTTCAGGCATACTTGCTGAAGCCATAGGACTGCTGATCATCTTGCTTAAAAAGAATCAAGTTGCAAATCACTTCATGAGAATTGCTTTAAGTAATGATTTAATGAATGCACTACTTGAGGACTGCTTATTCTCGATCTGGTTGTCTTCTCTCCTGAGCTATCCCATGATCGAGTAGTTAGTTGGGTGGTGCGCAACGTTGCCAGCCCATCTTCTGCAGGTTGATCCACATTTCGATGCCTCGATGCCTGAGCATTCGTTGCTGCCGAACAGATTTCCCTATGTGAGCTGATAAGCGGTAGTCGCTTAACAGAACGAATTCAGCCTGTTGATGTTGCTACAGCAGTGAAGTTTGGTGAGAATTCCCATTGGCTCGAGACCCACTTGCTCGAACGGATGAGTCACATAGCCTCTTTTAGGTTTGCCCTGTTCTTTTAGCCACCGCTTATGGCGTGAACTTGTGCTGCCCTCGTTCATACAGGGCAGGCTGCTGCCAATGGGGTCGGTTGCTTGAAGCTGCTGTTCAAGCATCTTGCGGAGCTGAGTCCAGGACCAGCGCAGCATCAGCTCCGCACTGGTGATTTCATGCATCTGTTCTCTTACGAGTTGAGGTGGGTTCGCACTAGCAGATGCTTTTGAATGTTTCGGCTAGAACTTATTCGCTCTCAGCCAACCAATCGAACCTGCTGGCGCATTGTTTGAGGCTGTCTGGTTTGAGGATTGGTTTTGGATCACTCGTACTAGGTACCAAAGGCCTTGTTGCCCCGAAAGATCACGTTGCACTGTTTGCAGGCGGATCACCGACGAACCAATTCCGATCAAACCTTTTTCACGGTTCGGGCACCCACTGTTGATAGAGGCAACCGTTGCTGGCGATTGGCCCATGCAGTTGCGCAGGAAGGCGGCCGATCTTGTATGGATGTGTTGCGCTGTATAGGTATGTGCCAAGCCATCAACATGTAGCACTGCTGTGGCTGTGAGAGCGCCAAGCAATCCTTTCTGGAGGAGTTGACTCAGATAGCGCTGAGGCTTTCCGCCCAACATTTTGTTGATGTCGCGCAGCCGTGCATTGTCTTTAGAGTTCGTCATTGAAAATAGCAGGTTGATTGATTAGTAGCAAGGGACTTTCCTCCGCTGAACACATCATCTCCCGAATCAATGGCTGTCGTGATTACCAGCATCAACCGGAGCTGTGATCTTGCTCACAGTGTCAGGAGGCCGCAAAACCCTGCGCGTCGCGGGGCATTGCATTAAAACTGTTTTGTTGAGTAGGTCACCTATTGGTGTTTAACTAATTGCAACTTTGGGAATCACTTCTGCTTGACTTATAGCTGTTCCTAAATTGCAAACTAAATCCCAGTTCGTTTGTTGCTCCATAACAGGGTTGAAGGATTCGCCGATGTTGTTCATCACAGAGTCTGGTTCAAATCGTTCGATTAAAAATCTGTTCTCGCTTCCGAGGTCAGTTCTTTCTAATTCCCTCTTGGTATCGCTCAGATTCAGGAAGCCATCGACATCTTCATCGACATAAGAGGTAGCGCAATTAGCATTGTTTTCAAGGGTGCTGGGACTAACGGTGGTCCAGATATTCACTGGCCGATCTATACCTGTGAGGGAGTCACCACCAACACTGATCGAGACGTTACTACTGTTTTGGTCGGCGACCGTCTTCATACTGAATTCTTCCCCCTCTTGCCCACCTTTCAGACCGATCAGGCCACCGTTAGAGGGAACTTTTTGCAACTTCTCCTGCCGTGGTTCAAAGCTTCCGAAACTGTCTATTTGGGGCTGAGCAGACAAGAAAGTGCCGCCGTAGGTCGTGTAGTGAGGCATTGATCTGAAAGCGGTGGAGGATTGTTCCCTCCCGATGCTCAGAGTTTCTCCGGTATTAATCGCTAATCTAATGACCTATATCAAGCGTTGCTGTGATCTTGCTCATAGGGTCAGCCAGGGAATGAAATCGCCGCTCCTCGTTTGCTCATTGATCTTTGGCTAAGAATTTGTTTGCACAATGAATCCCACAATATACGACCGAAAAAATAAAAAACTATTGATTAAAATGTTTGGCTAAGTTAACCACAGGTGGCCATTATGCTTTGATCTGTCAGTGAGTCTGAATCGATGATTTGTTTCTTTGCTTTCAGG
>NHEP01000254.1 GCA_002171515.1 bacterium TMED88 | reverse complement strand
TGGACCGGTTCCGCCCAATTGGATTGCCGGCACCGTGCTGGCCATCCTCGCGGCCTTTGCGGTAGCCGGTCTCGGCTACCTCATCCGGCGAGGCGTTCGACTGGTCGGGCTCTCGTGGGCGGACCGCCTCGGGGGCGGTGCGCTCGGGGCCCTCGAAGGACTCGTCATTGGGCTCCTCATCGTGATGGGCGTTTCATACTTTTTTGGCCGGAACCACCCCTCGCTCCGGGATTCCAGCACGCTCGCGATTTACGACCAGCTCAGGAATTACGCCGACGAACATGGAGCGAGCCTGCCCAGCGTCGCGGCTCCGAGCGGGTCTTAAACCAACCATCGGAGGTGGCTCACGGATCCTCCCCCGACCAGCGACCTTGCTCCTGAATCAAAGAAACCAAGCGCTCTGTCGCGTCGGACTCCGGAACGCCCCGAGCGACGACCTGCTTCCCCGCGTAGAGGTTGACCTTCCCGGGACCTGAGCCCACATACCCAAAATCGGCATCGGCCATCTCACCTGGCCCGTTGACGATGCAGCCCATCACGGCAATTTTGACACCCGATAGATGCCCAGTGGCCGCTTTGATTCGGGCCGTCGTCTCTTCAAGATCAAAGAGTGTTCTCCCGCAGGAAGGACACGAGATGTACTCCGTTCGCGTCGTTCGCAGCCGGGCTCCCTGCAGAATTCGATAAGCCAAATCGAGGCCCGCTCCGGCGCCAATGGGCCCGAGTCCGAGCGAAATCATGTCCCCCAGCCCATCGCACAACGGGGCGCCGAGGTCGACGGCCGCCGCAATCAACGCGGACTCGGCATCGGAGAGCGCCTTCTCTTCATTCAGGCTGTGCCTCAAGACAATCGGCGCCGTGCCCTCCGGGCCGCCCGAAAGCCAAGCCGCCAGTGAGCGAACCGCTTGGATCGGGTGGGCACTCTGGATCGAAAACATCCACTCCGACGACGTGCCCTCGGGCCGCTCGGCGAGAAGAGTTCGAACCAAGGATTCAGCTTCGGACAGTTCCGCCTCGAGTGCCCACTCGACAGGCCGCCCCGCCTGACGGACCGCCTCGAGAGCGGCCCGCAGAATCGACGGCGGACAGTCGGCGGCGACAGGAAGAACCACCCGGGTCGCGTCAGCGGGCAGTTCGCACCCCTCTCCAAAAAACTCAGGTTGCATTCGAACCGCCAAAGGAACGGACAACTCCAGCTGATCGAGCACTCGTCGGACTTCGGGCACGCGCGCCACGTCCGAGCGATTCGAAACGTCGATCAGCAGCGACTCGGCCGCCACATCTCTGACCTCGGAAAGAGATCGAGCGACTTCCGAGCAGGCCTCCACCCAATCCGTCGACTTGAATAGATCAGTCCCCAGATCCAGTTCTACGGCGACCGGCTCCTCGCCCCCCACAACAAGCTGGCCACACAAACGTCGCGCCGTGTCCCGCCGATGGTACTCGAAGGGCTGGTAGGGGAACTCTGAACCGAATGACGCTCCTCTCTCTTCCCCTGCGCTGGGCCAGAGCGCCATCGCCCGGTCGGCGATTCGCCGCGCGACGGGAATTTCTCGTACCGGATCTTCGGTCAGCGAAACCCGAAGCGTGTCTCCCAAACCGTCCTCCAGAAGACCACCGATTCCGATCGCACTTTTAATCCGGCCATCTTCCGCATCCCCCGCTTCCGTAACGCCCAGATGGAAGGGATAGGAAGGCGCCCCCGGAGACCGTTCGGCGAGTCGGGCCGCTAACAGCCGGTACGCTTGGAGAGCCACGTGAGTATTCGAAGCCTTCATACTGAAGACAACCTCGCGATAGCTTTCCTCCTCGCAGACATCCAGAAATTCCAGGGCACTCTCCACCATGCCCAGCGGGGAATCACCGAACCGATTCATGATCCGGTCGGACAGCGATCCGTGATTCGTCCCAATCCTCATCGCCACGCCCAGATCACGGCAGCGTTTCACCAACGGCCGAAAGCGATCGGCCACTCGGCTCAGCTCTGCCTCATATTCAATGTCGTTATAGTCCCGGACTTCGAATTTTTTCTTGTCTGCATAGTTGCCTGGGTTAATGCGCACTTTTTCGACACACTCGGCGGCGATCATGGCGGCATTCGGCGTGAAATGGATGTCGGCCACGAGGGGGATCCTGAGACCGCGCCGGGAGAGTTCCGATCGGATTTCCCGGAGATTCTCCGCGTCCCGGATCGATGGCGCCGTGACTCGCGCAACCTCGCAACCGGCCGCGGCCAGGCGCTCGATCTGGTCGACCGTGGCTTTCGTGTCCATCGTATCGGTATTCGTCATGGACTGGATACGAAGCGGGTTCGATCCACCGATTTCCACATCGCCGACCCGAACGACTCGAGTCGATCGACGTTCAATCCAATAGGGCGATTTGACGTACTGAAGCATCATAGTTCGGATCGCTCGAAACGACGGTCAAGAACCGCCGCATAGTTCATGGAAACGGGCCAGTGCCGCGTCGATCCCCGACGGATCGCTGCCCCCTGCCTGAGCAAAGTCGGCTCGGCCGCCGCCTCCCCCGCCAACAAGGCCGGCGAGCTCGCGGATCATTTCGCCGGCTTTAAAACGGTCGGTCAAATCCGGTGTTACGCCGACGGCCAAAAGTACTTTCGAACCCGCTTGCGAAATGAGACAAACCACGCTCGGTCCAAGTCGATTGCGGAAATCGTCCACCATGCCCCGAATGGCCTTTGCATCAACATCATCGAGGCGAACGCCCAGCACCTTGACCCCATCCACTTCGGCCGCTCCGGACAAGAGATCTCCCACATCGGCACCCCGTTGAGCGGCTTGGGCCTGCTCGAGCTGCCTTTCGAGATCTCGACGTTCATCAAGGAGCCGTTCGATTCGTGCCGGCAAATCGCCAAGAGGAACCTTCAACAGCGAGGCCGCCTTCTGGGCCAAGGCCTCTTGGCGTCGAATGTGTTCGAGCGCACCCAGTCCGGTGAGCGCTTCGATTCTCCGCACGCCGGCCGCGATGCCGGTCTCGCCCAGCACCTTCAGGAGGCCAATATCACCTGTGGCATCGGCATGAACACCACCACAGAGCTCGGTGCTCCGCTCCCCAAAACTGACGACTCGCACCTCGTCACCATACTTTTCTTCGAAGATCGCCATGGCACCGGCCGCAACGGCCTCGTCGTAGGACATCAATTGCGTCGCCCGAGGTGAATTCTCTTCGATCCAGCGATTGACCCGATCCTCGATCGCTTGGATTTCAGATTCGGACAGCGGGGAATCGTGGGTAAAATCAAAACGGAGACGATCCGGCCCGACAAGCGAACCTTTCTGCATAGCCTGAGGGCCGAGCACCTCTCGCAATGCAGCATGCAGGAGATGGGTTCCACTGTGATTCCGGATCGTCGCTGCGCGCGAAGCTTCATTTACATGGAGTTGCGCTTCCGAGCCGACCGACACCTCCCCCTCTGACACCCGACCCCGATGCACGAAGAGCCCATCCACAGGCTTCTGAGTATCCTCGACCGCAATCACACCAGTGGGCGTTTCGATCCGCCCCTGATCGCCCACTTGTCCGCCGCTTTCGGCGTAGAATGGCGTCTCTTCAAAAACGACCTCCACGTGATCCCCGGACTTCGCCGTTTCAACCGGCTGGCCGTCCCGAAGCAGCGCCGTCAGCTGAGAGGATGCATCCAACCCCTCGTAGCCGCTGAAGTGAGTCGTGCAGTCCGCAGCGATGCGGCCGTAAACCTGCGACACGCCTTCGTCGCCACTGCCCACCCAGGCCGCCCGGGCTCGATCTCGTTGTCCCTGCATTGCGCGGTCGAACCCTTCCTGATCGACAGACATAGAGTGAGAAACCAAGATGTCAGCCGTCAGGTCAAGCGGAAACCCGTAGGTGTCATAAAGTTTGAAGGCTGTCTCACCCGGCAATTGGTCAAGCCTCTGGGCTTGGGCTTCGCTGATTTCTTCCTCAAGCAGCGCCAAGCCTTTCGAAAGCGTCGAGAGAAATCGCTCTTCATCCCGACGAATTCGGTCTGTGATGTACGAACGCCGCTCAACCAGATCGGTATAGACACCACCCAATTCATCGATCGCCGCATCCGCAACTTGGTAAAGAAAGGGCTGTTCGAGGCCCAGGAGAACCCCATGCCGCGCACCCCGTCGGAGGATCCGCCGCAGCACATACCCCCGACCCGCATTCGAAGGCAGAACACCGTCCCCGATCATCACCGCCAATGTACGGGCGTGATCCGCCACCACCCGTAAAGAAACATCCTTTTCGGGGTCTTCGCCGAGGGAGACCCCCGAAATATCCTGAGCCCGTTGAATCAAGGGCATAAAGAGATCCGTGTCGTAGTTGTTCCGAAGCCCTTGAAGAACCGTCGCCCAGCGCTCGAGACCGCCTCCCGTATCGATCGATGGCCGAGGCAAGGGGTCCATTTTTCCCGATGCATCCCGGTTAAACTGCATAAAGACGAGGTTCCAGATCTCCAACCAGCGACCACATTCACAGGAGGGGTCACACGCGGGATTCGAACAATTTTCCGGGCGACCAAAATCGAAGTGAATCTCCGAACAGGGGCCGCACGGACCCGTGTCACCCATGGACCAGAAGTTTTCCTTCTCGTCGAGGCGATAGATCTTGCTCTCCGGAAGGCCCATTCGGTCGCGCCACAGGTCGAAAGCCTCGTCGTCTTCCTGAAAGACAGAAACGGCCAACTGCTCTTCCCGCAGACCCATTTTCTCGGTCAGCAGCTCCCAAGAAAATTCGATGGCTTCGGCTTTGAAGTAATCGCCGAAGGAAAAATTTCCGAGCATTTCAAAGAAGGTGTGGTGACGAGGGGTTCGGCCGACGTTTTCAAGATCGTTGTGCTTGCCAGAAACCCGAATGCATTTTTGGGAACTCGTAGCCCGGCTGTAGTTCCGAACTTCCTCTCCGAGGAAGGTCCGTTTAAAAGGCACCATTCCCGCATTGACAAACATCAATGTCGGATCGGATTCCGGCACAACCGGCGCGCTCTTCACCCGGCGGTGGCCGCGTTCCTCAAAAAAGCGAAGGAAGTCTTCTCGTATCTCACGGGCAGATTTCGACATGTGCCCTGACTATACCGGCCCGTGCGGCCCTCGGGGAGGTCTCGGCGCCCGCAGGCCCAAATCGAGTCAGAAACGATCGATGTTAAACTGGTCGCTGGCCAATTCGTCGCCAGCGGCCCCCTCCGTAGAGAGGTCGGAGTGAGAGCCCTCTTCCTCTCCGGCGAATTCTGACCAGCCCGAATCCGAGGTGGATGCAATCCCGCGAAACCGGAGCGCGAAGTCGTCGGGATTAGAAACATGCTTGAGCGCTTCTTCGTAAGTCACCAGACCCTGCTTGACCAAGGACATCAGACTCTGATCAAAGGTTTGCATCCCGTAAGTTGTGTGTCCCTTGGCGATCGCATCGGAGAGCTCCTTCGTGCGGTCTTTATCAGCAATCAGCTCGCGGGTCAAAGCGGTCGAAACCAGGACCTCAAGAGCAGGCACCCGACCCTTGCCGTCTGCGCGAGGGACCAACCTTTGCGAGATCACCGCCTTGAGAATCATCGATAGCTGAAGGCGAACCTGCTTTTGCTGATAGGGGGGGAACACCGAGATGATTCGGTTGATCGTTTCGGTGGCATCCAGAGTGTGCAGGGTACTCATGACGAGGTGCCCGGTTTCAGCGGCCGTCAGAGCCGTCTCAATGGTCTCGAAATCACGCATTTCGCCCACCAAAATCACGTCGGGATCTTGGCGCAGAGCGGCTCGAAGCGCGTTAGCGAAGCTATGGGTATCCACGCCNATCTCTCGCTGATTCACAATCGAGCGNCGATCTCGAATNAGNAATTCGATNGGATCCTCNATCGTCATAATNTGCGAGGTCCGCTCGGAGTTAATCTGCTCGATCATTGCNGCCAGCGANGTNGACTTCCCTGAGCCGGTTGTCCCGGTCACAAGCACGAGNCCNCGATTNTCCTGAGCGATTTGCTCAACCACCTTGGGAAGATGCAGCTCTTGGATCGTCTTCACTCCNAACGGGATGACGCGAAAGACAATTCCGATGGTTCCCCGCTGCTGGAAAACGTTCACGCGAAAACGCCCAAGCCCGGGGAGGCCATAGGCTAGGTCAGCCTCTCGGTGCTCCTCGAAGCGAGCCTTCTGAACGGGATTCATGATGGACAAGGCCATCTTCTGAATCTCGTCGGGAACAATTCGCTCTCCGTTACGAAGCGGCACCAATGCACCATCAACGCGAAACATCGGGGGCAGGCCGGATTTCAGGTGGATATCCGAAGCGCCTCCCTTGATGGCGACTTTTAAAATTTCGTTGAGTTCCATCCCCATGAAGCGTCTGATTCCCCAAGCGTGACCGAGGGCCGAGCAGAAGTGCTTGACCAGAAGTACTTCGAATATTTCGACAGCTCGGGGCAGGGTCTTGAGGACTGAGACGCGACTCTCGTAGGGCGGATCGATATCGCGAGACGACGGAGGAATCCGCTGACACTGGAATCTAATGGAGAGACACGGGCACCCGAATGCAAACCAGAAAAGCGGCCTCGCTCCGATCTGTCCTCGCACCAAAAATGGGTGCAGGAAGGGGAGGCCCCCCCTGCACCCAGATAAGCGAAGACGGGTCTCAAGACCCGCAAACGCGAGACTTCAAATCACTCGTCCTCTATAACGGGCTCCAAGGGCGCGGCCAAAACAGGCTGCTTCAAGCCTCGCGCCGAGTAGACCTGATCCTGCAATCGGGCCGCCACCTCGGGATTCTCCTTCAAAAAGCGACGGGCATTTTCACGCCCTTGTCCAATTCGCTCTTCTCCGTAGGAGTACCAAGAGCCGCTCTTCTCGACGACGCCATCATCCACCCCAAGGTCAAGGAGATCCCCTTCCCTTGAAATGCCCTCGTTATAGATGATGTCAAACTCGGCTTGCCGGAAAGGAGGCGCCACCTTGTTCTTCACCACCTTCACCCGGGTTCGATTGCCAACTACGTTGTCCCCATCTTTGATGGCTGCGATTCGGCGAACATCAAGGCGCACCGAGGAATAGAACTTGAGCGCGTTACCCCCTGTCGTCGTTTCGGGGCTCCCAAACATCACCCCAATCTTCATGCGGATTTGATTGATGAAAATCACCGAGGCCCCGGACTTGGAAACGGTCCCCGTCAGCTTACGCAAAGCCTGGCTCATCAAGCGAGCCTGAAGGCCGACATGCGTATCCCCCATGTCGCCCTCCAGTTCCGCTCGCGGAACCAGCGCCGCCACCGAGTCCACAACAACCAGATCAATGGCACCGGAGCGTAAAAGTACATCCGCGATTTCGAGCGCTTGCTCACCGGTGTCCGGCTGAGAGACCAGCAGATCTTCGATGTTGACCCCAAGCTTACGGGCGTAGTTCACATCCAATGCGTGCTCGGCATCAATGAACGCAGCCACTCCGCCCGATCGCTGCACCTCTGCTATCGCGTGCAGGGTAAGAGTCGTCTTGCCGCTTGACTCCGGGCCATAGATCTCAATCACGCGGCCCCGCGGATATCCCCCGATGCCCAGAGCCAAGTCTAGGCTTGGCCCACCGCTCGAAAAGCACGGCACGTGCTCACCCGATCCGTCACTGGTCATTGTTTGAATCGCGCCCTTTCCGAACTGCTTCTCAATGTTCGAAACGGCTAATTCAATTGCCTTTTGTCGTGCCGCGTTCTCATTGCGTCCCTTGTCCTGACTCTCATTCTTGCTCTTGGCCATTTTTTACTCCTCCAGATGATCGTTTGACGCAAGCTCTTCTCTTTTTCGATCCAGCCGCGTCGATGGGGTGTCTGTTTTCAATACGTTCAAGGATTCGCTGCCGGTGCCCCACGATGCATCGGGGCCGAGCTGCCGCCGCGCTTTCTCAATAAGGTGGGTCCCACGAGTTCAAGCCCCAGCGCCCAACGGCGCATCCAGTCCAAGGCGACCTGTGTGGTCAGCACCCGATGACGCTGACGATCCAGTGGAAATACAAAGTGGTCGCTATGGAGACCCGCTGACGCCGATCCTGGGCCTGGCCCCCAGCTCATTGCCAAGTGAACGAGACCCACGGGTTTCTCCTCTGTCCCACCATCCGGACCCGAAATCCCCGTGGTGGCCACGCCTACATCCGCACCGAATTGCTGACGAACTTGCTCTGCCATGGTCCGGGCGACCGGTTCGGAAACCGCTCCGAATTCAGCCAGCATCGACTCCGGCACTCCCAGCAGTGTCTCTTTCGCGCGATTCGCGTAAGAAACCACGCCCCCTAGAAAACAGCCCGAAGCACCGGGAATCGAAGTCAAGCTCTGAGCAATTAATCCACCGGTACATGATTCCGCGACCGCGATCTGAGCCGATCTTTCGCCAAAAAGACGCACGACCGTCGACGCCATTGATTCATCTTCCTCGGCGTAGACCAAATCTCCGAGACGCTCTCGAACAACCTCAACGAGCTGGTCGATTTGCATGTCGACTTCAGAGGTGGAGCGTCCCCGAGCAATAATGCGCAGCAAGTTGTCGGGAAAGGTTGTTCGAAAGGCAATTTCCGCCCCACCCTTCCGCGCCAAATCACTCAGCTCGCTCTCCAATGAGGACTCGCCGATCCCAAAAGTGCGGAGGATTCGAGCGCGGACACGGGTCCCACCCGCGAGATCCTCTAGGCGGGGCAAGACCTGCTCATCCATCATCAGTGAAAGTTCGCGCGGGACGCCGGGCATGCAGAAGATGAGACAGCCAGACTGCTCCAACGCAAAGCCAGGCGCCGTTCCCACCGGGTTGACCAAGACTTCCGCTCCCTCAGGAAAAAATGCTTGCTTTCGATTCGTCTCGCTCATCTCGCGGTCGACATTTCGAAAGAAAGCTCGAATCGCTTCAAGCGACGCCTCATCGAGAAAAAGAGGTCGACCAAACGTCTCGCTGATCACTTCGGTCGTGATGTCGTCCCGAGTGGGCCCCAGACCACCGGAAACCAAGAGCACATCGCTTCTCTCGACCGCTCGGGAAAAGGCCTCGTCCATATCTCTCCGGTCGTCCCGAATCGAACTTTGGTAGTGGCATTCAATGTCGAGAGAAAGCAGTCTCTGAGCGAGAAGCGCCTTATTGGAATCGACAATTTCGCCGCGCAGCACCTCATCACCGATGGTCAAAATTTCGGCCTTCATAGCGAGGCCCCTTCCAACACCGACCGAAAACTTGCGACAATTCTGAGAAACGCCGGCAAGACCACGACGACGGCCGCGAGCAATCCCGCCACCACATCGTCGGCCATCACGCCCAGACCTCCTTTGAATTTTTTTTCTGCCCATGCGACTGGCCCCGGTTTTCGGATATCAAACCACCGGAATGCGACGAATGCGGTCACAACCAAAAACCAACTGAAGTCGATTCCTTCAGTGACCCCCGTCAATCCGCCCAGAACTGGAAAGGAGCCAACGGGCAACCCCTGCATGAAGGTGATTGGCATCAGGGCAATCAGCTGTCCGGCCACTTCATCGATGACAATCCGACCGTCGTCGGACTTACCGAACCACGCCTCAACTGCTCCCGAGGCCCAAATCCCCACGCCGGTCACAAAGGCCACGAACAGCGCGAACCACAACAAACTGAGTCGCTCCAAAACCGAGACGTAAAGAAGGACCGCAACCAGCGCTCCCCAGGTCCCAGGAGCCCAGGGCCCAAAACCCACACCGCCGGCGGTCGCCACCCAGAGCGGCAGGCCGGGATGGGGAACGGGACTCTTCGCGGAGTCCGCGCCCTTCGAGCCGACAGCGAATTGCCCCTCGGGGAAATCCCCAGGAGGCTCATCGAGGCCAGCCGACCGGTTCGTCTGGGCTTCTTCTTTTTTCTCTACGCGCTCTTTTGAGTCCAGGGCTTTCGATCCGAAGGCGGGACCGCGAGGAGGAGGCACGGCTCAGACGTATTCTCACCCCGATTTCGGCGTTCCCAGAGTTCCTTGAAAGAGCCACGAGATCGCGTGCATCGGGCGTCGGGGGGGCCGACGCCCCAAACAGTAGCCAGGGGCCGTCGATTCAGTCAACCAAAAGGCGAAAAAAAAGTGAAAATTGATCACAGGCACCAACTCTTCGCGTCTCGCCGCTACAATCGGCCGCCATGCGGGTGCTCGGCATCGATCTCGGCCATAAACGCATAGGTCTGGCCCTCTCGGATACTGAGGGTGTGTTCGCATTTCCCGCGGGCACACTGAAGAGCGGGTCCGTCATGCAAAACCTAAAAGCGCTCCGCGAGATCATCGTGGAAAAAGAGGTCGGATCCGCCGTGGTCGGACTTCCCCGCCATATGGACGGTCGAAAGGGCCCCGAAGCCGAGTCGGCCGAGCGGTTCGCCCAGTCTTTGGCCAAGCAAGCCAACATCCCGGTCGAGACCCTCGACGAGCGCTGGACGAGCGTTGAGGCCGAGCGCTCGCTGCGCGAGCAGGGGCATGGCGGACGGCGAACGCGCAAGCACGTCGATGAGGTCGCCGCTTCGATCATCCTGCGGACGTTCCTCGAACTCCGCGCTCAATCACGGGCCACCACGTCCGTGAGAGACGAAACGGAATCCGACACCCAGGCACTCGAGCCGGACAACGGCAAAGGTTCCCGACGATGAGTCGTCCGCTAACCGAGCTTCGACGCTGATGCGCTTCATCCTCGCCGGCGTCGTTTTCGTTCTCTTGCTCGGCACATGGGGTGTCCGACAAGCAGACGACATGCTCCAGCCTGCTGCGGATTATCCAGCGCCAGCTCTTTTTCGGGTCGAGGCGGGTGACTCAATGAATGGAGTCGCCCGGAGACTTGAGGAACAAGGCTTGTTGAGGAGTGCACGGGCCACCCGCTGGCTCGCGCGAATCGAGGGCTTGGACGGCCAACTCCAAGTCGGCGAATACGAACTCTCCCCTGACCAAACGCCGCAATCGATCCTGGCCATCATCACAACGGGCCAGGTCAAAACTTGGTCTCTCACCATCCCAGAGGGCAGTCGCGCGTCGGAGATCGCGAAACGAATACAAGACGAAGGCCTGGGCGACGCCCGTCACTTCATGGAGGCGACCAACGACCCCGAATGGGCGGCCGCATTGGGTTTACCCGGACCCAGCCTGGAAGGCTATCTCTACCCCGATACCTACACGCTTCCGCGAGGCCTTTCGGCGCGAGAAATCACGGCCATCATGGTCCGGCAATTCAATCGGGTCTGGGTCGAGCACGTCGCGGCATGGGCTGAGCGGTCAACGCTTTCGCAAGGTGAAATCGTCACGCTGGCCTCGATTGTCGAAAAAGAAACCGCTGCGCCGCATGAGCGCCCCTTGATCGCTGCCGTTTTCTTGAATCGACTCGCCCGCGGCATGCGCCTGGAAACGGACCCAACGGTGATCTACGGAATTCCGAACTTCGACGGGAACCTCACCCGCGCCCACCTCAGAGATCGCAACAATCCCTACAACACCTACCGCATTCGAGCGCTTCCACCCGGACCCATTGCGAACCCTGGCCTTGAAGCGCT
>NHEP01000253.1 GCA_002171515.1 bacterium TMED88 | reverse complement strand
CCACATAAGATAGACCAGGCTGGTAAAATTCCATATTCACGGCATAAGCGTAAGCATTCGATGTTGACGGCTGCCGATGTGCCTTTTTTCATCAGCATAAGAACTGGATCAGATAGTGATTCAATACCCGGTTGTATCCATCGTGTGCCACTCTCGAAAAATCTTTTCGCATCGGCTTCAGTGAAGTCTGCTTTTGTTTCATAAAATATTGATAAATTCTGGTCACTTATCAGGGGTAAAAAATCTTCAAAATAATTTTTTGCGATTATGTTGTCTACAAATTCAATCCGATTTATTTGATATTTTTCAGTTATTTCATGAACTCTTTCTGCCATTCGTGTCGGTTCCTGCGCACGATAGGCCATTCCTTCTCCGTTTAATCCACAAAATGTACACTGGCTCCTTTGCCCCCACCAACATCCACGTGAGGATTCAAGTAGAAGGCCAGGCTTGATATTGTGTTTTGATTCTTTCAACGCGTCAAAATAGTCATCAAAACATGGGCTTGGACTTTGCTCCATTCTTTCCAGTGTTGGTCTTAGCAAAGTTGCTTGGTATTGACCCTCATACTTAATGATGTCTTTTTGAGATAATACTCCAATGGGCTTTTGTTTTGTAAACTCTTTATCAAGTAGCAAGCGACACAACTGTGGTAATGTCTCTTCTCCTTCTCCAGCACATACGTAATCTAACCAAGGCGCTCTTCTTAGCAATCCAAGTCCAAGCACTCCCTCGGTATTTGGCCCACCCATAATAGTGAATACTTCTGGACAACGTCTTTTTATTGCTTTCAAAATTGCCAATGAAGCAACATTTTGTTGAAACATAGAGCTACATACAACTATTTTTGGCGGGCTAATGCTTATTTTGTCTGCCAAATTCTCTATCCATTGTTCGGCCGTTAATGAAATGATTTCTAGGGTTTCATTATATTGAGGATACTTCCCGAAGTTTTGATTCTTTTCTGAATGAAAATCGGCCCCAAATGCTGATCTGGAAAATGTCCAATCACCAGCTAAAGCGGTAGTGGATGAATTTACTAGTCTATTGTAGGCCACAGTTCCTATTACTTCTGCAAAATCAAACAAGTAATAGGAGACTTGAGAGTCTATATTGTTTGCGATTAGGCATTTTTTCAATATGCTAACCCCTAATGCTGGATGGTTTAATTTGCTATAGGGCATGTAAGCGAATTCAACATCTAAATTCTCTTGCCTATTCATCATTCTTTTCTTTTCTTCTACTGTAGCGAAGTAACCGAATTTCATGCCCTTTTCTAAGGATTTTTTTGCCTTTACTTCCCTTTGCCTCGATCAATCAGGTTTACTTGTATTATTGTGATTCTAATCACCCTTTCTTCTCTATAGGTATTGGTTTGGATGGTGCAGTATGTTTTAACCCTTAATCATTCAATATGATTCTTTCCAGGCTCTTTTAGTCTGTCATGCTTTATACGTATGTTCATATGGTTATTAGGTTGGCCTTTGATCCAAGCTTAACCTCTTGATCAATATACAGACTGTTCCTTTTCTCAATTCTGGTTTTTCATGCTCTCTTAGCATTTTTTCTCGTGCCTCTATGCCTTATTTGCTTCTTGATTTCTTAACATGTTTTTCTTAGGCAATTTAGCCGTCTCCCTTTAAAATTCTTTTAACGAAGATACGCAGTGTGCCTCGCTCGTTCGATTCCTTATGTGTTGAGTGGCAAGATTGTTTTCTTGATGCTGCTCGATCTCAGCGACTATTATTATTGAAGCAGTTTAGAGATGATTTTCTATGCCTGCCGGAATTCCATAATTCTCTTCTTGCAGACTTTTCTTCGGTTTTGCGTCACAGATACCCTTCTCTTCGTATTCAGGATGTTTATCACCATATTTCTAGCGATATTCGTTCCGTTCTTGGTGACCCCCCTGAACCAAGTGATGAATCAAGGCGCCTTCAGGACGCATTGTTGATTGACTCTCAAGTTCGCCAATTCTTCCGTTCTATTGGTCCTCTGGATCACGGCTGGCGAACGTGGCGTGAGACTCAGATCCAACGTTTTCACAACGAGGATAGTAGCTTTAGGGAGTCACATATTATGTATATTCCCTTTGCTATTGAGTTGACTCAGGGGTGTTCGGGAGGTTGCCCCTTTTGTGGTGTTTCAGCTTCGTATTTAGATACTTCAAGCTCTTCTTCTTTAGATAGGTTTCAACCTTTTAAGGAGTTTCTTTTACAAATGAAGGATATGCATGGCAATTTCGGTAAAAGTGGTGTTTTGTATTGGGCAAGTGATCCACTGGACTGCCCAGAATATGTTGACTATGCTATGATTTTTAAAAAAGTATTTGACATTTGGCCTTCTACAACTACAGCTTTAGCTGAAAAGTATCCAATTCGTTTCCAAAAACTTCTAAGTACCGGAATCTTGCAACGACCATGGGGCGTTCGCTGCTCTTTGCGTAACCTTAATGCATATCATAAGATAAAAGATAGTATAAGTTTGCATGATAGGTTTGGCATCGTTTTTATTCCTCAATTTTCTGCATCTGAATCTACACAAGCTAATGCCGGTCGGCATTATTCTCCAACCTCTGAAAACAATGAGCCACAAAAAGGTGGGACCATTGCATGTATGTCAGGACTTTTAGTTAATCTGATTCAGCCGCGCATTGAATTAATCACTCCCTGTCTTGCTGAACCACATCATCAGAATGGTTACCGCAGTTTGTTGAGGGTTGAAATGGATGGTCTTGAACAACTTTCACATTACACCGCTAACTTTATTTCTAAGCTTCCTATTCTCCCAATTAAAATGACCGACAAACTATCGGTGTCTATACATTCAAGTCAATTTCACCTCTATGAAAACAAACACTGTTCTGGGGTCTTAAGCCTCCTATCCAAAACTCCACTTACTTTGCAGCAACTCAAGCATACTGTTTCTGATGATATTAATCAGCTATCTCTTTTTTCTTACTGCTTAGAGCTGATGCAACATGGTGTTCTCCATATATCAAATTAGTATTAATATTTTAGCTTCTTTCATATATAGGCCCTGTAAAGGCGTAGCTCATCGGCTCCTGTTGTTTGAGTTACACGTCCTCCTGGCCAGTAGAAATCGCTTTGATGCTGATCATTTCTGTATTGGACAACACTTATCACACTTCCCCCAATATTGATTAACCAGCCTTGATTTTCTGCGTATCGAAGTTGACTTCTTATTTCCTCGATATTCGCATAGATTGCTGGGTACTTTTCGTTCAGTTTCAATAGTGATTCTTTTCGATGTCTCTTTCTGCAAACCATTAGAAGTTGAACCAATGTATCAGATATCTTTGTGTAAGTTGGTTTTTTGTTTGGCTTTCTATCATCATAGATGAAGTAGTCCTCCTTTTTTATGAGAGTCAATTGGGGTTGTTCTCCCGTGTGCTTTCTCATGAATTTCCAGTACTCTTTCCATTGATTGATGATTTCTGATATTCTCTTGAAATTTTTATTGTCACTTGGCAGGGCTGGTGAAGATTCTTCATCAGCCATGCCTTTCTTTTTGAAAAAGTATGCAATATCAGTGAATTGTTCGTGATAATCTGGATAAACCATTTTATAGGCTTCATACGGCTCTAGTTCTAAGCCCCACATCTCTGGATGATCATGATATGGACTAAATCTGTCATACCGAATTGTCATGATCGAATTTGGGGGGCGTAAATGGAACAGTTTCGGGAGTAATTCAATTGTTTCTTTGTACCACTCCTCTCTTTCACCAGGAAATCCACATAGAATTGTCCAAGCAGGATTTAAACCATATTCNCGACATAAGCGTAGACACTCTAGGTTCAGTGCTGCGGTTGTACCTTTTTTCATCAATAGTAGTACTTCGTCTGAAAGTGATTCAATTCCTGGCTGAATGAATCTTACGCCACTCTCGTAAAATTGTTTAGCGTCGGCTTCAGAAAAATCTGCTTTTGTCTCGTAAAATATTGATAGATCTTCTTTGTTTACTAGTGGTAAAAAATCTGTAAAATATTTCTTTGATATTATATTATCCACAAACTCTACTCGTTTTATTTCGTGTTTTGCTGTTATTGCATGAACTCTTTCTGCCATTTGTTTGGCATCATGTGCCCGATATGCCATACCTTCACCATTCAATCCACAGAATGTGCATTGACTTCGTTGCCCCCACCAGCATCCGCGTGATGACTCGAGTAAGAGGCCAGGTCGAATCTTCAGAGAGGTTTTTTTTATTGCATTAAAGTAGTCATCAAAACATGGATTTGGACTTTTTGCCATCGTATCTAATGTTGGCCTTGGTCCATTGATCTGAAATTGTCCTTTGTATGTGTCTATATCCCTTTGGCCTAAAACACCTATTGGCTTTTGGTTTTCACATTCACCATGGATCAACATTTTGCACAATTGTGGAAGAGTCTCTTCACCTTCTCCAGCACATATGTAATCTAGCCATGGTGCCCTTCTTAGTAGTCCTAGGCCAAGCACTCCTTCCGTATTAGGCCCTCCCATAATTGTGTATATAGACGGGCATCTTTTTTTCACAGCCTTTAATATTGCTAATGATGCTACATTTTGTTGAAACATTGAGCTACATATAAGTATTTTTGGCGGCTCTATGCTTATTGCTTCCGCTAGACTGTTAATCCACTCCTTTGCCGTTCTGCTTATTGTTTCATAATTGGCTAGGGCCTTAGGCGTTGCTTTTGGGAACTTTTGAGCAATATTATCTATAAAGCTGTCCCCAAATGCTGAATATGAGAACGTCCATTCACCCACTAAGGATGGAGTTGAAGATAATAGTAAATCTGTGTAAGGCTTTGTTCCAATCACTTCTGCGAAATCTATTGAGTAATATGAAATCTTGCTATTGATTCCTTCTTCCTCAAGGCACTTTTTTAAAATACTCGCCCCTAATGCCGGATGGCTTAATTTACTGTACGGCATATACGCAAACTCGACATCCAATTGAGTTTTATCCTTCTGCCCACTCATTGGATACTCTTTAGCTCTTGCCTATCCTAGTCATATTTATGCTATTTGAGAACTACCTTATCCGCTATTCGCTTTCATTCAATTGTGTTTTCAACAATCTCATGACTTTATTAATTGATTCAGGGTCATATAAGTAGGATCCATGTCCTAGTCCTGACTGGGTTGGTCTATAAAATGTCTTCACACCGACTTCTTTTAATTTTTTATGAATTTTGTGCATTCCTTCTGCGGGGTATCTCCAGTCTTGAATACATGGTGCTTGTATAACTGTGGTTGTAAGTTCTTTCCAAGTTTCCCATATCTGTGGAAAGCTTTTTTCTAGATCAAATAAGCTGCTTGATCTGAATGTTGATAGAAGAGTATTTGGATCGATCATTGTTTTTGAACGTTCAGTGATAAAGTCGTCAATTGCATGGTATTTTTCCCAGTACCCCACTGACTTTTTCTTTGAATTGTTGTAGTAAGTGCGGGGAAATTTTTCTTCAAATTTATAATGACTCATCTGAAATAGTCTATTGACTGCAATCATTTGTGTATAGCTATGTGATTCTTCTAAATCTTTATTAGTGTATTTCCCATTTCGCCAGCTTGGGCTTGAAGTTATTATGTCTCTGCATAGCGAGAACAAAGCAATTGTGTGAGCGCTACACCATAGCGATGACTGGAAGACAACGGCTATTTGGTAAAACTGTGGTTTTAGTGCTAACCATGTATACACACAAAATCCTCCATAGCTTCCTCCAATAATTGCTTTTGCTTGCTTAATGCCTAGAGAATTAAGTACTTGTAAATGTGCATGAATGGAGTCGGTTACTGTTACCGTTGGGAACTCTGGTCCGTATGGATTCCCTTTTTTGTTTAATGATCTTGGACCTGTGCTTTCATTAAGACCTCCAAGCGTACCCAAGCAAATGATGCAATATTGATTCGAATCTATTGTTCTTTTGTTGCCGATAAATGACCAGAGTGGTGAATCGACTACATTTAGACCACCTGTCAAGGTGTGGCATATTATTATTACATTTGATCCATCATTTTCAGGCTTGCCTGAAATCTCGTATTCAATTTGTACCGAGTCTAGATATCCCCCTTCTTCTAGCTTTAATGACTGTTTTAGTTTGTAAATTGGCATTAGCAGTCAAAGAAATTCTCTATTTTGTTATGATACCTTGGCGTTTCAAATTTATCTTTTCCTCTTAGGTTTTTCTTGATGATTTGCTTGTATGCGTTTGTCTTCGCCTCTAATTGATTTATTCTTGCGTTTTTCCTCATCCATATCATTGCTATGAGTCTTCCGATCTCTTCAATTTGATCTTGACTGATTACCTGAGCATTGCTCTTTTGGCTTATTTGCTTGCAGTCGAATAGTTCCTTTCTTTGTGGGAAATATTTTTTGCGCACCCATTCATTGCTTTCTTCGTAATAACTCTTGTAATGGTCGATTTGTTTTTTGTTTGCTTGGATTTTTTCGCCTGTCTTTAGTGTTTTTTCTATGAGTATTATTAGTTCCCATCTGCTTTTAATTATTGTCCCGTCAATCCATCTCCTAGGTACATACCTATTGATTTCATTGATGATTCTTAGGCAGTATTCTGGCATCGACTTGTTCTTCTTTGTCGGTAGCTGCATGGTAGACCTATTGATATTGCACACAATGCAAAAGTCATTAACTACATTTCCATTCAATACGGAATCAGTTGTGAAAAGTCTTGGTATCAACTCTCCTGGTCCTAGTTTTCCGTCCCAGTTTTTTACTGTTTCTGCATGATTGCAAATGTCAAATCCTTTGTGTGATGTTAGTGGGATCTCTATTGGTAGTGCGCTTTTTACGTTTTCATTTAATCTCGAGACGACTAAGTCAAGTGGATCCCTTAAATAGACTATTATGTCTATCTTTACGAATAAGGGTTCAAGTATTCTTCTTAATCGTTTTATATCCTCCTTTGTCGTTAATCTGCTATGAAGTGTTTCGCAGGATATGATCCAGTTTTTTCCTTTTGAGCCTTTTACCTCTTTCTCAAATTCTTTTCTCCATTGTTTTATTGTTTTTCGTCTTAGCTTGGTGTTTTTGCTTAATCCTAAATTCCGCCAAAAGCTGTCTACAAAGTGTTCTGAGTTGGCCATTAATTGAAGTTTGAAGTGTATATCCTTGCCCAGCGTTGTGGGTACGATGTAGCCATCTTTTCTAAGTTGTTTGCGATTTGTTTTGAGAAATTCTTGAATCGATGTAGACCCTGTTTTTTCGGTTCCTATGTGTAGGATTAGTCTTTTTTTCTTTGTTGACACTGGTCTGCGTTCCTTTGTTGAATTGCTTCGCTTTTGATTCCTGTTTTGGTTGTTCATGGCTTGGGTCGGTGATTGTTGTTTTTCTTTCTTGTGTTCTGGTATTTTGTTTCTTCTGAGTGTCATTTAGCTTACACCTTCTGTCTCTACGTGGCTTGTTGAGAGTGTTTAGTTTTCTTTCGTTGTCGCTACTTATTCTGCTCCGTTTTTGATTTTGAACTCTGTCTCTGAGTGCTGCGCTTTGCTCTTTTCTATTCGTCAATCTTTTTGGTTTTTCTGGCTTTTAGTTTGATTGGCATGTTTGTTTTGCTTTTTTTATTCTATTCGATCTCCAGTCTGTTGCCTTTTCTTTCTCTCTGCTCCTTGTCTTGCTCTTTGCAAGATGTGTTTGATTGATCCATCGGGGTTCTTTTCTTGGATTTTA